>DATHPF010000427.1:0-49675 GCA_035484155.1 Streptosporangiaceae bacterium
GTTCGCCGCCAGCCGGCTCGGCCAGCCTGCGGAGTCGCTGTACCCGCTGGCGATCAGCCGGGCGACACTGGCGGTGTGCCGGTCCGCCTACGAACGCTGGGCCGAGCGCGCCGACGCGGACCTCACCGTCTACCTGGATCAGGCATTGCGCGCGCTCGCTGCCGGGTTCGAGCCGACGGTTCTCGCTGACGGCGGATAGGGAGAGTTGCGTGCACGACATCGACCTAGCGCCCCCGTCGCCAGCGGACGCCGACGAATTCATCGCGGCGGCCGTGGAGAGCGCCGCGCTGCACCGGCCCTGGCTGACAGCACCGGACACGCCCGAGCGCTTCACCGCCTTCCTGACCCGGGCAGCTCGCGAGGAGCAGGCCAGCTACCTGATCCGACACCATGCATGTGGCGGACTAGTCGGATACGTGAACATCAACAACATCGTCCGTGGCGCACTGCGGTCCGGTCACCTGGGCTACGCCTCGTTCCTGTCCCACGCTCGGCGCGGGCTGATGACGGCCGGCCTGGCGGCTGTGGTCACCGACGCGTTCACCAGCCTGGGGCTGCACCGGCTGGAGGCCAACATCCAGCCCGATAACGCGCCGTCACTGAACCTGGTGCGGCGGCTGGGCTTCAGGCGCGAAGGCTTCTCGCCGCGATACCTGATCATCGACGGGCAGTGGCGCGATCACGAGCGCTGGACCATGCTCGCCGAGGACTGGCCAGGGACTAGTGAGCCTCGGCTGCGTTGATGCGCGCGTGGACGTGCATGTCATGCCAGCCATCGGTGTGCAAAGCAGCGCTGCGCTGTACGCCCTCCGCCGCGAAGCCTGTCTTGACCGCAACACGGCATGATGGCAGGTTGGCCATTGAGTGCAGCAGCTCGAGCCGGTGGAAGCCGATCTCGCGAAATGCCCACTCGGACAGCGCCCCGAGCGCACGCGGTGCCACACCCTCGCCACGGGCGGCGGGAGCCGTCCAGTAGGCGCACTCGGCCCGCCCCTCACTGAGCGTCATCGAGCGCAGCGCCACCCGGCCGAGTACCTCGCCGCCCTCGGCGCGGGTCACCGCCCAGTGCGCGCCGGTCTCGGCCGGCCAGCTGCGCTGCCAGCGCATGATCAGAGCGCGCGCTTCGTCGTCGCTATCCACCTGCCATGCGTGCCAGCGCTGAATATCGGGATCCGCGTACGCCGCTGCCACTGCAGGAGCATCGGCCGGCAGCCAGGGCCGCAGGGCCAGCCCGCCGCCAGCCGCGAGGACGGGCTGCGCGCTTCCGTTCAGGCGGCCGTCTGCTATCACGGGCGAGGTCAAGGAAGGCACGCACCACATCATCCAAGATCTCGCGATCCCGGCACGCGCTACCTCGGCCGATGACCGGCTGCGGCTAGTCGAGCGGCTGCTGCGCAATCGCTGGCGGCTCCCGGCCGGCCAGCAGCCAGGCCGTCACGAGCGCCAGCAGCGGCAGGCCGACGATAAGGACGGTCAGCTTGGCGGCTGGGACGGCGGTCAGGCTGTGCAGGCCGCGGTTCCAGGCGATGATGCCGAGGTAGGCCGCGGCGGTGCCGAGCAGGGCTCCGAGGAGCGCCAGCGCTCCGGCCGTCGCGCCCGTGAGCATGCGCCGGGTCCTTCCACTCGCCCCGGTGGCTGACAGCACCCTGAGGTCGGCGGCCGTCTCGCTGCGAATCAGGCCGACCGTCATGGCGAGCACCGCGAGCACCGCCAGCGCGCCGACAACGGTCGCCCAGAAGCTGACCGACTGCAGCCCTACCTGCGCGGAATGAGACGTTGTCTCCACCGTTAGGCCGTTGGCTGCCGCCCAGTGGTCGGCGTGGGTGATCTGCGCCGCCGTCAGGGCCTCGGGCGCCTGAATGAGCCATCCGGCGAGCACGGGGCGGAGACCAAGCACGGTCATAGCGTGGGCGGTGAGCAGCGTGTTCGGCGCAGAGGTGTACCGGGGAAGCCCGAGCACCTGGAAGGTGGCGATAGTTGCCCCGCGCTGAGCGAAGGGTATACGGGTGCCCGACCGGACCTTCTGACCCTGATACGAGCACGAGACATGTCCGGTCTTGCACGTGACGGTCAGCGAGCCGAAGTCCAGGATTCTCGTCCCCGTCAGGCTCGATCGGGACGTTATGAGCTCGGTCGCCGCTCTGACGGCCGAAGCACGCACGCCGTAGAAGCTGAGCGCGGCCCTGGTGGCCACATATAGCTGCCCGAGTAGCTCTAGGCCGTGATTGCCGTTGGGTCCGGTCACTCGACTGGCGAGGTTCGCCGTCAGGTAGCCGGTGAGCGAGCCTTCCAGGAACGGCCCCGCGCCCTCGGCAACGGCCGCATACAGCGGCAGCACGTGCTGCGCGTGCACGGCGGCCGCTATGTGACTGGCGTTTAGGTGGTCCCGAGCAAGCTGGGCGCCGGACAGCGGCGGAATCGCCTCCGGCAGCTGGCCCGCGCCGCCAGGCGAGAGGTAAACGATCAGCTGGTTAGCCGGCAGGTTCGGCCAGCCAGCCTCACCGCCCGGCGTCTCGTTCTGGGCCGCCGCGGCGGCGCTGATGGCAATGGCGGCGACGATGCCGGTCACCAGGCTGATCGCGGCGAGCGCGGCGCCGGACCTGGCTCGGTACCTGGCCAGGTCCCGCAGCGCGAGCCTGATTGCGAGCGGCGCGCGCCTGCCGACGACGGCGAGCCCGCCGATGGCGATCGGGCCGAGCAGCAGGACGCCGGCTGCGGTGAAGACGAGGCCGCCGATGATGAACGCCGGCGTCTTGCCCCGCTGGGACAGCGCAATCCCGGCCAGGCCGATGGCGAGCAGCGCGCCGCCTAGCGCCGCGGGCCGGCGGCCCTGCTTAGGGGTAGCCGGGCGACCGGACAGGGCCGATACGACGGGCACATGCGCGGCCGCTCGGGCTGGCCACCACGCAGCCGCGATCGCCGTCAGTATGGCCATGACGACCGCGGCTGCGACTTCCCACCATGGCAGGCTGAAGGTGGCGATGCGGTGCTCGACGATCGTCTCGAGCCGGGGCACAAACGCGGCCCAGCCCGCCAGCGCCGCCACCGCGCCGATCACCGCGGCGATGATGCCCACGACAGCACCGTTGGCGATGAGCACCAGCCGTACGTGCCGGTCGGTCGCGCCGACCGCCTGGAGCATGCCGAGCGCGCGCAGCCGCCGCTGGGCCAGCACGGTGAAGCCGGCCACCGCAATCAGCCCGATGAACAGCAGCGCGATGGTGTCAAAGACCAGCACCGCAGCTGGCGGGAAGCCGGCGGCGTAGGACGGCCTGGCCTGCAGGTTCGCGCCGGCTGGCAGGCGCGCCGAACGGACTTGCGTTTTAGTGGCGTTAAACAGGACGGCGACGTGATCGGCTCGGCCCAGCTGACCCGGTGCGACCAGCGCGAACTGGTCTTGCAGATCACCAGGATTCTCGACGATGCCCACGACGCGCAGTGCTCTGCCGCCCTCGTGCCAGACAGAGCCGATGCGCAGCCTGTAGATCGCCGCGACGCCGCTGGTGACCGCCACCTGCCCGGCGGCCGGGTAGTGGCCGCCGTCCAGCCGGAGCATTGGCCGTGAGTAGAGCCCGCCTGGCTGCTGCGCCCGCACGTCGACCGTGTTGACCGAGCCCGGAATAGGCGCGGCTGCGTGCTCGATCACCTCGATCCGGCCGTACCGCGCCCTAGCGAACGCGACACCGGCCGCCTGCTGGGAGGCCGGCCCGGAGATCGTCAGCAGGTGGTTCGCCGAGCCGAACTGCGCGCTAGGCGATGACGGCCCCTCGGCCGCGAATGCGATTGCGACGACGGCAGCGGCCACCGCGATAGTCAGCAGGCCGATCACGGTTAGCTGCTGGCGCCATTCTCGCCGGAATAGCCGCCAGGCCCAGCGGACCACGGCCCGCCGGGCTGGCGCACCACCGGACCGCGGCGTGGCGTGCGCTGGCCTGTCCCTGACCGCCGTGCTCATTGGCTGTGCCCCGGCATAAGCAGCGATTCCGGGCCAGGCAGCGGATCGGTCTGATCGCTGATGTGGCCATCGCGCAAGAAGACGACTCGGTCGGCCCACGACGCAAGCTGCGCATCGTGGGTCACGACGACGCCAGCCACGCCGCCCTGGCACGCGGCACGGACCAGCCGCATGACGGCCTCGGCGTTAGCCGAGTCCAGCGCTCCCGACGGCTCGTCGGCCAGCAGCAGCCTGCGCTCGCCGACCACCGCTCTGGCAATAGCGACCCGCTGCCGCTCACCGCCCGACAGCTCATCAGGGAAGTGGCTCACCCGGTCGCCCAGACCTAGGTTGTCCAGGGCCGCCACGGCGGCCTTGCGCGCCGTGCGGCCGGCGATTCCATCCAGTTCGAGCGGCAGCGCCACGTTCTCGGCCGCGGTCAGGCCGGCCAGCAGGTTGAAGTTCTGGAACACGAAGCCGATCGACCGGCGTCGCAGCCTGGCGCGTTGGTTGCGCGACAGCCCGGCCAGCGCCTGACCGGCCACGAAGACGTCCCCGCTGGTCGCATCTTCGAGGCTGCCAGCGATGGTGAGCATCGTGCTCTTGCCCGAACCGCTCGGGCCCATGATCGCGACCAGCGCGCCGGGCTCGACAGTCAGGCTGACGTCCCGCAGCGCGTGCACCTCGGCCGCGCCCTCGCCATAGGTCTTGGATACATGCCGAAGCTCGAGGGCCGTCATCTCCGCGCTCCCGTCGGACGCCGCAGCCTGGGCAGTGGGGCCCCGTTCTTGACTTGGGTCATCGGGTGGCGCCGGATCCGGCTCTCGGCCGAGTCCAGCCACCTGATCACCGATTCGAGCCGGAACAGCTCGGCATCCACCGCGAGGGCGAGGCCGATGTCGTCCTCGGCCGCGTCTTCCTTGATCCGAGTCCACTGCTGCATGAGCTGGACCAGATACCTCCGGTGCACCTGCAACACCTCCGGCACGTCGACGCCCGGCACCCGCAAGGCCACCAGCACCTTGATGACGAGCTCGTCACGCGGCGGCGAGGCCAAGTCAGGTGGGGTGCGCAGCCACGCGGCCAGTTCCTCCTCGCCCGCGGCCGTGATCCGGTAGCCCTTGTGCTGGCTGTCTTCACCAGTGCCGTCGGCTTCGACGAGCCCGTCGCGCTCCAGCCGCTGCACAGTCGTGTACACCTGGCCGACGTTCAGCGGCCAGACCTCACCAGTCCTGGCCTCGAATTCCTCGCGAAGCTGGAGGCCGTACTTCGGGCCCTCGCTGAGAAGCGCCAGCAGCGCGTGCGGCACGCTCATGAGCAGCTCTGAGTCAGTATCATACTCAGTATAGTACTCAGAAGATGTCGACGCTGCAATGCAATCGGCGAGAAGCTTGCCGGTACCGTCGAGCGTGCGGGCGGCGGCGATGATGACGACCCCGTTCCCGGTCCTGATCGGTTGCTAGAACGGAGAAGAAAGCGGTGACGTACCCTGCCGTGTCGGCGGACGCCATGCTCGTGCACGCGGGCGGACGCCGGGATCTTGGCACCCCCGCGGTCCAGGCGCCGGTGCTCGCCACCATCCTTGCCTCGGCCGGCGAGCCGACCGCGGGCGACTACGGGCGCGGCGGCAACCCGACCTGGACCGCGCTGGAGCACGCGCTTGGCGCCATTGAGAGTGCGGTGGCGGTCGTTTTTAGCTCCGGCCAGGCTGCCTCGATGGCGCTGATGCTCGCGCTCGCGCGCAATCGGGACACGATCCTGGTCCCGCGCGACGGCTACTACAACGCGCGGACGCTAGCCGAGCGCCTGCGGCCGCACGGTGCCGTGCCAGTGCTCGTAGACCTGGCCGACCTGGCCGCGGTCGAGCGCGAGCTGGCGGCGAATCGGGCGGTCCTGTGGGCCGAGTCCCCCACGAATCCGCTGCTGCGCGTCGCCGACCTGGCCAGGCTCGGGGAGCTGGCGACGGCAGCAGGAGCGCCGATGGTCGTCGACAACACCGTCGCGACCGGCCTTCTCCAGCAGCCACTCGAACTCGGCGCGGTCGCGTCGCTGTGCTCGCTGACCAAGTCCGCGTCGGGTCATTCCGACGTGATCGCGGGCGCGGTGATGACACGCGATCCGGGGCTTCAGGACGAGCTGCGGACCTGGCGGACCCTCGGCGGCGGCATTCTCGGACCGATGGAAGCGTGGCTCGCCATCCGCGGGCTGAAGACCCTGCCGCTGCGCATCGAGCGCCAGTCGGCCAGCGCGCTTGCCGTCGCCGCTCATCTGGCCGCGCATCCGCGCGTCACGGCCGTGCACTACCCAGGCGTAGGCGAGCAGGCAACTTCCATCGCGCGCGCCCAGATGCCGCGGGGCTTCGGGCCGCTGCTGTCGTTCGAGGTCGATGGCACGGCGGCGGACGCCGACGCGGTCGTCCTGGCGTCTCGGCTGATCGTGCCGGCAACGAGTTTCGGGGGCGTCGAGTCGGCCTGGGAGCGCCGTGGCCGGTGGCCGGGCGAATCCGCGCCAGCAACGCTGATCCGTCTGTCGGTCGGCATCGAGCCCCCGGCGGACCTCATCGCTGACATCGACCACGCCCTGGCCCAAGGTCAGCCCTCGGCCTGACCGGACGGCCGGCATCGGGCACGATGGGCAGGTGAGCATCTACACCGGCTTCGCCCCGTTCTATGACCGGATCATGGGCGACCGCACCGAGGAGGTCGACCGGGTCCGGTCGTACATCAGCAGGTACCTGCCGGGCGCGCGCTCGCTGCTAGAGCTGGGCTGCGGCACCGGTGCGCTGCTGGCCGGGCTGGCGGGCGACCTGGAGGTGGCGGGCATCGACCAGTCGCCGCAGATGCTGGCCATCGCGCAGAAGGCCGTGCCCGGCGCAGGGCTGGTCCGTGGTGACATGACGTCGTTCCTCCTGCCGACCCGGTTCGACGTCATCATCTGCATGTTCGACACGCTGAACCACGTACCGTCGTTCGACGGCTGGCTATCGCTGTTCAGCTGCGTGCACGAGCACCTCGCCGAGGGCGGGCTGTTCATCTTCGACGTCAACACGGCCGGGCGGCTGCGTCGTCTCGACGGTGCGCCGCCGTTCGTGGACGAGTTTGACGGGAACCTGGTGATCATGACCGTGAGGTCGGCGCACGACGGGCTCTCGCTCTGGGAGACGAAGATCTTCGACCGGCAGCACGACGATATCTACCGCCTGCATCACGAGCGAATCTACGAGCTCGGCGTGCCGCTGTCGCTGATCCGCGCGTCGCTAGCCGGCCGGTTCGAGCTGCTGGAAGAGGCGAGCCTAGACGGCAGCCCGGTGAGCGACGAGTCCGACCGGGTGTTTTTTGCCTACCGCCACCGGGTCGCTCCGCCTGCCGTCCTGGGGTCGTGAGCTCGAGGAGCGCCGCAGCCTGACGCGCCGGCGGCGTCAGCACTGCTGCTGTCGGTCCTGCATCGCTTCCATCAGCCTGGTCAGCACCGCGGAGAAGTGCTCTCGCTCGACCGGCGTGAGGACGGCGAAGATCTCGGAGATCGCATCGAGCTGCGGGCCGATCGCCAGTGAGGCCGCACGCTCGCCTGCCGGGGACAGCTCGATCAGCGTCGCGCGCCTGTCCGTCGGGTGCGGCCGGCGCACCACGAGCCCGGCCAGCTCCATGGCGTCAACGATGGCCGTCATGTTGCGCGCAGTGACCCCGAGCTGGGTGCCGAGGTCGCGCATGATGGCGGGACCGCCACAGTGCAGCGCTTGCAGGAGGCTGAGCCGGGCATAATTGAGGCCGCCGCAGGCGCGACCTTCCATCCAGCGCAGGAAACCGGTCGTGAAGCGCGCAGTCTGGCCGACCAGGACGTGCCTCACCTGAGCGTCGTCGAGGCCGGCTAGGTCAGGACCCTCTCCGCACGAGTCGGCCCCGAAGTCGTCAGCCGGCCCGGGGTCTTGTTGCCTCACCTCTGCGAGCGTACCGGATGACTCGGTTGACATGACTATCTCGTCCGGTACTATTTCGGGGGTGATCGTTCAATACTCAATTATCTTCGATCCGGAACCGAGGTTCTGCTTTCTATGACGAATGCACAGGGTAACGAGGCGGCCGCCCTGACCGGGCCGGCCAGCTTTCAGCTCGACCCGAGCGCTTCGACGGCGACCTTCAGCCACAAGTCCATCTGGGGCCTGGTGACGGTGCGCGGCGTGTTCTCGGATCTTAACGGCACAGCCGAGATCGAGGCCGACGGCTCGGCGCACGGCCGGCTGGAGATCGGCACCGCCTCGCTGGACACCAAGAACAAGAAGCGCGACGAGCACCTACGGTCCGCCGACTTCTTCCACGCGGCCGCGCACCCGAAGATCATCGTTGACATTACGCAGGCCGCCACTAGCGACGGCAGCAACGTGCAGGCCAGCGGGACTGTAACGGTCGCGGGCCAGACCAAGCCGCTGACGCTGACCGCCAAGGTCTCCGAGGCCACCGGCCAGGCTGTCACGCTGACCGCCGACGCTCAGATCGATCGCGCCGACTTCGGCATGACCTGGAATCAGCTCGGCATGGTCAAGGGCCCCGCGCAGGTGCACGTTGCGGCGAGGTTCGTCAAATCGGACGCCGTCTAGCCCTGGCCGTCCACATTACGAAGGAATCAGATGAAGCTCCAGATCATCGTGGGCAGCACCCGGCCCACCAGGGCAGCCGACATGGTGACGCCGTGGGTCACCAACCGGGCCGCGCTGCACGAGGCCTTTGACACCGAGGTGCTCGACCTGCGTGACTGGCCCCTGCCGATGTTCGGCGAGCACGTGGGCAGCATCGGCGACCGGACCGACCCGACGTACTCCGACGTGCGCGTGCGTGCGTGGAACCGGAAGATCGCCGAGGCCGACGCCTACCTTGTCGTCACGCCCGAGTACAACCACAGCATTCCGGGTGAGCTGAAGAACGCGATCGACAGCGTGTTCGTGTCGTTCGCCTTCCGCAACAAGCCGCTGGCCATGGTGGGATACAGCGGAGGCGTCGGGGGCGGCATTCGCGCGATCGAGCACCTGGTCCAGGTGGCCGTCGAGGTCGAAGCCGCCCCGCTGCGCAGCACCGTCGTCTTGCCGTTCGTGGACGGGCAGTTTGATGCCGACGGCCAGCCGACTGACCCCGCGGCCGAGGTCAGCATGCAGATCCTGCTCGACGACCTGGCCTGGTGGGCGGCTGCCCTCGGCAATGCCAGGGCCGCAGGCGAGCTCATCCCCGGCAAGGTGCGCGCGCGGATGGCGGCCGCGGTACCCGCTGCCTAGGCCATAGCTCGCCGCACGGGATGCGGGTCCAGCTTCAACTGGGACTCGCGGAACGTGCGCCGGTAGGCGTGCGGAGTAGTCGCGCGCCAGGCCCGGAAGTGATGGCGGAACGTGGCCGCGTTCCCGAAGCCGGCCCGTTCCGCTATCACGTCCACCGTCTCGTCGGTCTCCTCCAGCAGCTGCTGGGCCAGGAGGATGCGCTGCCCGATGAGCCAGCGCTGCGGGGTCGTGCCGGTCTCCTGCACGAACCGCCGGGCGAACGTGCGCGGTGACATGGCCGCCAGTCCGGCCAGCCGATCAACTGTCATAACCCGGTCGACATTGCGCTGCATCCACTCGATGACTTCGCCGAGGGTGTCGCACGCGAGCTCGGCGACCGGCCGGTCGACAAACTGCGCCTGACCGCCGTCGCGGTGCGGCGGCACGACCATGCGTCGCGCGATCGCGTTGGCGACCCGGCTGCCGTGCTCCTTGCGGAGGAGGTACAGGCAGGCATCGATGCCGGCCGCCGTGCCGGCGCTGGTGATCACCGGATCGGCATCGATGTAGAGCACCGACGGGTCGACCTTGGCCGCCGGATACAGCCTGGCCAGCCGCTCCGAGTGCCGCCAGTGCGTCGTGCAGGCTCGCCCGTCGAGCAGTCCTGCCGCACCGAGCGCGAATGCCCCGGTACAGACGCTCAGTACGCGGCTACCCCGTTCGACGGCCCGGCGGAGCGCGTCGAGCAGCGGCTCCGGCCAGTCATCTCGCCGGCAGCGGCTGTCGCCACTCGCCGGGACGGCGATCAGATCGGCCGTTTCGAGCCGGTCCAGGCCGAACGGCGTCTGCAGGATGAAGCCTGCTTCCGAACGCAGCGGGCCGGGCTCCCCGGCAACGACGGCGAAGTCGTAGCCAGGCAGTCCCTCGTCAGTCCGGTCGGTGCCGAACACCTCGCAGACCACGCCGAGCTCGAACGGCGTGAATCCGTCCAGTACCACAACGGCAACGTCTTTCAGCATGGGCTCATTATGCCGCAGTCGTTGGCAGGATGTTAAGGGCAAGTGGCTCTACTGCCACTGTTGCCGCGCGCTGCTGAGGCGCAGGCTAGAGGCATGAACCAGCCAGTAAGCCCGCAGTTCGGTCGCCGCCAGCAGCCGGGCCGCAGCATCCGGCGAGTCGCGCTCAAAGTTCGCGAGGTCGTCGCCGAGTGCGCCTACGCGCAGCGGCGGATGGCCGACCTGGCGGGCGCCCCCGACCGATACATGGGCAATCCGGACGCCGCACCCGACACGTACGCCGAGTTCCTGTTCCGCACCTCGAGCGGCCTTCGCCACGAACCGCCAGCCCGCTGCCGGACCGGCAGCTGACAGTCGTGGGTGCGGAATCACTGTTGCTCTAGCAACAGCAACTTCACACCCATCACCGAGGCGAGGGCGCCAGCACGTCGGCGAACTCGCGAACGAGCGCGGACTTCGATCGGGCCCCGATGACCTGCCTGACGACCTCGCCGCCGGCGAACACGCTGACCGTCGGGACGTGCAGGATGGCGTACTTCCTGGCGGTGTCCGGGTTCTCGTCGACGTTGACCTTGACCAGGTCGATCATGTCGCCGTAGTCCGCCGCGATCGAGTCGAGTACGGGCGCCACCTGCCGGCATGGACCGCACCAGGCCGCCCAGTACTCGACGATGACAGGTCGCGGGCTCTTCAGCACCTCGGCCTCGAAGCTGTCATCGGTCACGACCCTGGCGATGCTCATGTCTCCTGCCTCCATCGGTGCGGCGCTCCGCTGAACGCGAGCGCGGTTGTTCACGCTAAGTGATGGCGAGCTCGGGAAGCCGGAGCGCCGCGCACTGCTCACCGTCGCCGTGCTCGCACACGCGGACGAGCTGGCGGAGCCTGCACCGCAGCTGTACGAGCTCCCTGACTTGTGCATCGACCGCCGCTAGCTTCGCTTGCGCCGCGGTCGCGATTTCCTGCGTCGACTGAGCCTCGGCCGGACCGAGCAGATCAGCGATCTCACCGAGAGTGAAGCCCAGCTGCCTGGCCCGGCGGATGAAGACCAGCCGCCATCGATCGGCCTCGGAGTACTCGCGGTAACCGGAGCCGTGACGCTCCGGCGTGGCCAGCAAGCCCCGGCGCTGATAGAAGCGCACCGTCTCGACGCCGACTCCCTCGGCAGCGGCAAGCTTCCCGATCGTCATCCCGCTCATGTCCGGCACGTTACCGGCCGTACCGAGGTACGGAGTCAAGCCGGCCGACGCTAGTTCAGCGGTGGCGCTATGAAGCCGGGACCGGCCGCCGCATCAAGCAGCTCGGCGATGCGCAGCAGCCGCATGTCGGTCAGGAACGGGCCGATGACTTGCACGCCCACCGGCAGGCCAGCCTGGTCCGGGCCGGTCGGCAGCGTCACGACCGGCAGCAGCATGGCGCCGATAGCGCCGCACCAGGCGGCAGCGAAGAAATGCGGAACGGCGACGCCATCGATGTCGAGTACCCGCTCGGTCATTGGCCGCTCCGTGTCATGGTCGAACGCAGCAGTCGGCATCACCGGCGCCAGCACCACGTCGTACTGGTCAAACAAGGTCGCCCACGCGGCTCGCTGGCGCTGGCGCAGCTCTGTCGCGCCGATCCAGGCCCGGTAACGACTGGTCATGGCCCGCCCGACAAGCAGCATCGGGTCGTCGCCAGCCACGTTCTCGAGGCTGGCGAGCTCGGCGTACTCTGCCGCGGCCAGCCCGGCGCCGATCGTCGGCAGGGTGAGATCGCGCCAGGTACCGAAGCCGTCCGCCAGCGGCACCGGCAACGGCACCTCATCCACTCTCGCGCCAGCCTCGGCCAGGCGGGCGGCCAACCCATCCAGCCTCGCCCGCACGCCGGCCGCCACGGGCACGACGTCCGCGCCCTCGCCGAAGACGGTGGCGATCCGCAGTGCCGAGATGCCGCCGAGCGGTGGCCCCTCCTCAAGCTCGAGGTGCCAGGCTGCGGCATCCTCTGGCAGCGGGCCCGCGGTAGCGCGCAGCGCGATCCGCAGATCAGCGACACTGCGCGCGATCGGGCCGGCGACGCCCACGTCCACCTGGACCAGGCTTCCCGGCGGGCCGGGGATGTGGCCGCGGACCGGCACGATGCCCCACGACGGCTTCAGTCCGTACACGCCGTTGTAGTGCGCCGGGTTGCGGATCGAGCCGCCGATGTCGCTGCCGAACTCTAGCGGCGTGAGCCCCGCCGCCACGGCAGCAGCAGCGCCGCCCGACGAGCCGCCCGCGGTCTTGCTGGTATCCCACGGATTGTTAGTCCGGCCGTAGACGTCGTTGTACGTCTGCCAGTCGCCGGCATACATGGGCGTGTTGGACTTGCCGAAGATGATCGCGCCGGCCTGCTTCAGGCGCGCGACCGCGAGCGCGTCCGATGCCGGCACGTACTGTGCCAGCTCCGGCGCGCCCGAAGTCGTCACCAGGCCCTCGGTCTCAAAGACGTCCTTGACGGTCATCGGCAGACCGTGCAGCGGTCCGGTCTCCTGGCCCTGGGCAGTAGCGCGGTCGGCTGCGGTCGCGGCTGTCCTGGCCCGGTCGAGGTCCCAGGCGACGATCGCGTTGAGGGCGGGATTCAGCCGCTCGGCCCTGGCTACCAGCTGGTCAAGCAGCTCGCGGCTGGAGATCACGCGGGTCCGGATTGCGCGGCTCAGTTCCGCGGCGGTCGCCGTGGCGATGTCGAGGTCCATGTTCGGGACAGTACCTGCCTGTCCATCGACGGGTCCGCCAGATCAGCCGCCCGACGCGGCACCGCGCTCGCCATCGCGTGCACGTCGCGCCCAGTCATCATGACCAAGTCGCTCAAGGGTCGCGACGAGCCAGGCACGGCCCACCGGGTCGAGCCGGGCGGCGGCGAGGTCCGCGCGGTCCTTCGGCCGATCGAGCCGAGCCTTGTGGAGCAGTGCGATCTCCGGCCGCAGGTACCGGATGCCGGCCACCGTCTGCGCTGCCTGGTCCCACGGCAGGCGCACGCTGTGGTCGCGCTTGAAGATCCATTCCGTCTCCGAGCTGGCTCGATCCAGCAGCAGATCCAGTTGCCAGGGATGGTCCGCATCACGCCGCGCCCACAACTGCTCGCACGTCTCAGTCAGCGGCACACCGGGCAGCAGCGGGCGCAAGGCGCCGTCGTTCGCCTCCCACAGGTGCCAGTCAGCAAACGCCAGCCGCAGGCGGCTGAGATCGGCCATGGCGATCGCGATGTCGGTGTCGTCGTGGTGCCGAGGTTCAGCCCCGACGCGAGCCGCCCGTCCGCCGGCTACGTGCCAGCGAACGGGCGGCGACGCCGTCGTTAGTGCCGCGAACGCGGCCGGCTCGAGCGGGTCCCAGCGCCCATACAGCAGCTGCAATCGCTCCTTGTCGAGGTCATTGACTGCCTGTCTGAAGTCGCGTGGCATCGGTGTAGTCTGCCGGATCCGCAGGCGTGACCGTGGCCGCACCGGTGACGCCGTCGGCAGCCTTATCCGTGCTGCCGTCGGCAGCCGCACCCGTGACACCGTCGGCGGGCGGACCCGCCGCAGCGGGCGCTGCCGAGTACGGACCAGCGTGGTAGGGCGACGCGGCAGCCTGCGCCGGAGACTCCTGCGCGAGCAGTAGCCAGACGCACAGCATGATCAGCGTGGCGACGAACGCGCAGAAGACCCAGAACATCGGCGTCAGGCCGGCGGTGATCGTGAGCCCGAGCTGGTTCGCCTGCGCGGGCGTGACGCCGAACTGCAGTGGTGACGTCGTCCCCTTGATCTGCACGATGGCTGAGATTGCCTGCCCGACCATCGGCACGATCGCACCAGCCGCCAGAGCTGCGCCGAGCCGCCACGGCCGCCACGTCGCAGCTGCGAGCACCACAGCAACGATGGCCACCATGACCAGCACATTGCCGAGGATCACGGGCCCGGGGTTCGCGAACGCGTTACCGGCCGTGATCACCTGCGAGGCACCGTTCGCGGTCCGCAGGGTGAACTTGTCCCACGACGGCGCGAACGCGATGGCCGCGCCCACCGCGGCGAGCACGAATGTGACGAGCGGCACGACGTCGTGGCTCGGCATACGGCCGAGGCGGCTGGCCAGACCGCGTCCGGAGACGACCCCGTTCCCGCCAGGACCTGCTGTGACGGGCAGGCGGGTCCGCAACGCCAGCCCGACGCCTGCCGTGCAGGCGAGCCAGCCCAGGACGCTGAGGACTAGGCCCGCGCCCATCAGATGGGCCCCGCCGGCGATCGGCGTGCCGACGTCTGCGACGAAAAAGCCGAATGTGACCGCGCTCACCCCGGCGCCGAAAAGCGCGCCTACCCGCAGCCGGGTCCCGCCGAGAGCGATGAGGACGGCGCTCAGGCTCCAGGCAGCGAGATAAATCGCGTGCGGTACCAGGTTGGGTCCCTGCGAGGCGAGGCTGGACCCGGCGACGTAGGACGGGAACAGGCCCACGACGCCGAGGACGACGCCCAGGCCCAGTACTGCGGCCGCGATGCGGGCGGTCCGGGTCACGCGAGCCGGATCGGCTCCAGGCGTCGCAGCCAACGCGGCCGGGGCTTGGCTCGCGGTACCGGCCAGCACGGGCTGGGTCACCGGCTGGTGGAACACGGGCTGCTGGGTCACCGGCTGCTGGGTCACCGGCTGCTGCGTCACGGGCGCGATGGTGCCCGGCACCTCGATGGACGCGAACCGCGCCCATGCCCCTGACCAGCCTTCCGGTGTCAGCGGCCACCATTCCAGCGGCGGAGCTTGCGGCGCCGCGGCGTGCCAGATCCCGTAGAACTGCGGCCCCTGTCCGATCGCGTAGTTCGCGCCGCGGTAGGCGACGCTGACGTTCTCAGGCACGTTCCGATCCTTCCTGCTCAAGCCAGGCCAGTCACGTTCTCACCAGAGAGTAAGCGGTAAGCCTGCAGGTTGGCTGGATGGTGTCTGCGGTCTGGCTGATGCCTTGCTCAGGAGCGGTTACCTGCGCACATACCGGACGGGCGGCTAGCCTGCTCACGATGACTGACGACGAAGTCCCCGCCTTCCTCGCCGGACTGGGCATCCCCGGCATCGTCGACGCGCACGTGCACTTCCTGCCCGACAGGGTGCAGGACGCGGTATGGCGGTGGTTCGACCGGCTCACCTACCCGTGGCCGGTCACCTACCGGTCCTCAGCGCAGGACCGGCTCGCGACGCTGGCCAGGATAGGTGTCCGGCATCACACTGCGCTCGCCTACGCCCACCGGCCGGGGATGCTGAGGTTCCTCAACGAGCACACCCTCGGCTTGGCGGCGGCGGAGCCCGCCGTCATTCCCACGTTCACGATCTTTCCTGAGCCGGGCGTGGGCGCGGAGACAGCGCGATGCCTGGCGGACGGCGGCCGGGCCGTGAAGGTGCACCTGCAGGTCGGCGGATTTGACGCCACCGACCCCCAGCTCGACGAGGCCTGGGGGCTGCTCCAGGACGCGGGCACTCCGGTGATCCTCCACGCAGGCGCGGTCGCCGACGGCTCAGGCAACGAGCGCTGGTGCGGGCCAGAGCCCGTGCGACGGCTGCTGGACCGGTTCCCGGCCCTGCGCCTCGTGATCGCGCATCTGGGCGCGCCGGACCACGATGCGTTCGTCGAGATCGCCGAGGAGCACCCCGGCGTGTGGCTCGACACCGCGATGGTCTTCACCGATCCGCCTTACCTGGGCCCAACCCCGTTGCACCTGGTCGAGCGGGTGAGCGCGATTGGGGACCGGATTGTGTTCGGGTCGGACTTCCCCACCATCCCGCACGCGTTCGCCGCGCAGGTCAGTGGGCTGGCGGCGCTCGGCCTCGGCGATGACTGGCTTCGCAATGTCTTGTGGGGGAACGGGGTGCGTCTGTTCGCCCTGTGATGACCGGCCGCGGCCGGCGACCACGATGTCGAGAATCCCGGGGCAGCTCCGTTCTCAGGGCAGGAGCGCCAAGATGGCGCACAAGCGGTGAGGAGCAGCACATGACCAGGTTCTTGTTGCTAGTCAACTACGACAACGGCGTCGTCTCCGACGGCATGCCAATGCTCGACTGGGACCCCGCAGACGTGAGAGCCCACCTGGCCTACTACGAGGCACTGAACGCGGAGCTGACCGAGCGCGGCGAGCTCGTCGGCGGGGAGGCCCTGGCCTGGCCGGAGGCAACCAAGATCGTCAGGTCGGACGGGAAGTCCGCCCCGGTCGTGACGGACGGCCCGTACGCCGAGGCGAAGGAGCAGCTAGCCGGCTTCCAGATCATCGACGTGGAGTCGCTAGAGCGCGCCCTAGACATCGCAGCCCGGGTCTCGGCAGTGCCCGGACCGGGCGGCGTCCCGATCCAGCAGCCGATCGAAGTCCGCCAGGTCATGGACTCCGATGGCCTCGGCGTCGAGTTCTGACTGGGGCTCGGTGAGCGAACGGCCGGCGACTGAGGACCTGCTGCGCGAGCTGGCGCCGCAGGTCCTCGGGATCATGATGCGCCGCTCCGGTGGCCTCGAAGCAGCCGAGGACGCCGTGCAGGAGGCCCTGATCGCGGCAGCGCGTCACTGGCCGGCCGGCGGAGTGCCCGACAATCCGCGCGCCTGGCTGCTCCTGGCGGCTAGCCGGCAGCTGAGCGATCAGATCCGCAGCGATCAGGCGAGGCGGCGGCGGGAGGTCATCGTCGCACTGTCGGAGCTCTCGCCTGCGCAGGTGCCGGCCCGCGACGACACGCTCACATTGCTGTTCATGTGCTGTCACCCGGTGCTGACGGCGGCCTCCGCCATCGCGCTAACCCTGCGGGCGGTCGGCGGGCTCACGACCGCCGAGATCGCGAGCGCGTTCCTGGTGCCCGAGGCGACGATGGCCCAGCGAATCAGCCGCGCCAAGCAGCGCATCAGCGTCTCCGGCGTGCCGTTCGGCCTGCCAGCCGAGGACGAGCGACCAGCGCGCCTGCGCTCGGTGCTGCACGTGCTCTACCTCATCTTCAACGAGGGATACGTCACGAGATCGGGCCCCGCGTTGCACCGGCGCGAACTGTCCGGCGAAGCGATCCGGCTGATCAGGGACGTGCACGTCGTGCTGCCGGACGACGGCCAGGTCACCGGGCTGCTCGCGCTGATGATCCTGACCGAAGCGCGGCGGCCGGCCCGGACCGATGCACACGGCGACCTGGTCCCGCTCGCGGAGCAGGACCGGGCGCTATGGGATCAGGAGCTCATCACCGAAGGTGTCGCCCTGGCTGTCCGGGCCATGACGCAGGGTCCGGCCGGTGACTATCAGATCCAGGCCGCCATCGCCGCGCTGCACGACGAGGCGCCCAGCGCCGCCGACACCGACTGGCCGCAGATCCTCGCCCTCTACGCCATCCTCGAACGCCTGACCGGCAATCCCATGGTGACGCTGAACCTTGCCGTCGCCGCGGCCATGGTCGAGGGCCCGACGACCGGGCTGCGCCTGCTCGAGCGGCTGGACGAACGGCTCGCTGGTCATCACCGTCTGGACGCCGTGCGCGCGCATCTACTTGAGCAACTGGGCGACACGGACGCCGCCTTGGCGCACTACCGGGCTGCGGCCAGGCGGACGCTCAGCATTCCGGAGCGGAACTACCTGCTGATGAAAGCCGCTCGGCTCAACCTGAGCTAGCCGATCAGGCCATCCACTCGGTCAGCGCCCGATCAGGTCGGCCGCGCGGATGACAGCGGCGAGCGCGTCGACGTCGCCGGTGCGCGCGTACACGTCCACTGCGGTGTCGGCGAACTTGATCACGTGCTCATCGCCATGGTCGACAGCGCGCGCGAACGCGTCCTCGGCCGGCTGCGTCCCGGCAGGCGGGCCTGGCAGCCCGGCGCGCGCGGCCGGGACGGCAGGCGCGTAGACCGCGGTCAGCGCCGCGGCCGCCGCCCACGACGCGGCCAGGCTCGGCGCCCATAGCTCGATGTCCAGGGCGGGCAGCGTGCGCAGGACGGCACCCGGAGCGGTCGCCGAGTGCACCAGCATGACGGCGTTGCCGTGTCCGTAGGACAGGTACCTGACGGTGGCGGCGTCGGCCAGGTCGGTCAGCCAGGACCTGATCTCAGCGGGTGCGGCGGGGATAACCGGCGCGGTCAGGGCGGCCGGCCAGCCCGGCAGGCCGACCAGCCGGCCGAGGCGTTCGCGGACGCCGCCGGACTGGTCAGCGATCCGGGGAACCGCCGCCAGCGCATCCGCCGCCGAGGGTGCTGGCGCGTCGCCGGCGGCTGGCACGGCAGGACCGGCGGCCGGTCGGCGGTAGCCCTCGGCCGCGCCCGGTACGGGCTGCCAGCGGGCCGCCCAGTAAGCCAGGCCATGCGCCAGCTCGGTGACATGAACGGCGTCGTCGCCGTCCTCCAGCAGCGCCCGGGCCGCATGGCCGACCCGGATCACGCCGTGCGTGGCTGCTGCGGCGACGCCCGGCAGCAGCCGTGGCCACCAGGTTCCGAGCACCGCGCGCCACGGCTGGGCTGTCACCTCGCGCCGGAAGTAGGCAGTCCAGTCGGCGACGCGGCGCGGATCGCCCAGCGCCTCCTGCCAGTCCTCGCCGATCGCGGCGGTGCCGCGCGGGAACTCCTCCAGCCGCCGCATGTACGCGTCAAGCCAGCGGTGCACGTTGCCGGCGTACCCGCGACGCACCATCGCCTCGGCCGCCATCGGGCCGTGGTTAGACAGCCAGCCGTCGAACTCCGGTCCCGTGACGTGCAGCCGCTGGTAGGCCTCATCCAGTGTCCCCGTCGCGCCGGTTGTCATCACTGCCCTCCGCAAACCCCCACACCCCATGCTAGGTCGCGGGCGGAGCGCGCACAGCCGCTGACGGTAGGCAAATGCCTACCGGCAGAGTGGGCGCTCACCCCTCGCGGCGGCGGGTTTAGTACGGCACCGTTGACCCTGGCGGTCGCGGGGCGTACCGCTCTGCCCAGGCACTGACTACCGGCGCGAGCCGGCCGCCCACAACGGGAGCTGCGGTCAGCCGCAGCCGGAAGATGGGAGCCGTGATGAACCTGCAGAACTTTGTCGGCGGCCTAAGCAACCCGGCAGCGATTGGGCAGGTAACGCGATACTTGGTCGTCCTCATGCTGGCCGCTGGCGGGATAGCGGCGGTGATCCGAAGCCGGCCGACCGGTGTCGCGAAGGGCTCGCAGGCGCGCCTTCGCGAGCTCGGCTGGTGCACAGCGCTGCTGGTCATTTCGCTGAGCATGCTGAGCAGCGCCTATTTCCTGTGCGGCCAGAGCCCATTGGGCATCTGGACGGCAGTGCCAGTCGTGACGGCTGCCATCTTGGCGTTCAGGCCAGCACTCGCCGCCCGGGTCGTGCCGCTGGCGCTCATCGCACTCGGATTGTTCGGTTATGTGGCAGCACGCGATTACGTCTTCAACGGCGAGCTCCTCACCTACGGCCTGACCCCGGTGGGGAACGCAGGCCCAGAGGCCGACATGATTCTGCCGCAGGCTTACGCATTCCTGCTGGCCGGAGGCTGGCTCGCGGTCCGGTCGGCCGACCCGGTCCTGGTCAGGGCCCAGCGCTGGCTCGGCAGCGCCGCCAGCGGGTCACTCGGCGATCAGCTACGCCGGCTGGCACTGCTGCCTGTGGTCGTCGCTCTGGCGGGACTGCTGACGCCGCGCCTCTGGCTGGCCACCGGAGCCGGGCTGCTGTGGACGGCGGCAGTACTCGGCAGCACGCTGGTCGTGCTGCGCCGGTGGCCGTATCGCGCGGCCCAGCTGACGACCGTCGGCCTGCTGTGCCTCGGCGTCGCCGGCCTGGTGACGGCCGTGCGATGGAACCACGGTCTGAATGACGTCGGGCTGCTCCCCTACGCGGCGGTTCTGGTGTCCACTGGGCACACGGCTGAGGTAGCGAGCGTGCAAGGGCTCGGTTTCCTCGCGATCGGAGCCTGGCTGGCACCGCAGACGTTCCCGCAGGTTCGCAGGCTCCTGGGCTTGGCGCCGGACGCCGAACTCACCCGGCGGGTGCAGCGACTAACCGAGACGAGAGCGGTCGCGGTAGACACCGCGTCGGCGGATCTCCGGCGGCTTGAACGTGATCTGCATGACGGCGCGCAGGCGCGCCTTGTAGCGCTCGGGATGAGCTTGCGCGTGGCCGAGCGGCTGATCCCGACCAGCCCAGAGGCGGCGATCGCGCTCGTCAGCGAAGCGCGGGAGACCTCAGCACGGGCACTCGCCGAGCTGCGAGAACTAGTCCGCGGAGTGCTGCCGCCAGTCCTGGCCGACCGGGGCCTGGCCGATGCCGTGCGTGCGCTGGCGCTGGACTGCCCGCTGGCCGTCGAGACCGACATTGCCCTGCCCGGCCGGCTGCCGGCGCCGGTGGAAACTGCGTGCTACTTCGCGGTCGCGGAGATCTTGACCAATGCGGCCAAGCACTCCGGGGCGCGCGACGCCAGAATCACAGTGGGGCACTGCGCAGGCATCCTTCGGATCGAGGTGACCGACTTTGGCCTGGGCGGTGCCGACCCGTCGGCTGGCACGGGGCTGGCCGGGGTGGAGAAGAGGCTCGCGACCTTTGATGGCATCCTCGCGGTAAGCAGCCCGGCCGGCGGGCCGACGATCGTCGTCCTGGAGATACCGTGCTCGTTGTCGTCGCCAGCGGCTGCCTTGTACTGACGAACGACGTGGAGGTCTCAGGTGGCTGTCCCCGTGGTCAAGCTCCGCGGTCCGGAGCAGGCGGTCGGGCTTGCTGAGCGGGTGTGGCCTTGCTACCAGGACGTCTTCGGCGACTTTGAGGATTTTGCAAGCTGGCGTAGCGACATGTTTGATCGCCATGTCGCCAGAGATGGTTACCGGCTTGCCGTAGCCGTCGATGGCCATACTGTCGCCGGATTCAGCTGGGGATATGTCGGTCAGCGCGGACAGTACTGGACGGATCTGGTGTGCCAGGCGTTGCCACGCAATGTCGCGGACGAGTGGGTCGGCGACCACTTCGAGTTCGTTGAGCTTGGCGTGTCCCCGGCCTACCGGCGTCAGGGACTTGGCCGTCGGCTCCACGACACACTGCTCGCTGGCATCGGCCAGAGGTGCCTGCTGAGTACCGAGGACGACCCCCAGGACCCGGCCGTGCGGCTGTATCGCAGCAGTGGCTGGAGCAAGCTCGGCGTCTTGCGACCAGGCGTACAGGTGATGGGCCGGAAGTATCTGACTTGAGCCGACGCCGCCAGACCTCGCCCAACTCGACAATGAGCGAACCTACTTCGCAGCGCCACCGCTACGGCCCGGATCCGTCCCAGTTCGCCGACCTCCGGATGCCGCCCCGGCGACGTCCTGGCACGGTAGTGGTCATCCACGGTGGCTTCTGGGGGCATCGGTTCGGCAATGACCACCTGGACAAGGTCGCCGCCGACCTTGCCAGACGCGGCTGGGTGACGTGGAACGTCGAGTACCGCCGGCTCGGCATTGGCGGCGGCTATCCGTCGACTCTGCAGGACGTGGCCGCGGCGATCGACTACCTGGCCACGCTCGCTGACGTCGATACCGACCGCGTGGTCGCCGTCGGCCACAGCGCCGGCGGGCAGCTGGCAACCTGGGCCGCGGGCCGGGCAAAACTGCCCTCTGGCGCCCCGGGTGCCGGGCCGCTGATCGAGATCGCCGGTGTCATCAGCCTGGCCGGAGTCCTCGACCTCGCCGCCGCAGCCCGCCAGAAGATCGGAAACGGCGCGGCCGCCAAACTCATGGGCGGCGATCCCGGCGAATTCCCGGACCGGTACGCGGTAGCCGACGCCCTCGCCCAGGTGCCGATCCCGGCGGCCGTGCGCTGCATTCACGCTCGGGCCGACGACCGGGTCCCGTTCGAGGAGAGTGCCAGATATGTCGCCGCCGCACGTGCCGCTGGCCAGGACGCGCGGCTGATCGAGGTCGACGGCGACCACTTCTCAGTCGCCGCTCCGTCGGCACCGACCTGGCCGGTAGTCATCACCGAACTCCAGGAGCTTCTAGGCACGGCATAGCGGCCCACTCCCATTCCTCTGTTAGGCGCTCGTACTCAACACCGCCGACAGGGCGTCGAGCGCTCGTGGCACGAGCGCGTAGTAAGCCCACTTGCCTCGCTGATCGCGGGTGAGGATTCCGGCGTCGACCAGGACCTTGAGATGGTGCGAGATGGTCGGCTGAGTCAGGCCTAGCGGGTCTGTCAGGTCGCAGACGCATGCTTCTCCGCCCTCATGTGCCGCCACCATCGAGACCAGCCGCAGCCGGGTCGGGTCGGCCAGGGCTTTCAGAATGTGGGCCAGATCTGCCGCCTGATCAGCCGTGAGCGGCTCGCGCAGCAGCGGAGTGCAGCACTCATCGGCCAGCAGCGGCAGCCCGGCTCGCGGCTGAATCGTGACGGTGGTAGTCATGCCCCAAGTATGCGGTACGTATTGACAGGCGTCTATCTGTGAGTCATCCTGATCACATCGATAGCTATCTATGCATGAGGAGCGATCGCCATGACCGACCGGGCCGGCGCCGACCTGCGCAAAGAAGTCCAGGCTCGCTACGCCCTCGCTGCCCGCGCCGTCCTGGATCCGAAGCCCGGCATCTCCGCGAGCTGCTGTGACACCTCGCACGCTGGGGCCTGCGGCGGTACCGGATCCGCCGCCTTGGACACTGCCGACGCGTTCGGCGGCCAGCTCTACCGCGAAGGCGAGACGGACGGACTGCCCGAGGAAGCTATCCTGGCCAGCCTCGGCTGCGGCAATCCATTGGCTGTCGCTGACCTCCGCCAGGGCGAACGCGTCTTGGATCTGGGTTCGGGCGGCGGCATCGATGTGCTCCTCTCAGCCCGCCGGGTCGGCCCGACCGGATACGTCTACGGCGTCGACATGACCGACGACATGCTCACCCTCGCCCAGGCCAACGCGGCCAAGGCCGGCACCGCCAACGTCGAGTTCATCAAGGGTCACATCGAGGCCGTCCCGCTGCCCGAGTCCACTGTCGACGTGGTGATCTCCAACTGCGTGATCAACCTGTCCACCGACAAGTCGGCCGTGCTAGCCGAGATGTTCCGCGTCCTAGTACCGGGCGGCCGGCTCGGAATCACCGACGTCGTCGCCGAGGATCGGCTGACTGCAGCTGACCGGGCTGCGGCGGGATCTTACGTCGGCTGCATCGCCGGGGCACTATCGCGTAGCGAGTACCTCGACGGGCTAACCGCCGCGGGCTTCACCGACGCCTCAGTTACCTTCACGAACGAGGCCGCACCAGGTATGCACTCGGCCATCATCCGCGCCATCAAGCCCGCGTGAACAACACTGTCGCCCGTCGGTTGACCGCTGAGTTCACCGGCACTGGCCTCCTGGTCGCCATCATCGTCGGCTCTGGCATCGCCGCCACCAACCTCACGACCGACGCGGGGTTGAGGCTGCTCGTCAACTCGCTCGTCACGGCGATGGGTCTGGCTGTGTTGATCCTTATCTTCATGCCAGCTGGCGGAGCGCAGTTCAATCCCATCGTGACCGGGGCTGACTGGCTGCTCGGCCGACGCACCGAGCACAACTACAGCATCGGCGAGGCGGCCGCCGTCATCGTCTGCCAGATCGCCGGCGCCATCGCTGGAGCGGCGCTTGCCGATGCCATGTTCCGCCAGGCCGTGCTGAGCCCCTCGCACCACCACCGAACGGGTGCACCGCTTCTCCTCAGCGAAGTCGTCGCAACAGCGGGCCTGCTGCTCGTCATCGTCACCCTCGCCAGGACGGGCCGGCTTCAGCACGCGAGCTGGGCAGTCGGCGCCTGGATCGGCGCGGCTTACTGGTTCACCGCGTCCACCTCGTTCGCCAACCCTGCCGTCGCGATCGGCCGCAGCCTGACCGATACCTACGCCGGAATTGCGCCCAGCTCGGTACCCGCGTTCATCGGGGCCCAGATTGTCGGCGGCGTCCTCGGCACGCTGCTAGCTGTGGCCGTCTATCCCGCTAGGCGCGGTCAGGGACCGGCGGACACCCAGGCCCAGCTCGCCGGATAGCAAGGAGGCACAGAAATGGCCGAGATGCGAGAAGTCCTCTTCGTCTGCACCCACAACGCCGGCCGCTCCCAGATGGCCGCCGCCATCCTTGATCGCGAGGCGGCGGGCAGAGTACTGGTTGCCTCGGCCGGGTCCCAGCCGGCCGACCAGCTCAACCCCGCCGTTGTGCAGGCCATGGCCGAGATCGGCATCGACATCTCCCGCGAGATCCCCAAGCGACTCACCAGCGAGAAGGTCGCGGCCGCCGACGTCGTGATCAGGATGGGCTGCGGCGACGCCTGCCCCGTCTACCCAGGCAAGCACTACCTCGACTGGGATCTGCCTGACCCGGCGGGCATGGATCTTGACGGCGTCAGGCGCGTCCGCGATGACATCAGCAGGCGGGTCATGCAGCTATTGCCGCAACTAGCTGCCCAATCATGATGCGCCACGACCGGCCAGCAGCCACCGTGCGGACCCGCGGTTACCGGTAGGTGCCCGGAGTGACGACGCCGGCGCATAGTCGGGAGTGGGCGCCGCAGGCGACGCGGAGCGCTCTGGTCAAGTTCGGTAGACGTCGCGACGGTGGCCGATGTCGACGACGGTCACGACCCGCGCGGCGTCGTCGATCCGGTAGATGACGCGGTAGGTGCCGCGCCGGGCACTGTACCTATCATCCAGCGGCGGAAGCAGACGCTTGCCGACCCGGTATGGCTGCTTAAGTAGCGGGCCGGTGATGAACTCGAACGCAGCCGTCGCCACGGCCTCCGGCAGCGTTTCGGCCAGCGCCCTCCGAACTGTCGGGGTCGCTCGTAAGGCATAAAGCCGCGCGGGCGGCTCGTCGCTCACTCGCCAGCCCGCCGCCGGCGGAGCGTTTCGGCAAGGTCCTCAGCCGAAACCTCCTCGCCACGAGCGAGCTCCGCGTCAGATTCAGCCAGCCTGCGAAGCGCCTCACCGTCCCGCATGACCGCGAGCGTCTCTTCGAGCTGCTCTAGGTCCTCGATTGCGACAAGCACGGCCGATGGCCGACCATGGATCGTCACAGTGACCCGCTCGTGATGGTCATGCACACGGCCGACGAGCTCGGACAGGTGGGTCTTCACTTCTCCCAGCGGTAGAGTCGCCATGGTCAAAAGTATGACCAAAAATTCATCCGACTGCAACTCCGCAGCTTCTGGAACGATCGGGGTGCCCTCCTGGCGAGCGCTCCATGCAGCGGCCGGTCGACGCGTCGACGCCAGCACCGTTGACAGATTTGTTTACAAGCACCCATGCAAAAGGCCCAGAGCTGATGCTCCGGGCCTCTGACCTAGTAGCGGGGGCAGGATTTGAACCTGCGACCTCTGGGTTATGAGCCCAGCGAGCTACCGAACTGCTCCACCCCGCGTCGCGTGCCTTTACTTTATGGCCACCGCCTGCCGCTGGCAAATCAGACCCCGCTGCCGGCCGCTGAGCTCGGCGCAGGTCAGGCGCCGCTACCAGCGGGAACGGGCTCGGTCATCCAGATCTGATAGCGCAGTGGCTGAAGTGACGTCGGGAGCTGGGTGAGGTCACGCGGGTCCTGGGTCGTGGCCAGGTCAAGCACGCGGACCGGCGAACCGCCAAAGGACAGGAGCCGCCCCTCAGAGCCAGCCATTAGCAGCGGCCGCCGGCCGGCCGCCGCGATCGCGCCGATGACACTCTCGACCGCGCTCACTGGCTGGTCGGCCATCCAGGCCACGGGAACACCGCACATTCCCCTGATCACCTGCGAGAACTCCTGGGCAGTCGGGTAGTCGATGATGACCACAGAGACGTTGCGCGGGATCGAAGCGCACAGCTGGTCGACCGCGCCGACCTGGCCGACGCCAGTGCGTGTCAGCGCCAGCCCGTGCGCCACCGCCTTCAGGCTGCCGGTCTTGCTGCTGTGGCTCAGCCCGAGGCCGAAGGTGGTCGACACCGTCGGCACGAGCATCGCCGCTACGCAGAACAGCCCTGCTACCGCCGCCGTCACAGATTGCGCGCCGCGGTCCCGCGCGCGCCTGCCCAGCCACGCCGCTGCCCACAGCGCGCACAGGATCAGCCCGGGGATGGCGATGACGATCAGCCGCCGGCTGGCCCAGGGCTGGTCGGGGACGATGTCAGGCGCCCAGAGCACCACGACCGTCCCCGCGCAGATCATCGCCAGCGGCAGTCCCCAGATCCGCCACACGCCGGTCGGATCCCGCCACGTTAGCAGCGCCCGCAGGCATCGGCGCACCACCACCGCGAGGGCGAAGACGCCGAGCAGCACGGTCGGCAGGCCGACGTACCAGATGACCCAGTACAGCGTCTGCTCGGCGTAGGTGCGCGTGGGATCGATCTGCAAGTTGTCGAGCTGCTGCAGTGCCTTGATCGCGCTGTACACGCCCGGCGCCGGATGTCCGTGCACCTTCTGCACGTACGGACGGACCACGAACCCGATCAGCGCGGCGACCACCACCAGGGCGCCGGCCTCGGGCAGCCACCGCAGCGGCCGCCTGGCGAGGGCCCGCGGCACGGCCGTCCGCACGCGGCCGACGCGCGCCAGCTGGTACGCCACGATCGACGCGACCGCCAGCGTCACAGCCGCCAGGCCGGCCAGGGCGACCGTGTGGCCAACCGTGTCGAGCAGCGGGCGATCGAGCAGGTACAGGCAGAGGATTCCGTAGCAGAGACCGACAACCAAACCGGAGAGGAACGGGGCCGCTTGCGGCCGCCGCCCGGCCAGCAGCGCGGCGCCGAACGGGATCACTACCAGCAGGCACACCAGTGCGTCGAGGCTAATGACCAGCCCGAAGCTCAGCGCCAGCCCGGCGAGCGCGGCCAGGACACGCTGCGGCGTGAGCCACGATGGCCACCGGGACAGGGCGCCGAGCTGCCATGCGATCGCCAGCCGGGCGCGCGCAGACCGCGTATCCGGCGCCTCAGCCGCACGCACGGCCGGCACGGTCCCCGTGCCGCGCAGCGCGAGGGAGTCGGCCATGAGGCACAGCCCGCCAAAGATCACGATCTCCAGCACCGTCTCGCTCAGCGATGTCCGGCCCACGTACTGCTGGGGCAGGCTGAGGCCGAGCACGAGCGCGCCAGCTGGCGCCCATTGCGGGCCGACAAGGCGGCCGACAAGGCCCGCGAACGTCAGCGTGGCAAGTCCGCCGAGGAGCGGGCCGGTGGCCAGCGCTCCGGTGATCCCGTGCACCCAGAATCCGCCGGCCAGGAGCATGGGGAGGCCCGGCAGGACCGCCGGATAGATCGAGTTGCCGTGGGCGAGGAAGCCGGTGCTCGTGAAATTCAGGCCGGCGTGGAAGGGCCCGAACGCCGAGAGCATCTGCGGGATGGGCAGCGAGCCGTGCTGGGCGATCCAGTAACCGGTCTGCAGGTACGTGCCCTGATCGCGCAGCACTATGACGGCCTGCGTGCTTTCCGTGAGCTGCCAGCCGGTCAGGCCTGCCACCACGCCGACGGTCGCGAGCAAGCCAAACCACAGCGTCCAGCCGGGCTCGCTCTTACGCCCGCCTGACATGAGCCGGGGCCAGCTTGCTGGCACTACCCGCAAGCCGATGACCATGACGGCGGCGGCCAGTGAGACCGAAATCAGGGTCATGGGGACGGGCAGGAAGTGCCCGGTCAGCAACAGCGGAATGCCGGGGATCAGCCACGCCAGTATCAGCACGGCCGGCAGTACGGTGAGCCGAGCGAGTACGGTGCCCGCGATGTCGGCGGACCTGACCTTCACCGGCTGGTCGCCCGGCACCGACGTCTGCTTGGTCCGGCGCGCGCGCCCGATGACGCCAGCCGCGCCGACCGCGCCGACCGCGGTCGCCCGACTGACTGCCCGACTGATTGCCCGGCTGGTCCCGGCTAGGGCGCGCCATCGGCCTCGGCCGTCGGCGATTCCCTCGCCCGCGACCTTGGCGCCGGGCTCGCTTGCACTAGGCGCTGCCAGCGTCATGGTGTTCGGTTCGCCCGCGGCCCCGTTCCCGTCCGTTATGGCGCCGGAACCACCGCCGATGGCACCGGTGCCGGTGCCATCCTCAGCGTGACCAGGCACGTCAGTGCCGATGTCTCCGCCCACCGGCAGGTGCGAGCCGTCCCCCGCCGGCGGCGGCTGCTGGCCGCTGCCGGCGGTCTCCTGCGCGTTGTCTGGAGGGAGCACGGCTCAACTGTAGAGGTGCAGGGCTGCGAAGGCTGAGACGCTCAGGGCACATCTGCGTCACTGTTCTGTGTCGCCGTTCTGTGTCGCGGTTCGGCGTCATTGTTATGTCACTGTCTGCTGTCGCGACGCGAGCAGCATCTGCGGCTTTCGTCACAGCTGCACCCGCCGCGCAGGTCAGGCACCTATGCTCGGCGCCCAACCTGAATGCCAACTGCGGGCTTGCCGCACCTTTGCTTACTAATAGTGATTACTCCTAGCAAGGCACGTAGAATGGGCATCAGCCTGGCGGGCCGGGCCGCCGGCCAGGATGCCGCCATCTGAACCCAGGGGAGCTATGCGCCGCCGCCATGAGGAATCCGGCGATTCACGGCCAGAGCAGCGCTCCGCGCAGTCCGGGCCGCAGGCAAAAAGCCGCGGTCTGCTGCGCAGCCGCAAGCCCTCGACTCTCATCCTTGGCGGCCTCGCCGTAGTCCTCGCCGTGGTGCTCGCCGGCGGTTCGCTCGTCGCCTACGCGAAGTACCGATCCGTCTGGGACGGCATCAGCCGCATTGACGTCTCGGCCGACCTGAACACCAAGCGCCCGCCGGCCGACCCCAACGCCCAGAACATCCTGCTCATCGGCTCGGACACCCGGGTTGGCGTGAACGGGCAAATCGGCGGGACCGATGGGATTGCCGGCGCGCGCTCGGACACGGTCATGGTGTTGCACGTCGCCCCCGGCGCCCATCAGGTCGCGGTGATCAGCATTCCCCGTGACTCTGTCGTCCCGATCCTCAGCTGCGCGCCAGAGGATGGCAGCCCCGGCCAGAGCGCAGAGCCGTTGTATGACGTCGAGCAGATCAACGCCACGTTCGCCTACGGCGGGCCGGGCTGTCTGTGGAAGACGGTCGAGCAGACCACCGGCATTCACATCAATGACTTCGTCGAGCTCACGTTCAGCGGCTTCGAGCAGGTGATCGACACGTTGCATGGCGTGAACGTGTGCCTGCCGGAGGCTGTCGACGATCCGGTCTCAGGCCTGAACCTGAGCGCAGGACGGCACCACGTCTACGGGCCCGAGGCACTCGCTTTCTGGCGCACGAGGGAAGACGTTGGCCTGGGTGATGACCCTCAGCGCATTCAGCGCGACCAGTTCCTGATGGCCTCGCTCGTGCAGGGCATCGACCGCAGCGGCCTGCTGACAAGCCCGAGCACCATGCTGAAGGTCGTCGACACGCTGACCTCGCGGCACTACGTGACCACCGATAGCGGGCTGTCGGCCACGGCGATGCTGCGGCTCGGCGAGCACCTGCGCGGGATCTCGGCCAAGTCCATTCAATTCGTCACTGTGCCCTGGACCACGTACACCGGCAACGCCCAGTGGAGCGCGTCGTCACAGGAACCGGCGACCGGCAACGTGAACTGGGTTCAGTGGGCGCAGCCACAGGCCAACAACCTGTTCATGGCCATCGCGCACGACAACAAGCTGCCTAGCGCCAGTGCGAGCACCGTCAAGCCCGTCAGCCCGGCGGCGGTCAAGGTGCGCGTATACAACGGGACGAACACGCCGGGTCTCGGCACCTCGACGGCCACGAGCCTGAGCGCGCGCGGCTTCCACGTGATCGGCGCGGCCAAGGACGCCCCGAATCCGAACTACACCACCACGGTGATCCAGTACGCGGGCGCCGCGGAACTGCCCGCCGCGCAGACGCTCGCCGACCTCTTCAGCAAGGTCACGCTGGTGCCGGACGCTCAGCTGACGAACTCCACACTCCATCTGATCGTGGGCTCGAGTTTCACGTCACTCAACTCCGCCACGCCGAGTTCCGGGATCGGGAACCTCGCCACCACCTATGACGGAATCACAGCGAACGTCAATATCTGCAGCGATAGCAGCGCTTTCAGCGGTTGATGCTCGCGGCCTCTAGTCCATGGCGGCTCAGCTGAATTCATCAGTTCGCCGACACCAAGCAGGCGGTCAATGCCCGTTCAGATATTCGGCATTGTCCCGGGATCTATTCAGGTTATTCGCAGCCTGCTGTGCGTGGGCAAGTCGACCGCGGCGGAGCGACCGCGGAGCGACCGCGGAGCGACCGCGGAGCGACCGCGCGGCCTCTTGGCCCGCCTTACTGGGAAGCAGGCTTGACCGGCACGTAGATGACCGTGCGCGGGTGCGTCAGCACCAGCTTGCGCCAGCCGTTCCGTCCCTGGGGGGTCCGGGCCAGCAATTCCGGTATCCGCTCGCCCGTCCAGGGCGCCATACAGCCGACGTAGTAGGCAACCGGCGGCGAGGCGAGTACGCAGGGGGCACGAATTCCGGCCAGGCGGAGTACCCGTGCCTTAGCGAGATACGGCCGGGTGGCGAGCTGCTGTGCAGCGTCGCGCTGGAGTATGACTCGCTGTGACACGATCCCCGATAGCAAGAACACACAGGCGATCACGATTCCGGTGCGATGCCAGCGGGCCTTCGTCACGAGCCACACGAGACCGTCGGCGGCGAGAATCGACATCAGCGCGAGCGATGGCGTGAGGTAGCGCGGCGCACCGAACGGCACCAGGAACGAGTAGAGGGCAATCACCCAGAGCGCCGTTGCCCCGGCCAGCATCGCCGACGTCTTCGCTGACGTCCGCCAGGCGAGCCAGAGCCCGAGCACGGCGACGGCCAGGAATGCGACCCACCACACCGACTCACCCGGCGAGTCCCAGCCGTTACAGCCACCGGGCGGAGTGCAGTACCACGGACCGTTCAGGACCTTCAGCTGGGTGCCGAGGGACATATACGGCCGGAAGCTGGGGGGCTCCTGCCCGGCCAGGTGGATCCGGTTAGCAAGGCCGCCGAACCAGAGGTAGGCCCCGATTATCCATTCGAGCAGGCCCGCCACGATGCCGGCACCCATCGCGACCATGACCTTCGGCTTACGCCAGCTGCGCACGAAGATGACGGCCAGGATCGCCGGGCCCATAAGGAAGACGATGTTCTGCGGCCGCATCAAGACGATGAGCAGGCTGGCGAGCGCGATTGACGGCAAGGTGACACGGTCGCGCATCGTGCCGTTGACCGCGTGCAAAAGCAGCCCCGTCAGCGCCAGTACCGCGAGCGCTCCCCACCAGTCGGGGTAGATCTGAACGCCGCTGTTCTGGCTAATCGCCAGGCTGGCGAAGATCAGCCCGGCCAGGCCTAGCACCCAGGCCGGCCTGAGTCCGCGCCAGCAGAGCATGGCAAGGAACAACCCGATTGCTGAGAGCACGGACATCCACACCCGGATCGCGGTCAGCGACTGGGTGAGCAGGGTTACCGGAGCGGCCAGCAGGCCCGCTCCCTGCCCGTGCACCGGTGGCAGGCTGACGCCGCTGACGTGGATGCTCGTCCGCGCAATATACGTGATCTCGTCCGTACCCAGCGGCATCCGGAGAAGTGGCGGAGTGAGCTCTGCGGCGAGGAACAAGATCGAGACTGCAACCAGCCAGACGACACTGTCCCGGTGCAGCGGACCACTGTCAGGCCGGCGGCCTGACTGTGCCTCCGGGCCGCCAACCTTGAGGTTGTGCACGAACGACTCCCTTTTGAGTGCTACGACAGCGCTTGGAGCCCTGGCCATCGGACGTGCTCCGCCACCGCGCAAGGCAGTTTGGAATCTCAGCAGCTTGGTCAAGTATCTGGCAACACCCAATCGCCCAAGTTGCTGTTGACCGTACCGTAAGCTGGCCAGTACATTTTCGCGGCTTAGCATGATGAGCGCGCGGGAAATGTTCGTTAAGGCAGGGTGGCACCCTAGTCGGGCGCCGGGTAATCGCCTGGCATTGCGCTATCTTGGCCGCGACGTGATCCGGCCGAGGTGTTAAGGCAGGCCGTCGGCGAGGTCCTGTATCCCAAAGGAGGCAGCGGTGACGAGACTTGCCGCCGAGGTGGTCGAGTCATCGCAAGAGCCGCGTCGCCGCGCGTTCGCCTGGGCCTGGAGCGCCCCGGCGATCACGATGTACTGCTATCTCGCCGGCGCCATCTACCTCACCGCGCGAATCTGGGTCAACCCGAAGGGCCTCAGCCAGACCGGCGACACGGAGGACGTCGACCAGGCCACCTGGTTCATCCGCTACACCGCCACGGCAGTCTCGCATTTCAGGCTGCCAGCGCTCGAGACGATTGCGATGAACGCCCCGCACGGCGTCAACCTGATGTGGAACACGTCACTGTTGCTACCGGGGATCGTCGTAGCGCCGGTCACCCTGATCTTCGGACCGCAGGTCGCGCTGACCACCCTGCTCACGATCGCGTTCGCCGGCTCCGCGGCCGCGATGTACTACGTCCTGCGCCGCTGGCACGCAAGCCCGCTCGCTGCCGCACTCGGCGGCGGCCTGTACGGGTTCTCGCCGGCCCTGGTGAATTCCGGGATCGGGCACTACTCGCTCGTCCTTGCCATGCTCCTTCCGCTGATCATCGACCGCGTCTTGCGCATGGTCACCGGCCAGGGAAGCCCGATACTCAATGGCCTGTGGCTGGGTCTTCTCGTCGCGGCCCAGCTATTCATCAGCGAGGAATCGCTTGTCGACGCCGTCATCGCCACGGTCGTACTGCTGGCGGTCCTAGCCCTGTCGAGGCCGCGAGAGGTGCTGGGGCGGGTCCGGCCACTGCTGACTGGTCTGGGCACGGCCGCTGTAGTAGCGCTCGTTCTGGGCGCCAGGAGCCTGTGGGTCCAGTTCCACGGCGTGTCAGCCCACGGGGCCGCAGCGCCCGTGATCATCAACTATCACAACCAGCTCACGAACCTCGGCACCTTGCCGTACGCGTTCGTGAATCCAGCTAGCTCGGTGCTGCTGCACACCCACCGCACAGGCGTGATCGCCAATAACTATCCGCAGCCGCTGGCCGAGTATCTCGCTTACCTCGGCATCCCGATGATCATCCTGCTGCTGGTCGCGATCGTCTATTTCTGGCGGCAGCTGCCCATCAGGGTCGCAGGAGTAACCTGCCTCGTGCTCGAGTGGCTCGCGATGGGTTCAAAGCCCTTCCAGCCAGGCCAGGTGAGCCTGCCGTCGTTCTTGCTGCCCTGGCACTTGCTCGAGGATCTGCCGGTGATCGGCGGGATGGTCCCGGACCGCCTCTGCATCCTCGCCGATGCCGCGCTCGCCGTGGTCCTAGCATTCGCGCTCGACCAGGCTCGAAGCGGCAAGGTCGCCCCGTTCAAGAACTGGCGCCACGGCGCCGCCATCGCGACGGGGCTGGCCGTCTTTGCGCTGCTCCCGCTTGTGCCAGCGCCCTATGGCACCTCCAGTGTCGAACCGCTGCCGGCAGGCTGGCAGGCGACATTCACTGCGCTGCACCTCTCCTCTAAGGACCGGGTGCTGATAGCGCCGTTCCCGTGGGCGGCGACCACGCAAGTCATGCGCTGGCAGGCGGAGACTGGCGAGCCCGCCACGATGGTGGGCGGGGACTTCATCGCCCCCAACCAGCCTGGCCGCCAGGGCCGGGCGGGCCGGTCGGGCATGACGCCAACGGCTTACTACATCGATGATCTCTATACCCACACCGTCGACGCGACGCCGCCGACCACAGCCCAGATCCGCGCCGACGTGGCCGCGTGGAAGCCTGCCGCAGTGGTTGCCGTGACGACGCCGAGCAGCCCGCTAGGCAAGTTCCTGGTCAAGCTGTTCGGCCAGCCGACGACGAGAATTGGCCAGATGCTTGGCTGGCGGGTGGTCAGTCACTGACCGCCCGGCCACCGGCTGAGCGGCCGCCCTGGGGCGCGAGGCATATTGTCACGACCTTCGCGCAGAGGAGTAGGCCAAGGTAGGCGGCCAGTGCCACGTAGGCATACGTCGCTACGCCCATGGCCGCGGCCAGGCCGGCGAACAGCAGCCGCCCTTCCCAGCCCAGACCCGTCCCGCGCTCGACCGGCTCGCGGTCCGGATCCCGCGGCCTAGCCAGCTGGACCGGACGGTCGGGCCAGGCAATGTCGGTATAGCGAAGCAGCAACGTGGCGATCAGCGCGTAGATCAGCGGCCCCGGCACGCGAGTCGCCAGGCCGATGGCCGTGAGATAGAGGCACTGCGCCCCGAGGAGGAGCACAGGCACAAGCCAGTCGAATCGCCCTGCGTGCGGGTGCGCCGAGCCGGGCGCGGCCAGCAGCATGACGACGGCCGGGCCGATCAGCAGCGCTCCGGGGAGCCCGTGCAGGCCCAGGAACGCGAGCGCAGTTATCGCCACCAGGCCAAGAATCGCGGGCGGCAACGGCATCAGGTTCCCCTGCACAAGCAGGCCAAGCGCGCGGGCCAGGGCACCGTCGTCGCGCAGGCGCACGAGTTTCGACTGAGCAGCTACTCTTCCCCGCTGACCACGGCGGCCGGCCCGGGCCGTCACGCCCGCGGCCACCCGGCCGGCGATCCCGTAGCCGATCGAGACAATTGCCCAGTCGAGCAAGGCGAGCAGGGCGGCCCGTGGACCCCAGAACGGCGCCACGATGCCGACCACCAGGAATCGGCCGCCGATGGGCATGGTCAGTACGGCTTCGAAGACGCCGCGGACGGCACTGTCAGACGGCTCGCTGAAGCCAGGCGGCGTCGAGCACGCCGTCATCAGATTCCGGACCGCGACGAGGCTCAGCACAGCGATGGCAAGTGTCCAGGCGTCGCTCCAGCGGTCGGCTACCGCGCCGAGGGCGAGCCCCGCGTAGACGACGGACTCGGCGACTGCCCTCCCGAGTGCTGCGAGCCACGTCACTGGTCCGGCACGGCGGCGGTCGGCAGCGTTCGCGGCGTGGCGCACGGGGGGGTCCGGATCGGGACCGGCTGAAGTCGTGGCTTCTGCGCCGCCGGTGCCCTGATCTGGCTCGGCCTCTTCGCGCGCGGCCAGATCCCCTCGTGCCTCATCCTGACCAGCCTGCTGCTGCACGAGCCACTGCCCGGCCCGGAGCACCAGGTAGCTGACCCACAATGCAGCGACTCCCCGGACGATGTCGGCCCTAGTCCCCGCCGAGAACCAGGCGGCCGCGCACACCGCGAGTGCGATGCCGATACCGCACGCTGAGGTGAGCCCCAGATAGCGCTCCTCGGCCCAGCTGAGCACGATCCGCCCAGCGTCGGCGAGGAACCTCTCCCCGGCCATGTGGCCGGGATCGGCGGCCTGACCGGCGGCAGAAGACTGGCCGCCGCCGAAGAACGAGCCTATGGGGATGACCCGGCCCGACAGCACCTGGGCGACTTCGGTGTCGCTCAGCTCGACCTCGGGCGCGGGACCGGCGGCGGTCTGGTCATCGTTCGTGAACGCCTCGGCGATCGCGCGGTCTAGGACGTTAGTGTCGGGGCCATCGTCTGCTCCGTCGCCGAGGTCGAGCTCGGCGTCTCCCCGATCTCCGGGATCCTTCACCCATTCCGCTGGCACCTCGATGTCAGGAATCCCGATCGGGCCCGGTTGCTGGTTTCCTGGCAGGGCGGGCAGCGGTCGGTCACGCGGCCCACCGGTGGGCGGCGCGGGTGGCACACCAGCGGGCGGCACACCAGCGGGCGGCACACCAGCGGGCGGCGCACTGGCGGGCGCCACACCAGCGGGTGGCGGCCTGCCGGGTGGGGCACTCGGGGGCGGCGCGCTAGGGGACGGCGCACTGGCCGGAGGCGCACCAGTAGGCAGGCCACCAGGGAGCACCTCCGCGGGCGGCGGAGCACCGGTCACACGGCCGGCGGGAGCCGCCCGCCCGCCGCGGCTCGCGGGCAGCCCGGCCAACTTGGCCGGCGTGGGCGGCGCGAGCTGATCTCCCAGCGACAGCGGCGGATTCGCGCCCACTGCCGGACTCGACGGCGCGGACCGGTCGGTCAGCTTAGGCGGCGCACCTAGCGGCTGCGGCCCGTCCCGGTCGGCCCGCTTTGGCGGCGCGGCTTCAGGCTGCTGCCCGTCCCGGCTTGCCGGCTTAGCCGGCGCGGCCTGAGTCTGCGGCCCGTCCCGGCCGGCCAGCTTAGGCGGCGCCGCCTGAGTCTGTGGCGCGTCCCGGCCGGCCCGCTTAGGCGGCGCGGCCTGAGGCTGCGGCCCGTCCCGGCCGGCTGTGACGCCCGGCGCCCCGGGCTTGCCGCGGGCAGACGGCTGTCGCCCGGCTTCGTTCGCTGGCCGTCGCTGAGAGCGCCGACGTCCGCGCGGACGCACGCGGCCTCCGGCCGCGGAGTTGCCGCCGGCCTCTCCTGCCGTAGCGTCGGACGCTGGTCCGTCGACGCCAGCGGGCGTCTGATCCTCCGTTTGAATCGTCCTTGCTAAGCAATTAGTAGCCAGAGCGCTACCTAGAGTACAGACAGCGGTGGCGCTGACTAGCGCCCGCCGGCTGAGAAAGCTGAGCCGACCGGGTAAGGTCCGGCCATGCGGACCGTTGCCGTGGTACTAGCAGGCGGATCAGGGCGCCGATTCGACCCGGCCAATCCGAAGCAGCTGCGCGTGCTGGCAGGCCGCAACCTCATCGAGCACTGCGTCCTGGCATTCGATCAGGCGCCGGCCATAGCCGACGTCCTGGTCGTTGCCGCCGCGGACATCAGCCAGCAAGTTCGCCAGGATCTGGGCGGCTACCGCAAGCTGGCCGACGTTATCCACGGCGGAGCCAGCCGAACCGACTCCACCAGGCAAGCTCTTGGCTGGCTCGGCGCGCGAGTGCCCAACGACAGCAAGGTCCTGTTTCACGACGCCGCGCGGCCGCTGCTCGATCAGCGGACCATAGCCGACTGCATCGCCGCCCTTGACCGCTTCGACGCCGTCGGGGTGGTGGTCCCTTCTTCCGACACGATCGTTGAAGTGGCCGACGGTGTCATCAGGCGAGTGCTGCCCCGCGACACGCTGGCGAGGTGCCAGACGCCGCAGGGTTTCCGCCTTTCCGTTATCGCGGCGGCCTACCAGCTAGCCGACGCCGACCCGGCGTTTGCCGCCACTCCGGCGACCGACGACTGCGGAGTCGTGCTGCGTTATCTGCCCGACGTCCCGATCGGCGCCGTCGAGGGTAGCGAGCGCAACCTGAAGATCACCTACGCGGCCGACCTCGCCGTAGCTGCGGCACTCCTCGATGCCGCCCAGATGCCCGACGAGGCCCGAACCTCGTAAGACACTGCGTCTAGAGTCCTGGATCCTCCAGCATCTCGGTGACCAGCGCGGCGATTGGCGAGCGCTCGGATCTGACGAGCGTGATGTGGGAGAACAGCGGGTGACCCTTCAGCTTCTCGATGACGGCGACGACTCCGTCGTGTCGGCCGACTCGCAGGTTGTCACGCTGGGCGATGTCATGCGTGAGCACGACCCTGGACCCGGCACCGATCCGCGACAGGACGGTCAGCAGCACGCCGCGCTCCAGCGACTGGGCTTCGTCGACGACGACGTAGGAGTCGTGCAGCGAACGGCCACGGATGTGAGTCAGCGGCAGCACCTCGAGCATGTCCCGGTCGAGGACTTCCTCGATCACGGCCTGGGAGGTCACCGCCGCGAGTGTGTCAAACACGGCCTGCGCCCACGGGTTCATCTTGTCGGCTTCGGAGCCAGGCAGGTAGCCAAGGTCTTGGCCGCCGACCGCATACAGCGGCCTGAAGACCACGAGCTTACGGTGCTGACGGCGTTCCATCACAGCCTCGAGGCCAGCGCAGAGCGCGAGCGCCGACTTGCCTGTGCCGGCCCGCCCGCCGAGCGAGACGATGCCCACTTCGTTGTCCAGCAGGATGTCCAGCGCGATGCGTTGCTCGGCACTCCGGCCGCGCAGGCCAAACGCCTCCCGGTCGCCGCGGACCAGCTTCACTGACTTGTCTGGCTGGACGCGCCCAAGCGCACTGCCCGCTCCTGTGACACCCGACATCAGCACCAGGCCGGTATGGCAGGGGAGGTTGCGAGCGGCGGCCAGATCCAGCTGGCCCGTCTCGTACAGCTCGTCTATCTCAGCAGCGGTCACATCCAGCTCAGCCATGCCCGTCCAGCCAGAGTCCGGCGGCAGCTCCGCCCGGTACTCCTGCGCCGTCAGCCCCACCGCGCCAGCCTTGACCCGCAACGGCAGGTCCTTGCTGACCAGGATCACGCTCTCGCCCTCGGCAGCCAGGCTGCACGCGACGGACAGAATCCTGGAGTCGTTGTCACCCAGCCGGAACCCCGCCGGCAGCACGGAGGGGTCCGAGTGATTCAGCTCGACCCGGACGCTGCCGCCGGAGTCGCCGACCGGCAGGTCGGCGTCCAGGCGGCCATACTCGACCCGAAGATCATCGAGGTAGCGGAGCGCCTGACGGGCGAAGTAACCAAGCTCTGGATGATGCCGCTTGGCCTCAAGCTCGGTGATGACAACGATGGGCAGTACCACCCGGTGCTCGGCGAATCTGCCGACAGCCGCCGGGTCCGCCAGCAGCACGCTGGTGTCCAGGACATAAGTAAGCCGGGACTGGCTGACGCTGACGGGGCCCGCCTGACGTCCGGCCTCGCCGGGCGAGGCGGGCACATGGCGGGCGGAACTTGGCTCGGCAGGAGCTGATGAAGCAGACTCCCGTGGGGCGGATGTTGATGGGCGTGCTGAGGAACTGGCCACTCGCTCTCCCCTGGGCGCCGGCTGGCGCCGCGGTCGGACACAGACGTGTCGGCGGGACCGGGTCCGGCCAGCGAAGCGCCGGGGACCCGGCCCTTCGCTCATCTCGCCTGCGTACCAGGACGCGAAGCTCGAGGATCTCAAGGGCCTTCCCGGCGGGCGGCTAGGCACCGCCCGTCACTTCCGACCGTACCTAAGGGAACGTGGTCGCGGAAGTACCGTAACGAGGTGTTCATGGCTGTCGAACCTCGCGTAACGAGCTGTTCACGCAGTACAGACCGCAGCTCGCTGAGGGAAGTCAGCTGGCTACGCGCCGAAGCGACGGTGCCGTTCGCCGTAGGAACGCAGGGCGCGCAGGAAGTCGATCCGGCGGAAGGCTGGCCAGTAAGCGTCGCAGAAGTAGAACTCTGAGTGCGCGCTCTGCCACAGCAGGAAGCCGCCAAGCCGCTGCTCCCCTGATGTCCTGATCACCAGGTCGGGGTCGGGCTGCCCAGCGGTGTACAAATGTTCGGCGATGTGCTCGACGTCCAGGATCTCGGCCAGCTCCTCGATCGTCGTACCGCGAGTCGCGTGATCCTGGAGCAGCGAGCGGACCGCATCGGCGATCTCACGTCGACCGCCGTAGCCGACGGCGACGTTGACCAGGAGGCCCCCGCGGCCGGCCGTCGCCTCCGCGGCGGTCTTGAGCACCTCGGCGGTATCAGCAGGCAGCAGGTCGAGCGCGCCCACCGGCTTCACGTGCCAGTCCTGCGCCGCGAGGGCTCGGACCGTGTCCTCGATAATTCGCAGCAGCGGTTCGAGCTCGGCAGACGGCCTGGTCAGATTGTCGGTCGACAGCAACCAGAGCGTAACGACCTCGACTCCGGTCTCCTGGCACCACTCAAGCAACTCGAAGATCTTGTCGGCACCAGCCTGATGGCCGCTGCTAACGTCGGCTAGTCCCGCCGACTTGGCCCACCGGCGATTACCGTCGCACATCACCCCAACGTGCCGGGGCACTGCCTGCGGCTCCAGTCCCGCCTCGAGCCTGCGCTCGTAGAGCCGGTAGACGAGACCGCGCAGTCCCATCCGGCCCCCTTCCTCGCTGCCGCCAGAGCGGCAATGTCACGCCGCCTGGCTGGTTGCCGGCCGGCTGGCCACCGGCCCGCACGCCCGCTAGCGGGACCTCCTGCGCCGCGACAGCACTATCTGGTCCCCTGAGAACCGTATCCAAGAATGCCACCAGTTCGGCCGAAGTCAGGACAGCTCTAACCCCAACACCGCTAGCACCCCAGGCCTCGATGACCGCCCGCCGTGTCACCTGCCACTGGCCGTGACTGCCTGCCGGATATCGCCAGGTCCGCGGCCCATGCTGACCAGGCAGCCCGTGCTGACCAGGCAGCCCGTGCTGACCGGGTATCCCGTGCTGACCAGGGGGCACCTGCTGGCCGGGCACTGGCTCATGGCCAGGCTGAAGCGGCTGGCCGTTGTGCGGATGCTGGCCGCCAACGCCAACGCCGACGCCGACGCCGACGCACTCCCCAACCCAGACGGCGCAGGCGCGAAGCACGCATCGCAGCTCGCCGGTTCCCGGCATGTCCACTCGTTCGCGAGAGCGCAGCGCGAAGTACTCGTGGTCGTTGCCCAGGTAGCTCGCAGCGTGACCGACGCGGCCAGGGGCGTGATCCGCAGGTGCCTGAGCTGGCCCTGGGTCGGTGCCAGCGCCAGCCGCCTCGCCATCGGGCGCCGGGAACCTGTCGTCCGGGTCAGGCCAGGCTGCTGCCTGCTCAGGATCATCGCGCGCCGCACTGATGCGCTCGGCGAGCTCGGATAGCTGATACCCGCAACGCTGGCCGACTGCGGCAAACGGCACCGAGTCCCTGGCCAGATTGAGCGTGATCTCGTAGGTCTGCCCGGCCCGATCGCGGCAGCTCACTGCCTCAACGGACAGCACGGAACCATCAACGCAGCGCAGCGCCCCCATAACGGAACGTTAACATCGCGATGCCCGAAAGCGACACCCCCCGCGCCGCAGCCCCACCGCTCGGGCCGACATGGCGCATGAGCGCCCGTATTACGTTGGTATGACCGAAACGCCGACCAGCGCGTGCGCGAGCAGCCGTCCGTGGGTGGAGAGTTACTGTCGCCAGAGCCACAGCAACTCTCCACCCATAGCTGGTGGGACTGGCGTCAGTCAGCTTCGGCGGCGAGCGCCGCGGCGACGCGCCGGTGGGCAGCCCAGATCTCCTCGGGCAGGCCGTCGAACTGCGCGAGATGACGCTCGCGGTGAGCCATCTCCTCAGTCCAGCGCACGGAGTCGATGCTGAGGACCTTCTCGAGGTCTTCCGGGCGAATGTCGACGCCATGGAGGTCGAGTTCTGCCCTGGTCGGGACGATGCCGACCGGCGTCGGATTGCCGCTGACTTCGCCGTCCTTGAGCTTCAGCAGCCAGAGCAGCGGACGCAGATTGTCGCGGTAGCCCGGCCACAGGAAGTGACCATCGTCGGGGTCACGCTGGAACCAGTTAACGTGCGCGAAGATCGGCTTGATTGTCGCGGCGCCGATGATGTTGAGCCAGTGAGCTGCGTAGGCGCCTTCGGGATAGGACATGAAGGGGCGCATCGACATGGGGTCGTAGCGGAGCTGACCGTCCACTCCCTCAGCCGCGAAGGTAGCCTCGGCCCCAAGCGTCAGGCCGTCGTAGACACCCTCGGCGAGGTCGGTCATGGCCCGGATCAGCGGCTCACGGTCCCGGGTGCGACCGCCGAAGATGATCGCGTCGATGGGCACGCCCTTGGGGTTCTCGAAGTCAGCCGCAATGTTGGGCACGTTGGCCAGCGTCGTGGTGAAGCGGCTATTCGGGTGTGCCCAGGGCTTGCCCTGATCGCTGTCAGAACGCGCGGAGATCAGCTGCCCGGTCCAGTCGCGCCAGCCGGTGACATCAGCCGGCGGTGCCGGGGTCCGCCCTTCCCACCAGACGTCGCCGCTGATGTCGTTGTAGGCCACGTTCGTGAACAAGACCCCGGTACCGGGCGCGACCGAGCCAAGCGCCGTCGGATTGGTCAGCTCGTTGGTGTCCTTCGCGACCCCGAAGACGCCGAACTCCGGATTGATCGCGTAGATCTTGCCATCCTCGGGATCGACCCGAAGCCACGCGATGTCGTCGCCATAGAATTCGACGTGGTAGCGGTCGCCGAGGCTGTCCGGCGGAAGCATCATGGCCAGGTTCGTCTTGCCGGACGCGCTCGGGAAGCCGCCACAGATGTGCCAGGTGCGTCCGCTCTGCTTGTCCGTGATGCCGATGAGCATGAACTGCTCGGCCAGGAACTCCCCGGAGGCCCAGCCGTCGTAGCAAGCCTGCCGCAGGCCGTGGGCGATCTTGCCGAGCAGCGCGTTGCCGCCATAAGAGGAGCCGAAGTGCAGGATGGTCCGCTCATCGGCGAAGGTGACGAAGTAGCGCTGATCCTCGGGCGTGCCCTGGCCCAGGTTCTCCAGATCGCCGGTGACGTGCACGCCGCGCACGAACCTGTCGGGGTCAGCAAGGTTGTTCACGTACTCGACCCCGCAGCGCGCCATGCGGATCATGTGCAGGGCAACGGTGCGGTGGTCGGTCAGCTCCACGCCGACGGCATATGGCTCCAGCGGGGATCCGGGCGGCGCCATCAGGTACGGGACGACGTACATGGTCTTGCCTGCTGAGGCTCCGCTCATGCGCTCCTCAAGCAGCGGGCGCATCTCGCTTGACGGGTGCCAGTTGTTGTAGACGCCGGCGTCCGCGGGATTAGCCGTGGCCACGATGGTGCGTTCCTCGGACCGCGCGGTGTCCTTGACGTAGCTGCGAGCGTAATAGCGGCCCTGGCCCGCAGGCAGGATCTCGCCGGCCTCGAGCGATTCGCTGATGAGCCGTGCGTCGTCGGACGCGCCGACTACTTCGACCCGCTGTGCGCCGGTAAGTCCGGCCCAGTGCCGCACGTATTCACGCACGCTGGGGTTCTTCAGCCCAGCGTCATCGAGAACTGTCTCAAGGTCACCGGTCGGGTCCCACTCATCCGCCACGACGGGTCCTCCTCAAGGGCTTGCGCGGGTTGCTCCGCTGCGGGGGTACCCGGCATCACGCCTGGGGAGGCCCTGTGAACCGGGATTCGGGGAGTGTACCCCGGCGGGACCGGTTCAATTCGGGCTGGTCCGCACTATCATCTCCGCAAGACCTGTCGTGATAACGCGATGATCAGTAATTTCTTCGGATGCGGGCCCTGCGCCCCCGGCCCGGACATCCGCACGAGCGCGCTTCGGATTCGTTCCTGGCGCAGGGCGATCGCCGTGCGCCAGGACGATCGGCGACCGCGTGCGCAAGCCAGGCTGCGACTTGCTTACTGGCCTGGTCCCTCGGCCCTGACCTGCTCAACCTTGCGCAACGCGGTCCTCAGCTCGGCTAGCCAGGTGTCCTCGTGCTCGCCGACGAGGCGTACGCACCAGGCCAGGGCGTCGCTGCGACTGCGGGCGACGCCCGCGTCGACCAGCGTGTCGAGGACCTGGCGCTCGGCCTGCCGGAGCCTGGTCATGACCGGGACCGAGAACGTGGTGAACATCACCCTGCGGCCGTTGCACTCCACGCCCCAGGAAACCTTGCGGCCGAATTTGTGCTCAGCCTCAAGCGCGATCTCGATCCGGTGCTCGCGAGTCTCCTCGCGGAACCGGCGGCTGCGTCCTTCCGCGGCCGCGGCCGCCTCGGCGTCGCTGGCGTCAGCCGCGACCTCAGGCCCGGCTATCGTGCCGACGAGGGTGATCTCCTCGCGGTCGACGTTGATATCCGGCGTGCCGATGAACCACTCTGCCGGTAGCCGCCCGGTGAACCAGCCGCGGAGTGCTTCCTGTTGTCCGCCGGAGGCCTGCTTGTCAGTAGTCATGTAATTATGATTACACCTCGGTCGCGCGTCGTGCAAGCGCCCCTGCGCGTCGGGCCTGAGCGGGACCTGACTGAGCCAGAGCCACGGATCGCCGTCCGGGCCGGATCGCCGTCCGGGCCGGGCGCATCGCCGTCCGGGCCGGAGCCGCCACGGCAAGAGGGTGCTGCAGGCTACAAGGCGGTGCGGGCTAGGGACCGGGTCAGCGAGGCCGGCCGAGGTCAGCCGGCGATGTTCCCGGCGACAGCCGCGGCCACGCTCGGGTACACACGGACTGCCCCGGCGAACCCGGCACCGAAGTCAGCGGGCACGACCTGCACGTCCTCGCCGGGTTCCGGCGCCTGCAGCATCATGCCGTTGCCGATGTAGATGGCCACGTGCGAGATGTAAGTCGGCGCCGTCGGGTCAGTGTGATAGAAGAGCAGGTCGCCTGGCTGGAGGTCGGCGACCGGGATCTGCGGCCCGGTCTGAGCCTGGTCGGCCGCGACCCGCGGCATCACGATGCCAGCCTGCCGCATCGACCACTGCACGAGACCGGAGCAGTCGAAGACGTTCGGGCCGTCGCCGCCCCAGACGTACGGCAGGCCGTCGCGGCTCAGCGCCGCGGTGAGGAATGCAGCAGTCTGCGTCGCCGTCAGGCCTGGTCCATCGCCTGCGGTAATGCTGATCGCGCCCGCCGAGCCCGCCGAGCCCGCCGACCCCGGCAGTCCGCGCTCGGCTGCCTGCGCCACCAGCGGCGCGACCGATGCGCCCTTCGGCAGCACCTGTGAGATCTGCTGCATCAGGGTGCTGAGCCGGGCCTGCGGGGCGCTGATGACGAGGGCGTTCCCAGCGGGAATGCCGAGCGAGCGAGCCACCGGGTCGGAGACGACCGCGTCCACGCCGCTAATGCCCACGGTGCCGAACCCCGCCACCTGAAGCTGCTCGGTCTGGGCGCCCGCCACGCTCACTGTGCCGCCGAGCGGGAGACTCTCCTGCTGTCCCATGAGGTAGGAGACGGCGATGCCGCCGTCGGCCACGTTCTGCCAGAGCACGGTGGACTTGGCTGTCGGCCCCGCGGCGAACTCGCGGAACGTCGCCGGATCCACCCCGAGCGTGGCCACCCAGTTGCCGTTGACCTTGATGCGCGCGGCATCCAGCAAGTTCGTAGCCGACACGCCGGCCAGCTTGCCGATCGCATCCACGGCCGCGGCGGGCAGCGTCTGCGGCGCGATCACCAGTAGGTCAGCGGAATAGAGCGGGCCGAGCGGGCCGACCGGCGGGGTGCCCTGCCGGTCCGCAAGCTGCAAGGCCTGCACGGGGCTCGGCACCGTTCCGGCGCCGGGAGGCACGTAGACGCTGGATTGCTGAGCAGCGACCGGCACGGCTTGCCCCGTCGCCGCGCGCGTGGCCCTGGCCTGCCCGGCGGCAGCTGCCGACTGCGCGGCAGCGTGCCCGGCGGCCTCGGCAGTCGAGGCGTAGGCGCGCGGCATCGCGATCACCGTCGCGCTCAGGCCGGGGATGACGCCGACGGCAGCGACCACCCACAGGCCGGCGCGCAGGCGGCGGACTCCGTCGCGCAACGATGACTCCCCTCAGCGACTGCAGCCTTGCTCGGACCTGTGAGTCCTAGAATGCTCGCGTTTGGCGCAAGCGTCTATACCCTTCGAATCGCTATGATCATGCCTGGAATTGGCCATGACTCCCTAAGCCGGCGAACCCTCGGCAAACTTCTGGCGTTGCTGCCGTAAAGAGCACACGGATCGGAACGGGGCCGTCGGCCCTCACCCACTCGCCAGCGCGCGCGGCCGCGGTCGGCCGGTCAGCGTCGAATCGGGCCTCAGCCCAGGGCGTCGCGCAGCTGGCCCGGCTCAGTCACCGGCGCGCGGCAGCTGAAGTCGCGGCAGACGTAAGCGGCCGGGCGACCGTCGATTGCAGTCCGGCCAGCCAGCAGCGGGATCGGTGCATCGGCGCTGCCCGCCCCCGTGCCGCCCACCGCCGTGCCGCCCACCGCCGTGCCGTCGCCGACCGCGATCACTGCGCCTGGCGGCGCGGCCAGGGCGGCGACGCGATGCAGCTCCGTCCGGTCTGGACCAGGCGGCCCCACAACGGCAATCTCTACGGGCCCCGACAGCAGAGCTTCGGCGACGGCGAGCCCCCACCCGGCCGCGCGCGGGAACCTGGCCGCCAGGTCCGGCACGCTCGCCAGCGCGTCGACGGCTGCGTCGCGATGCCGCACCGAGCCGGTCAGGGCCGAGTAGCTCAGCAGGGCGTCGGCGACCGCGAACGTCCCGGATGGACTGGGCCCGTCGGCGACGTCCGCAGGCCGGTAAATGAGCCGCTCGCTGTCGTCGGCGGTGTCGTAGAAGCCGCCCGTTCCGGTCCCGAATCTCGCCAGGACGATCTCCAGCAGTTCGCCGGCCAGCGCCAGCCAGCGGCCTGCCTCGGCGGTGCCCGCGGCGCCGTCCGCTGCGGTCGCGCTCGCCAGTGCGATCAGGCCGGCTGCGACGCAGCCGTAGTCGTCGAGGACGCCGGCGGTACCGGACGCCCGGCCATCCCTCGACGTCCGCGCGATCCGGCCGCCGCTCAGGTGCACGTCGGCCAGCAACTGGGCTGCGGCCGCGGCCGCAGCGACGAAGTCAGGCCGGTCCGCCACGATGCCGGTCTCAGCCAGGGCCGTGATGGCCAGGCCGTTCCAGGCGGCCACGACCTTGTCATCCCGGCCCGGCCTGGTCCGGTGCGCCCTGACCGCCAGCAGCCGGGCCCGGATCCGGGCGAACCGGTCCGCGTCGCCCGGGTCGGCCCGCAGCTGGAGCACGGAAGCTCCATGCTCGAACGTGCCGGCCTTGGTAACGCCAAAAGCGGCCTCCGCGTACCCCCCGTCCTCCGGCCCGAGGGCGGCAGTGAGCTGATCCGGCGTCCACACGTAGAAGGCGCCCTCGGTGCCGTCGCTGTCAGCGTCAATAGCCGAGGCGAAGCCGCCTTCCGCGGTGCGGAGCTCGGCGATCAGCCACTCGCAGGTCTCCTCGGCGACCCGCCGCGCCAGCGCGCTCCCGGTCTGCCGCCACAGGTGCGCGTAGAGCCGCGCGAGCAGCGCGTTGTCATAGAGCATCTTTTCGAAGTGCGGCACGACCCAGTCCGCGTCGACGCTGTACCGGGCGAACCCGCCTGCGAGCTGGTCGTACATGCCGCCCCTGGCCATGGCGTCCGCGGTGACCTCGGCCATCCTTAGCGCTTCGGCGCCGTCCGGGCCGTCCGCCCGCTCGTAGTGGCGGAGCAGGAATTCGAGCACCATCGACGGCGGGAACTTCGGCGCGCCGCCAAAACCGCCCCGGCGCGCGTCGAACTCCCGGCCGAGCACCGCCACGGCCGCCTCGCTGGCTCCGGCCAGGACGGCTGCTGGGTCGTCCGCCGCTAGATCGTCCGCCGCCGCTACGTCCGCCGCCGCCGGGTCGTCCGCCGCCGCGGCATCGCCGCTGTCCTCGTCGGGTTGCGCCGCGGGGAAGGGCTGCCCGGCACGTTCGGCCAGGGCGGCGGCGATCTGACTGGCCTGGCGCGCCACCTGCGCCTTGTCCTCTCGCCAGGCCTGGGCGACGCCCAGCACCAGCCGCTGGAACTGGGCACGCGGGAAATAGGTGCCGCAGAAGAAAGGCTCCCGCTCCGGTGTCATAAAGACCGTCATTGGCCAGCCGCCCTGTCCGGTCATCGCCTGCGTGGCCGTCATGTAGACGCTGTCCACGTCCGGGCGCTCCTCGCGGTCCACCTTGATGGAGACCAGATGCTCGTTCATGATCGCGGCGGTGTGCTCGTCCTCGAACGATTCATGTGCCATGACATGGCACCAGTGGCACGCCGAATACCCGACCGACAGCAGGACCGGCACGTCCCGCTCGGCCGCTGCCGCGAACGCCTCATCCGACCATGGCCACCAGTCCACCGGGTTGCCCGCGTGCTGGAGAAGGTACGGGCTGGTCTCATCGCGAAGCCGCTCTGCCATGGCTCCATCCTTCCCTGTCAGGCCGTGCTGTCTGGCCCTGACCCGCCCTAGGAGGCGGCCGCTGCTAGCAGTTCAGGGCCTGGTTCCAGGCTGGCGGGAGCCGGTTTGCGGATGTGGCTTAGCTGAGTACTCGCTGACAATCCCCCGTAGGGCCTGGCCCGGCGGACGCTGGCGCGTCATGCTGGGGTGAAGGTGATAGTCGCAGGCTCGCGGCGGGAACCTCAGGGAATCCCGCCCAGGTCGGCTCATATGGGCGGTGATGAACTGAGCATCGCGGTGAATATCGCCCGGTACACTGCCACGGGTGCCGCCGCGGAGGGCCTGGCTCTCGGCTTCGCACCGGCGGCCGAGTGTGCAGGGCCGACGTTGATCGAGCGGTTGAGCAAACTTTTGGAGCACCTATGCGCGTTCTGGTCCTCGGCGGCGACGGATTCTGCGGTTGGCCCACGTCGCTCTACCTGTCCGATCGTGGTCACGACATCACCATCGCCGACAACCTGAGCCGCCGGAAGATCGACATCGAGCTGGAAGTCGACTCCCTCACGCCGATCCGGCCCCTTGGAGAGCGGCTGGCCGCATGGAAGGAAGTCTCCGGCCGCGAGATCGGCTTCGTGAACGTGGACCTGGCGACCGAGTACGACCGGCTCGTCTCGGTCCTGCTGGACATCCGGCCAGACGCCATCGTGCACTTCGCCGAGCAGCGGGCCGCCCCGTACTCAATGCGGACCGAGAAGACCAAGCGCTACACGGTCGACAACAACGTCCGCGCGACGCACAACCTGCTGACCGCCCTCGTGACCACTGGCATCGACGCCTCGCTTGTCCACCTCGGCACCATGGGTGTGTACGGCTACGGCTGGTCGGGTACCGCGCCGATCCCCGAGGGTTACCTGATGGTGAAGGTGCCAACCCCGGACGGGGAGCTGGAGCGGGAGATCCTGCACCCCGCCAACCCTGGCTCGGTCTACCACCTGACGAAGACGCTGGACCAGCTGCTCTTCTCGTTCTACGCATCCAACGACCGGCTCCGGATCACTGACCTGCATCAGGGCATCGTGTGGGGCACCCAGACCAATCAGACCGCCAGGGACGAGCGGCTTATCAACCGCTTCGACTACGACGGCGACTACGGAACCGTGCTTAACCGCTTCCTCATGCAGGCGGCCATCGGGCACCCGCTGACGGTGCACGGGACCGGCGGTCAGACCCGCGCGTTCATCCACATCCGCGACACAGTCCGGTGCATCGAGATCGCGCTCAACAACCCGCCGGACGCCGGCTCCAAGGTCCTCGTCCGGAATCAGATCACCGAGACGCACCGCGTGCTTGATCTGGCCAAGATGATCGGTGACATGACTGGCACCGAGATCGCCTACCTGCCTAACCCGCGGCGCGAAGCGGACGAGAACGAGCTGAGCGTGCGCAACGACCAGTTCCTCGCCCTCGGCCTCGAGCCGACAACGCTGTCCGAGGGGCTGCTGGAGGAGATCACCGACATCGCCGCCAGGTACCGCCACCGCGTCGACCCGCACAAGATCATTGCCCGCTCGGTGTGGCGCGCCGGCATGGAGACGTCGGCGGACCTGATGACCGAGATACCGCCGGAGTAGCTAGTCGCAGGTCACCCGCGGGCGCGGGCGGGCTCGGTCGAGGGTCCGACGTATTGCGTGAGCCATTGCCCGAGCGGCCTGCTGGCGATGAGGAAGTCGGCGACGGCGGCCCTGGCGGCAGGCGTCCCGAGCCACGCCTCGACCGGCCACTCCTTCCACGCGACGAGGCCCTTGTATCGCAGCAGCTCGACGCGCGGATGATCCGGCGGGTAGCCGCGCGGCGCGGTCTTCAGCGAATCGCGGCCATGCACGTCGATGTCCAGCTTGCCTAGCTCGGCAATGATCTCCTCGAGCGCGCCGCCGGTGGAGTCGGTCGCGACCGCGCACCGGTACCGCTCGAGCTGGTCCGGCGCCATTCCGTACATGCCGCTGCCCGCGGCGAGCCCGGCAGCCGACAGCTGGATGTAGCCGTCACCGGCGTGCGCGCCGATCGCTGTTTTGTAGGGCGACTTGTCCTTGCTGAATCTCACGTCGCGA
>DATHPF010000428.1:0-6413 GCA_035484155.1 Streptosporangiaceae bacterium
GACGGCACTGGCATCAGCACGGCGTTCATCGTGGTGCTTGCGGTGCAGGTCGTGGTGGCCGTCGGCGTCGCCGCCGGCGCCAGGAGGCTGCCGGGCTGGCGGCGATCCCGCCCCGAACTGGCGGCCGCCTAGCTGGCATAAGGCCGGAACGAGCACGCCGTCGGCACCACCCGGCGGCGTGTTCGCCGTTTCGGTGCGGATGCTGGCCGGGCTCCTCGGACGTGACTGTTAGCCGCCATGCCCTAGGACCTCCAGCCGCGCAAACGCGATGATCTCCAAGGTTCGCGGCCGTGGGCCGCGTCGCCAGAGGACGTACCAGCCATCCAACCTGACCGGCGTAGCGCTAACTCCAGCACCCTCGGCGGTCCGAAAGGCGATCGTGCCCAGGCGGCGCTCGAACGGATCGTCCTCGAGTTCGTCAAGGGTGTCGTCGATCGCGTCGAGGATCTTGCCCATGGCGGAGTCAGCTGCGAGGCGATCTAAGGCTTCGTCGGCTTCGGGGCGGTAGAGCAGTTCGTAGCGCACACGAAACACCCTATCGCCACAAAGCCAAAACGGGGAATAACCAAAACGGGTGTCATGGTTATCGCCGTCGTGCCGTGATACCGTCGAGACGAACAGGTGGAGCGCGAGAACGAAGCAACACGGGATACCGCGAACAGATCAGGAAGAATGGATGCCAGCCAGAGAAGAAGTAGTCGTTGACGAGCGCGGCCGGACGAGCTTGGCTCGCGTCCGCAGCCATGACTACGACAGGTACACGGCCGAGGAACTGCCAGACGGGACTCTCATTCTGACACCGGCCATCACCATTAGCCCGGTCGAACTGGCCATGCTCAATAACCCGGACATCCGGGAAGCAATCGCGGCAGCGAAGGCTGGCGATCCGAGCGAGCTTCGGCGGCGTGAGCGTCGATCCCGCCAGGATCGCGCGGTCTCGTAGACGGGAAGGCATCCGGTGCGCGCGCCAGAAGGTAAACGCGAAGCAGGCAAGGCCGGGGGAGAGAACGCCCGCCTGGCCCAGCATCGACTGCGCCCGCGACAACAGCGCTCGTGACAACTGCGCCCGCGACAAGAGCGCCCGCGACAACAGCGCCCGCGACAACAGCGGGTCCGCGTCCTCGGTGCGGCGCTGCTGTCAATCGGCGGTTAGCCGGTCAGGGCCAGCGTCGCGCCGGTCTCGTCGACCAGGCGATGGCAGCCTTCGGCCGCAGGGAACTTGGCTAGCTGGCTGCGGACCCTGGCGGTCGGGCCGTCCGGTCCTGCCAGGATGGCGCCGTCGCCGCCGCTGGCGATGAGCTCGTCGCCGACTCGCAGCAGCACGGGGCCGTCCCGGCTGCCGGAGATCGCGGTTCGTCCGGCCGCCAGTGCCGCCAGTACGGCCGCCGGGTCCTCGTCCTCGGTCTCGACCCAGGTCGTGGGCGACCCCGGCGGCGCGTCCGATCCCGGCCGGTGCCAGTCACTGCCGCCGACCGGGATCGCCGCCGGGTCCCATGCCTGCCACCAGCCCAGGGGCATCGTCCACCGGGTATCGAGCCAGCTCCAGTGCCAGACCTCCAGTAGCGGCGGCCTGTGCTTCATCGGCGCGATCCAGCTGACCTGACCGCCGTAGGGATGATTCACCGAGAGCAGCCCGCCGGCCTCCTCGCAGACGTCGAGCCACTCGTCGGGTGCCTGGCGGAAGTCGACCCAGCCGACGTCGCCAAACGCGTTCGCATGGCCCGACTCCGTCGTGACTTCCTGGCCCGCCAGCAGCGTGATGCCGTGCAGGGCGGCCGCTGCCTGGAGCTCGGCGTGGTGGCTGATCGTGTTGTGATCGGTGACGGCGATGAATTCCATCCCCCGGCCGACAGCGAACCTGGCCAGTTCGGGCACCGTCATCACGCCGTCGGAATGGACGGTATGGGTGTGCAGGTCCCCAGCCAGCCAGCGGCGGCCAGGCGTCGCGGGCAGATCGCGACGTGACGGCCGGTCTGCCAGCGGCGGCATCTGCTCCGGCGGCTCGGCCGGGGCAAGCTCCCCTGGGGTGCTGGACACCTCGACGGTCAGCTTGTAGTCGGCGCCGCCGGGCGGAACCCGGTGCAGGCCGATCATCACCTGCCAGTGTCCCGCCTCGAGCTCGCCGGGGAGGTAACCGGGCGTGGCAGCCGTGTCGGTGATGACGAAGGACCTCCGCGCGCCGCCGGACCAGCCACGAAAGCCGGCCGCGCCCATGCAGCCGAGGTCCATGATCGCACCCGACCGCTCGTACTCAAGCTCGGCTCGCAGCGCGCACGACCCAGCCGGGACTTCGAACGGCAGGTAGTGCCACGCCGAGCTGAACCGGTCCTCTAACGTCCAGCGCCCCGAGTGCCGAGTGACGACCATGAGGCCATCTTGCCATTGGGGCCGGCGATCAAGCGTTACCTGACCGGCGACATCGTCGGTCCGATGGGGCGGACCACTACGATCCTGAGGGTGGATCCGATACTTGGTGACTGCTCGCTGGAGCGCCTGCGCGCGCGCACGAGTCATAAGTGGCGCACGTACCCCGCCGACGTACTGCCTGCCTTCGTTGCCGAGATGGACTTCGATCCCGCCGAGCCTATTAAGGACGCGATCCGGGCCGCGCTCGCGGCTGGTGACCTCGGCTACCCGCACAAGGGTGACCTCGGGGAGGCGTTCGCGGAGTTCGCGGCTGACCGCTTCGGCGGCTGGTCGCCCGAGCCGGACCTGATCTTCGTGATCCCGGACGTGATGACCGGCATCGCCGAGGTGATCCAGGCGATCACTGCCCCAGGCGCGGGCGTTGTCATCAACCCGCCGGTCTACGCGCCGTTCTTCTTCCGGCTCGAGCTCGCGGGCCGTCGGATCGTGCAGGCGCCGCTCGCCGCGGTAGACGGCAGCTACGACCTGGACCTTGACGGGCTCGACCGGGCGCTGCGCGAGCCGGGGGTCGGCGCCTACCTGCTGTGCAATCCGCACAACCCGCTAGGCCGGGTCTGGTCGCGCGACGAGCTGACCGCGATCGCTGACCTCTGCGGTCGCCGCGGGGTGCCGATCCTGGTCGACGAGATCCACGCGCCGCTCGTACTGCCCGGCGCTGTACATGTCCCGTTCCATAGCCTGGATCACCCGGCGGCGCGCCGTGCGGTCGTATTCACCTCAGCCACGAAGGGCTGGAACATACCGGGCGTGAAATGCGGCCTCGCCATCACGGCCGACCAGGCCGCCGCCGACATCCTGGCCCTGCGATGGGATGCCTTGCTTGCCTCGCATCTGGGCGTGCACGCCACGATCGCCGCGCTGCGCAGCGCCAGGGAATGGCTCGATGCCGTCGTGGCGCAGATCGACGCGAACACACGGCTGCTGACCACGCTGCTGGCCGAGCACCTGCCCGGCGCGCGTTACCGGCGGCCGCAGGCCAGCTTCCTCGCCTGGATCGACTGCCGCGAGATGGAACTCGGCGACGACCCGGCGGCGGAGTTCCTGGCCCGCGGCCGGGTCGCGCTCAGCCCAGGCCCCGACTTCGGCTCCGAGGGCCTGGGGTTCGCGCGGCTGAATATCGGCACGTCGCCTGAGCTGATCGCCGAAGCCGTGCACCGGATGGCGGCGGTCGTTTCCGACTGAGTGCAGCGGCGTGAGTTAGTAGCGGTTGGTCACGATCGCGCACACATGTTGCCGCGCGCTGCCCGGCACTGTCACGATCGTGACCTGAATTTCTGTTGGTAGCGGGGTGGTTGCGCGCTCTAACCCCTGTACCGCCGCTCTCACCCTATGGAGATGTCAGATGCCTGCCACTTACCGGTCTGCGGCGACCGCGCTAGTGACGGCGCTTGTTGCCGCCATCGCGCTGTCCGCCTGCGGAAATAACAGCAACCCGAATCCGGCTCCGACCGTCAGTGTCACCAGCAGCGCAGGTGGGTCTGCCACGTCGTCGGTTAGTGCCGCCGCGGCGACGCCGCCTGCCATAGTCGGCGTCACTGCCGCCGGGGCCCTGGTCGTACTAAACCCCACCACCGGAGTCGCCACCAAGACGCTCGTGCCCGGCCATGTCCTGGGCGACGAGGTGTCCGTGTCGAGCACCGGCCTGGTGTACTTTGCCGCCCAGAATGGTTGCACGCAGGAAATCGAGGCGATACCGGTCGCTGGCGGGTCCGTCACCGACATCGCGCCGGGCACCCTGCCTGCGGTCAGCCCCGATGGCACCAAGCTGGCGTACGCCGACGAGCCGACCTTGCCCAACTGTCCCGTGAACTCTTCGAACATCGTGGACTTCTACCATGTCGACATCCGGACCCTCAGCTCCGGCTCGACCATCAAGCTCGCGATGCTCGCGGCTAGCCAGAGCAGCGGCCTGCCGTACCCGATCTCGCATCTGTCCTGGGCGCCGGACAACGACCATCTGGCTGTCTCGATCTCCGCGCCGGAAGACAACGAGGGTTGGAACCTCAACATCGTCGACACCTCGCTGGCCCAGTACTACCTGTCCGGGACCGGGGTGACGAGCGTGCCCGCCACGGGTAGCCCCACTCCACAGCTCAGCTACCTGCGCGAGGGCGTCTACATGCCCAACGGCGACCTATTCGTCAGCCGCGCCTGCTGCGCCGGCGACGACCCCGTCCACAACACCTCGCGCCTGATGTGGGAAGTCACCACCGCGGGGACGCTGGTCCACCAGGTAGCAGTCGGTTATGTCGGCCTCGAACACACCAGCCTTGACGTAAGCTCTGACGGGGGCTGGCTGCTGTACCTGGCAGGCGACAGCCTCTACGTGTCTCAGGGCGGAGCTACCCCCCGCGAGCTCACGACCGGGCTGATCGCGGCCGCCTGGGCATAGGCAGGCCGCCCGGCTACGGCAGACACACCGCGGACCACGGTCGCAGAGGAGGCAGCACTGGCGGGAGTAGCCGCCGAGACGGCGCACGCACCGAGCCGGCTAGATACTTCCAGGCCCGCAGCCTGGGTCAGCAGCCACTGGTACGTCATCGTCCCGGCTCTCTATGTGCTGGGCGCCCTCTTCGTGACGTCCAAGCTATGGGTCGATCCAGTTGGCCGCCGCCAACTGGGGGACGTCCAGGATGTCGACCAGGCGACCTGGTTCATGCGCTACGCCGCGACGGCCATCAGGCATTTCCGGCTTCCCGCGCTGACAACCACGGCTATGAACGCGCCGCACGGCGTCAACCTCATGTGGAATACCCCGATCCTGCTGCCGGGAAGCGTGATGACCCCAATCACGCTGCTCTTCGGCCCGCAGGTCAGCCTGACGGCGCTGCTAGTCATCGGGTTCGCGGGCTCGGCGGCCAGCATGTTCTACGTGCTGCGCCGCTGGCAATCGTCCGTGCTCGCCGCCGCGCTGGGCGGCCTGCTGTATGGCTTTTCCCCGGCCCTGGTGAACTCGGGCGTCGGGCATTACTCCTTGGTCCTGGCTATGATCCCGCCGCTCATGATCGACCGGCTGCTGCGGATCGTAACCGGGCGCGGCAGCGCGGTCCGGGACGGGATCTGGCTCGGCCTGCTCGTGGCGGCTCAGCTTTTCATCAGCGAAGAAGCGCTCGTCGACAGTGCGCTCGCCGGCGTGATCCTGCTGGCGGTGCTGGTTGTCAGCCGACCGCGGATCGTCGGACAGCGGGTCAGGTCGGCAGTCATCGGACTCGGTACGGCCGCCGGGGTCGCGCTGGTGCTCTGCGCGCGCGCCCTCTGGGTCCAGTTCCACAGCTTCTCCGGGAGCAGGGCGCCTGCCACGGTAATACTCGACTACAAGCACCGGCTCACCAACCTGGGCTCGCTGCCGTACGCGTTCGTGACCCCGTCCAACACCGTCCTCGTGCACACGACCGCCAGCGCGCACAGCGCGGCCAGCTACTCCCAGCCCACGCCGGAATACCTGGCTTATCTCGGCGTTCCGCTGATCATCTTGCTCGTTGTGGCCGTTGTCTACTTCTGGCGCAATCTGCCAATCAGGGCCGCCGGCCTCACCTGCCTGATCCTTGAGTGGCTGAGCCTCGGCGCGAAGCAACTGGTGCCGCACGCCGATAGCCTGCCCGGATACCTGCTGCCCTGGCAGGTGCTGCAGCATCTGCCCGTGCTATCCGCCATGGTGCCCGATCGGCTGTGCATCCTGGCGGACGCCGCCGCTGCCGTCGTTCTGGCGTTCTCCCTCGACCTTGCCCGCCGCGAAGGCCGGCCGTTCGGCCGCAGCCAACTGGGCGGCATGATCGCAACCGGTGTTGCGGTCCTCGCATTGGTGCCGGTCATACCCGCGCAGTACCACTACTTCGGCGCCGGCCATCCGCCGACCGGCTGGCGGGCTACCTTCGCCGCGCTGCACCTGGAAAAAAGCGACCCGGTCCTCATCGCGCCGTTCCCGTGGGAGGGCGCCACCCAGGTGATGCGCTGGCAGGCGGTCACGGGGGAACCGGCCACGATGA
>DATHPF010000429.1:0-2903 GCA_035484155.1 Streptosporangiaceae bacterium
ACGCTCGGCAGCCACGTCACAGCCGACCTGGCCGCGCGCGGTCATGACGTCCGGGTTCTGAGCCGGAGCAGCGCGCAGTACCCGATCGACCTGGTCACGGGGCAGGGCCTGGGAGCAGCGCTCGACGGCTGCGCTGTGGTCATCGACGCCAGCAACGCGTCCGCGCCAAAGCGGGCGGCGCAGGTCCTGGTCGAGGGATCGCGGCGGCTGCTGGCTGCCGAGCAGCACGCCGGTGTGAGCCATCACGTGGGCATCTCTATCGTCGGCTGCGAGCGCATCCCGATGGGCTACTACCGTGTCAAGGCCGAGCAGGAGCAGGTGATTGAGCACGGACCAGTGCCGTGGAGCCTGGTCCGGGCCACGCAGTTCCACGAGCTAGTGGCGATGGCGCTGACCGCAGCCGCGAAGTGGCACATCCTGCCGATCCCGGCAGCACGGCTGCAGACCGTCGCGGCCGCAGAGGTGGCACGCGTGCTGGCCGATGTGGCCGAACGCGAGCCGGGCAGCGACCCAATCCAGGTCGCCGGCCCGCAAGTGCTGACTGCCGCCGAGCTAGCGCGTACGTGGCAGGCCGTGACCGGCCGCCGGGCACTGTCGGTGCCGCTGCACGTGCCGGGAAAGCTCGGTCGCGCGCTGCGAACGGGCGCACTCACGGCCGCAGACCCCGACGTCCGGGGCACGCAGACGTTCGCGGACTGGCTCGGCTCAGCAAGTTCGCGGCTCGGTCAGTCCGCCTAAGGCGTGGCCGGGACCGAAATAGGGATTGCTGCCGATCCGCTAGGGCGGGCCTTACGGCGACTCTCATGGTGTGGGCCTGACGATCGGGCCCGGACCCGAGGAGTACGCATGTTCCCGACCTTCCCGCATCTCAGCGAGGCGATCGCCGCCGAGCGAGCTGCCGATCTCCAGCGTGAGGCCGAGGCCTACCGGCGGGCTCGCGGCCTCAGGCGGGGTCGCGGCCTCAGGGGCGCGCTTGTGCACGCGAGGCACGCAGGTGCGCGGCCGTCCCCACGACTGCGTCCGGTCCCAGTTGGCCCCGTCCCCGCTAGCGCAGTTCCCGCTAGCCCAGTCGCCGCCAGCACAGTCGCCGCCAGCACAGGCCCCGCTAGCTCAGGCCCGGCCTGCGCGGCACCGCGCCACGACTCCTGCGCCGCCGCCGCACGCGTCAGCTAGTGCCGTCGATGATGCGAACACATATTTGGATTTCCGTCGTATCATCGTGTGCATGGACGCAGCTATCCAGGGATCCTTGCTCGACCTGACCGATGCACCTGCGCCGGGACCGCTCGATCAGATCCAGCGGACCGAACTCACCGCTGGCGCTTGGATCGACGTTCTGCCCGGCTGGATGAGTGGTGCCGATGAGCTGTTCGAGCGGCTGCTGCCCGCGGTGCCCTGGCGCGCGGAGCGGCGGCGGATGTACGAGCGGGTTGTCGACGTACCCAGGCTCCTGTGCTTCTACGGCGAGGGCGAGGCCTTGCCAGACGCGCTTTTGACGCAGGCCAGGGACGCGCTGGACGAGCACTACGCCGCGGAGCTTGGCGAGCCGTTCGTGACCGCTGGCCTCTGCCTCTACCGCGATGGCCGGGACAGCGTGGCCTGGCACGGCGACACCATCGGCCGCGGCAGCACGCAGGACACTATGGTGGCGATCTTGTCGCTGGGCACGCCGCGCCCGCTGCTGCTCCGTCCCGTTAGTGGCGGTTCGGCGCTCCGCTACGACGTCGGACACGGCGACCTCCTGGTCATGGGCGGCAGCTGCCAGCGCACCTGGCAGCACGCAATACCGAAGTCGGCTAAGCCCACCGGCCCGCGCATCAGCGTCCAGTTCCGCCCGAGCGGAGTCCGCTGACACGGGTTGACCATCCGCCAGCCTGGGCAATGACGCGGATATGGCTTCCGACGGGCGAGAACACGAGGAGATCCGGCCGACCGACATCGGGCCGGTCGGCCCAGTGGTAGCCAGCCCAGTGGTAGCCAGCCCGGCGGTGGTACCGGCCTCGGACCAGCAAGTGCCGCCCTTCCCCCCTGCGTCGCCATTCCCGCCAATCGCTGATTACGCCTTCCTCTCGGACTGCGAGGTGACTGCCCTCGTCGCGCCCAGCAGCGCGATCGAGTGGATGTGCCTGCCAAGGCTGGACAGCCCGAGCGTGTTCGGCGCGCTGCTCGACCGGGACGCCGGCCGGTTCAAGTTCGGCCCGGAAAACATCTCCGAGCCTGCCGACCGTCGCTACCTGCCAGGCACGATGGTCATCGAGACCAGCTGGGACTGCGGTGAGGGCTGGATCATCGTCCGGGACTGCCTGCTCATGGGCCCGTGGCGACACGAGCATCCCGGCCGCAGCTCGCACACCAGGCCACCGACCGACTACGACGCCGAGCACACGCTGCTGCGTACCGTGCGCTGCGTCGGCGGCACCGCGCAGCTCATCATCGACTGCGAGCCAGTGTTCGACTACGGCCGGATCCGGTCCAGCTGGCAGCACACCGAGCGCGGTTACTACCAGGCCTCGATCACGCCCGAGGAAAGCGACCTGACGCTGACGCTCACCTCCGATATCCGGATCGGCCTGGAAGGCCCGAGCGCGCGCTCGCGCACCCTGCTGCACGAAGGCGACACGAGGTTCTGCGCACTGTCCTGGGGCAGCGTGGATCCGCCCGAGGATTACGAGGAGGCCTACCGGCGGCTGGTCTGGACCGCGCATCACTGGCAGCACTGGCTCGCGCGCGGCGATCTCCCTGATCATCGCTGGCGCAGCCATCTGGCGCGCAGCGCGCTGACGCTCAAGGGCCTCACGTTCGCGCCGACCGGGGCCGTCGCGGCCGCGGCGACCACGTCACTGCCGGAGACGCCTGGCGGCGAGCGCAACTGGGACTACCGGTACAGCTGGATCCGTGACGCC
>DATHPF010000430.1:0-8795 GCA_035484155.1 Streptosporangiaceae bacterium
AATTTATGCTCTCGACCTCGCCCGTTATTCTACGGGAGAGGCGGTCATCTGCGTAACGGACGATAGCGGCGGATGAGGGTTCGGGCGGCGCCCGGCTGCAGTTGAGGCAAGGCCGCGGCCGTCACATGTTCTTTTCATTACTTTTTCTGGCTTTCGATTGAATCAAATCGGGTCGGTGATCGTCATAGTCGCCGAGCACTGTGACATTTGCAACAATCCGGGTTGCGCAGCGCGGCAGACGTGAAATATGCTCACGACGTTTTGACCGAGAATGCGGAGGATGCTCGCATGAGTCGTTTTTTGCTTGCGGCGCTGACTGCCGCAGCGCTGTTCGTCATAACTGATATCGGATTCTCCGCTTCCGCCGCCGACTCCACAGCGCTGCCCCCCCAGAACACAATCACGATGAACTTCCAGAACGTGGACATCCCCGTTCTTGCCAAGTTCATCTCCGAGATCACCGGCCGCAACTTCATTATTGACGAATCGGTCCGCGGCAAGGTTACGATCATCTCGCCGACCAAGGTCACGCCCGAGCAGGCTTACTCGATCTTTCAATCGGTCCTCCAGGTAAAAGGTTTCACCACCGTTCAGGCCGGCAAGGTCATCAAGATTGAGCCTGCGCGCAACGTTCGATCAATCGCCAAGCTTACCCAATCGCAGACTCCCGCCGAGACCGGCGGCGACGAGTACGTGACCCGGATGGTGCGGCTCAAGAATATCGACGCCGCGTCCGTTATCGGCGTGATCCAGCCGATGGTCTCGCACGACGGACTGGTCGCGGCTTTTCCCAGTGACAACACCGTTATCGTCACCGACGACGCTTACAACGTCGAGCGGCTGCTGCAGATAATCGGTGCGCTGGACGTGCGCGGCGAGCAGCAATCGATCGTCGTAATTCCGCTGCGACTGGCTTTCGCCGGTGAACTGGCCCCGGAGATCGATCAGCTGATGGCCGCCAAGATGGGCGGCGCGGGCTCGAACCCGCAGATGATTCGACCCCAGATGGGCGTGGCGGCCTCCGCCACCGGCCCTTCGATGGGCTACAAAGTTATTCCCGACGAACGCACCAATTGCTTGGTCGTGATGGCGCCGCCGCTGCAGATGCGCGAGATCCAGGAGATCGTACAGAAGCTCGACGTGACGCCGCCGCTGTCAACCTCGCGCATCCACGTTTATCGCTTGAAGAATGCGCAGGCGCTCGAGATGGTCCAAGTGCTCAACAACCTGCTCAACGGCGGCAGCGGCCCTACCACTCTTTCGCCGACCACCGGCAAAGGCTCACTCGGGCGCTCCAGCTTCAACGATGCCGCCAGCGGCATGGGTAGTTCGGGCTTTGGCGGAATAGGCGGCGGTGGTGGAGGCTACGGCGGGATGGCCAGCAGCGCGAGCTTTGGCGGTTCCAGCGGCGGCGGCGGGTTCGGTGGTTCCAGCGGCGGTGGCGGATTCGGCGGCGGTGGTGCCGGCGGTGGCGCCAACCGGTTCCGCCCGGTCGGCAGTGTCGCGCAGCACACGGTGCTGGTGCACCTCAGCGCCCCGGTGACGGCCGGCGCAATCGTGGCGGCCGTCGTGCTGGCGGTCGCTGGCGGCCTGATCGCGGGCGGCTTCGGCGGCTGGCGGGCAGCCCGGCTGCGGCCGGCCGCGGCACTGGCGAGGGTCGAATGAACCCGGTGAGATCGGATCGAGTCAGGACTGCGGGATCTGCGGCCATCCAGGGAGTGTCGTCATGTACAAGCTGACAGCGGTCAAGAAGGACTATCAGAAGGGCCGTGGCGTCGTCCACGCGCTGCAGGGCGTCGACCTGGACATCGAGGACGGCGAGTGGCTGGCGATCCAGGGGCCGACAGGCCACGGTAAGACGACGCTGCTCCAGATGCTGGGCGGCCTCGACCGGCCGACCTCCGGCAGCATCGAGTTCGGCGACGACGGCAGCCAGGCCGATCTAGCTACGCTGCGCGAGAGCCAGGTGACCAAGGTCCGGGCGGAGTCGATCGGGTTTATCTTCCAGACGTTCAACCTGGTGCCGACCCTGAACGCGCAGGAGAACGTGGAGACGGCGCTAGTGCCGCTGCACTTGCCCGCCGCAGAGCGGCGGCAGCGCGCGGCCGCCGCGCTGGCCGAAGTCGGCCTCGCCGACCGCGCCAAGCACCTGCCGTCTGAGCTGTCGGGCGGCCAGCAGCAGCGGGTCGCCATCGCCAGGGCCCTGGTCAAGCAGCCGAAGGTCCTGCTGGCAGACGAGCCGACCGGGAATCTGGACGAGGGCACCAGAGACGAGATCATCGGGCTGCTGGAGAAGCTGTGGCGTGAGCAGCAGCTGACCATGGTGCTGATCACGCACGACAGCACGGTGGCGCGCCGGGCGCAGCGCCTTGGCATCATGAAGAACGGGAAGCTGTCCATCAAGCAGGACATCAGGACACAGCCGACCACCTCAGCCTGATCTGGCCGACACGAGCCGGGGCCAGGTTAGGCAGCGCGGCCTGCAGCCTGCATCCCAGGCTGCGGGCACGCTGCCGTGTGCGGCGGTGCCGTCAGGAGTACGGCAGCGGCTGCTCGCACCAGACGACCTTGCCGGACGCGGCACGCCTGGCGCCCCAGCGCTGCGCTAGCTGGCTGACGACTTGCAGGCCTCGCCCGCGCTCGTCGGAGTCGTCGGGGTGCCGCAGCCGTGGGAGTGCCGCGGAGTCGTCGAGGACCTCGCAGACCAGGCCGCCCTCCAGGATCAGCCGGAGCCCGATCTTGCCCTGCGCGTACCGGACAGCGTTGGTCACCAGCTCGGAGACCAGCAGCTCGGTGGTCGGCAGCAGGTCGAGCAGCCCCCAGCGCCGAAGTGGCCGCCGGATCAGCGACCTGGCCCGGCTCGCCGAGGTCAGTTCGGACGGCAGCGTCCAGCTCACGACGTGATCGGGCTGGATCCGGCGCAGCCTGGCAATGAGCACGGCGATGTCGTCGCGATGCTCGTCCGCGTAGACCCCGGCCAGGGTGGCGCGGCACAGGTCCTCGAGTGGAAGGTCGGCCGAGCCCGGGCCGAAGATGTCCCGCAACCGGTTGAGGCCCTCGTCGATGTCGCGGGTCCGCTTCTCCACTAGCCCGTCGGTGTACAGCACGAGCAGGCTGCCGTCCTCGATGGTGAGGGTCCGGCTCTGGATCAGGCCGGTCCCGACGCCGAGCGGTGGCGCCGGCATGATATCGAGCAGCTCGTTCGTGCCGTCCGGCCGGACCAGCAGCGGCGGCAGGTGGCCGGCCGATGCCAGCTCGCAAGTCCCGCTCACTGCGTCGAAGATCGCGTAGACGCAGGTGGCGAAGTGCGGCTCGCGCACGCCCAGTTCGTTCATCAGCTCGTTCAGCTGCTGGAGCGTCTCGGACGGCGGCAGCTCGAGCATGGCCAGCGTGTGAATGGCGGTCCGCAGCCGTCCCATGGTCACGGCGGCCCGGACGCCGTGACCGGCGACGTCACCGACGACCAGCGCGACGCGGCCGCCGGGCAGCGCGATGGACTCGTACCAGTCGCCCCCCACCTCGATCAGCTTGCTGCCGGGCAGGTAGCGGTGCTTCACCTCGACCGACGACGGGAAGGAGAGACCGGTCGGCAGCATGCTGCGCTGGAGGGTCAGCGCGGTGGTGCGCTCGCGGCTGTACCGCTGGGCGTTGTCCATGAAGATCGCGGCCCGGGACGCGAAATCCATCCCGATCTCGGTGTCATAGGCATCGAACCGCCGGTACCCCACCTGCCGGACGCAGACGAAGAAGCCGAGCATGACATCGCGCGCGATCAGGGGCAGGAGCAGCATCGACACGCCCGACAGCAGTTCGGCGACCGGCCGCCGGATCCACTCGGCGGCCATCGAGTCGGCGCTGTCGCCGCTCACGACCTCGCATACGGGGCGGCCGGTATCCATGCACCGGGTGTACGGCGTGCCCGGCGGGTAACGGAGGATCTCGCCGGTGGGGAAGGCGGCATCCCAGGCCGCGTCGCCGTCGTCGTGCGCGACCGCGAGGCGCCGGACCAGCTGCGTCCCGTCCATCGATTCGGACGGGAACTCGTCCTCGGCTACCAGGCTCTCGAGCACGACCAGCCCGGCGGCATTGCAGAAGTGCGGCACGATGATGCTGATGAGCTCGGGGGCCATCTGGTCGATGTCGAGCGCGCCGCCGATCCGCCGGACGGCACCGTCCACCATGACCTGGCGCATGACCGCCGGGTCCAGGAAGCGCTCCTGTACCGGCGGCGCGATGCGCATGATGACCTGCGCGGCAAGCTCGGGGTCGGCCGAGCGGACCGGCTGGACGGTGACGACCGCGTCGGCGATAGCTCCGTTGGCCGTGCGGAACGACAGCACGGTGGTGCCCTCGCGGCTGGAGCAGGCGCCGTCGATGAGCGCCTGGAGAACCTTGGCCGACGGCCCGTCGGGTGCAGCGAGCAGGGTGGCCAGGTCGGTTCCGATCAGCTCGGCCGGCTCGGTGGCCAGCACGTCACCCGCGCCGCGGTCGTGCTGACGGATCTGGCCTGTCTTGTCGATCCCGAGAATTAGCGTCCGGGTCGAGGTATTGGCCAGCACCACTGAAGCCTCTGCCGCCACTGCGGATGCCACCGAAGCGCTCCTTTCCGGCAGAGCGGGCCGGGCCCACGGGCTGGTTCTCTTCATTATGAAGCAGCTTGGTGCCTATTGAGAAAGAACGGCTGTTTGGCTTGCCGTTTAATTGCACCCTGGCGGCCCTATCCGGCGGGGAACGCGGAACGGGCCGGAAAGTCAGCTGTCCCTGGCCGGCTCGCCGTGCTCGGCATTCGCCCGGCCACGGCCCCAGTACGCCTTCGGCGACATCTGGTCGGATGGCAGCCCGCGGGCGGTCAGCCGCTCGCGCAGCGTCAGCACCACTGACGCCTCGCCGAGCAGGTAGGCGTGGCCGTTGCCGGGCGGGAGCTCAACCTCGGCGGCCTCAGCCACGAGCATCGACGACCTCGGATCGCCGGCCGGGCGCTCTAGCCGGTGCAGCCAGCTGATCCGGGTCCGGGCGGCCGCTGCGAACTCCTGCTCGTCGTCGGCCTCCGGCACCTCCAGCACCAGCGTGGCGTCCGCGTCGCCGGGCAGCGACTCGGTCATGGCCGCGATGGCGGGCAGCGCGGCCTCGTCACCCATGAACAGATGCCAGTCCGCTGACATGGACGGAAAGACCTTGCCCCGTGGACCGATGCCCTCGATCCTGTCGCCCGGCTTGGCTGAGCCAACCCACCGCTCGCCCGGGCCATCGCCGTGCAGTACCACGTCGATCGTGAGACGCTGGCGCGTCCTGTCGAACTGGCGGATCGTGTAGCGACGCCGGACCGGCCGGCGGCCGTCGGCCGCGACCAGCAGCATGACGTCCTGCCCAGGGCGGTAGCTGAATCCGTCGAGCTCGGCAGCGGCCAGCTCGATGCGCTGCATATGCGGCGTGAGCCGGGTGCTGCTGACCACCTCGAAGTGGAGCTTCCTGGTGTCCGCAAGCGGGCCGGTCAGTTCGGCGAACGGGTCATCCAGCCCAGCCACCACAGGCTCGGGTACCGCGTCAGTCATGGAGTTAAGCCTTCCTCGGCGAGCGCCACGGCTGCTGAGCTGCGCGCAGCGGGGTCTGACCAGCGACCGAGCACCCAGCGTATGCGAGCGCCCGGATCGAGCCAGAGGCTGGTGCCACTGCGTGATTGCGGCAACAATGGCGATCGACGGCGATCAACGGCGATCGGTGTGTCTGGGGGCGCGATGAGCGAGGCTACGGGACCTGCGAGCGGCTCGGCGCAGGCAATCGACGACCTGGGCCTGCGGGTCGTCATCCCCGCGGTCGTCAGGCGCGTGGTTTCGCTGGTCCCGTCGCTGACCGAGACCGTGGCATCCTGCGCGCCCGGGCTGCTCGTCGGCGCCACAGACTGGTGTACTCATCCGGCGGACCTGGCCGTCGCGCGCATCGGCGGCACCAAGAATCCCGACGTTGGCCAGACAGTGGCGCTGTGCCCCGACGTCGTGCTGGCCAACGAGGAAGAGAACCGAGAGCCTGACCTGGACGCGCTGCGCGCGGCGGGTCTCGCGGTCTGGGTCACCCGGATCCGCGACCTGCCCGAGGCGCTTGCCTCGCTGCGTCGGATGATCACCCTCGCCTGCCGCCAGCCTGGACCGGCCTGGCTGGACGCTGCCGCGTCGGCATGGGCGCAGCCGCTCGCCAGCGACGGTATGGCGGCGGTGGTGCCGATCTGGCGCCGGCCGTGGATGGTACTCGGCGGCGACACCTTCGCCGGCGACTTGCTGGCCAGGCTCGGCGTGACCAACGTCTACGCCGGTCACCCGGACCGGTACCCGCGCGTGGACATTCAGGAACTGCAGGCCGCCCGCGCCGACATGGTCGTGCTGCCGGACGAGCCATACCGCTTCACCGCCTCGGACGGGCCAGAGGCCTTCCCTGGCAGCCGGACCGCCCTGATCAGCGGCCGCCATCTGACCTGGTACGGCCCGTCACTGACCGAGGCGCCAGCAGTACTGCGCCGGCAGCTCGCCGCGGCCAGGGTGCGCTAGTGCCGCGGGGCGGGTCGGCGGCCCCCCCGACATGACGACGCCCCCGGGAGCGTCTGCTCACGAGGGCGTGCCATGTGTTGGTGCGAGGTCGCCTCTCGGCGAGTGGCACAACGCGGCTCCAGCCGGACGGTATTCCGCGATGGCGGTTATTGCGGCCCGGGGGACACATCGCACCAACGGAAGCTTGAACGAGGCTGGGTGCCGGGCTATTCCCGGCGCGATAATGAGCTTCCAGGCCGGCCGTGGTGAGGATGAGTAGCGATGGCGCATGACGAGCCGGTCATCGGCTGCATCGGGAAGATGATCGTCGCCAGCCGGGGCGGAGCCGGTCCAGGCGAGGTCCTGGTGCGTGTCCGGGGCGGGTCGGAGGCCTTTATTGCCTGGTCAGCCGATCCGCTCCCCAAAGGGGCCACGGTCTTGGTGATCGAGTCTCGTGGCCACCGCGCCGTCGACGTCAGCCCCTGGACTGACCCGCTCGCGGAATTCGACCAAGACAACGCGCAGTAGTGCCGCATCAGGAACATACTGGGATAAGCCGGCACGGCAGCCGGCACGGGGTCGAAAGTGGAGATGAGACATGTTTGGTTACCGGGTGCCTGCGCCAGACCAGGCGATGCTGATTTCCGGTGGCCGCTCCCGCAAAGGCGGCGCGCCGTTCAAAGTAGTGGTGGGGCATGGCACGTTCGTAGCCCCCGCGTTCCGCAAGGCACGCTATCTGACCTTGTCGATGTGCGAGGCCGAGGTCTCTGAGACCTGCGTGACCAAGCAGGGCATCTCGCTGAACGTGCGGGCCGTGATCGCGTTCAAGGTCGGCAACGACGACGAGAGCATCATCAACGCCGGCCAGCGCTTCCTGTCCGACCAGGACCAGATGTCGACCCTGACGGGCCGGATCTTCGCCGGTCACCTCAGGTCGATCATCGGTTCCATGACCGTGGAGGAGATCGTCACCGAGCGCCAGAAGCTGGCGACTGAGGTGCTGGACGGCTCTAAGGCGGAGATGGCCAAGATCGGCCTCACCGTCGATTCCCTCCAGATCCAGTCCATCGACGACATGAACAGCGGCTATATCGACGCCATGGCCGCCCCGCACACGGCCGCCATCCAGCGCCAGGCCCAGATCGCCCAGGCGCAGGCCAACCAGGCCGCGGCCGAGGCGCAGCAGGAATCGCAGCGCAAGCAGGCCGAGTACGGACGGCAGACCATGGTTGTGCAGGCCCAGTACAAGGCCGAAGTGGACAAGGCCCAGGCGGAAGCCGCGCAGGCCGGTCCGCTGGCCCAGGCACAGGCGCAGATGAGCGTGCTGTCGGCGCAGACGGACCTGGCACATCGGCAGGCCGAGCTTCGCCAGCGCCAGCTGGTCGCCGAGGTGGTCAAGCCGGCCGAGGCGGAAGCCGAGAAGGTCAGGATCCTGGCGGAGGCCGACGCGCAGCGCACCAGGCTGCAGGCGGCCGCTGCCGCGTCGAACAACCGCGTGTCGCTCGACCGGATGCTCATCGAGCAGCTGCCGATGATCGTGAAGGAGGCCGCTGCGGGCCTGGCCGGCGCCAACGTCAGCGTGCTCAACGGGACGGACGGGCTGAGCGAGATCGCGGCCGGCCTGGTCGGCCAGGGCCTCACGATCCTGGAGTCGGTCAAGAAGAGCCTGTCTGGGTCGACCGGCAGTGAGGTCGCGCTCTTCGATGGAGCCGCAAGCGCTGATCTGGCGTCGGCCGATAGCCAGCCGCAGTAAACAGGACGGTAGTCCGCACGCCGAGTCGCGCGCCGCCCGCCCGCGGGGGCCGGGTAGCCCTCGCGCGCGCAGCCGGGATGCGCAATATGCTCTGGCCTACATCAGCCGCCGGCCGGAGGGACGGACTACAGCCATGGCCGCTCGAGTGCTCCGCCCGGAGGGCAAGGGATTCATCTTCCTCGACTCGCATCCGGTCGGCTGCGCCGCGACCGTGGACGCGATGATCAGCGAGACGACAGGTGCGCGCGTAGCCGCGGCGGACTCGGGCGGACCCCGCGTGCTCGTTCTCGGCTGCAGCGCGGGCTACGGGCTGGCCGCGGCTGTGACCGGGCTGTTCGGGTACCGCGCGCGCGTCGTCGGGCTGTGCTACGAGCGTCCGGCGACAGCGAGGCGATCGGCGTCGGCTGGCTGGTACCGCATCGCGGCCCTGGCCAGCCGCGCCGCTGCGGCCGGGCTCCAGTTCGACGCGGTCAACGGGGACTGCTTCGATCCGGCGGTGCGCGCGCAGGTGCTCGACCGGGCCG
>DATHPF010000431.1:0-2844 GCA_035484155.1 Streptosporangiaceae bacterium
CGGCAGCAGGCTGATCACCTTCCTTGCCCGGTCGAACAGCCAGGCGTCGTCGCGGTCTTTGGGCGGCTGGGAGCACATGAGGCAGTAGTTGTCGCACTGCTCGGTGAGCAGCAGGGCGTTGTGCCTGGCGGAGTTCTTCCATAGCACTGTGACCCGGCGGCCGTCGCCGGAGACGTGAATGATGTCGCCCGCATCGAGGTGCGCCAGCTCCGGCCCGAGCCGGAGCACCGGACCAGGCATGCCAGATACCCCAGGGCCGCGCGACCCAGCTACCCCGGGCATCCCGGGTCTCATCCCGGCCTCGTGTCCGGCCATGAGGTAGAGGCCGTATCCAGGGGGTGCGTCCTGCTCGTCCCGCAGCAGGCACGCAACGGACGTGGCGGGAGCTTCCTCGTCGGCGCCGCTGAGGTCGTTGTCTGCGTCTTCAGGCAGGCAAACCCGCCATACATCGTCGGCCGCCGGCCCGGCCAGCCCGGTTGCGTCGGCACGGCCCATCAGCTTCAGCATGACCGTCCCCGCCTCACCGGCTCTGCCTCGCCGCATCGCCGTGGCCGCCCACCGCGCTAGGCAGTTTCACTGCGCCCACCGCCACAGCAAGTCGCGGAAATACGGGTCATCGCGGATCTTCCGCAGCAGCAAGGTGAATACGCCCATGTTGCGCCGGCAGAACGCCGACAGCGCCTTATGCCCGGTGAAGTCTCCCATGGTCGCGTGGTGGAACACCGGGTCGGCACCGCAGTACGGCTCGAACGCGCACGTAGCGCACATCGGCGCGCTGAGCGTGATCGATTCAGTGAGCGGGTTCAGCAGCCCGTCGGACAGCATGATGTCCGCGTAGGAGTCGCGCACGGTACCGAGCCTGAAGGTACGGTCACCCATTTCGGCGAGCATCCGGCCCTCGTCGCTCGCGTAGATGTCGCCGTCGTAGTTATAGACCAGCGCGCCGATCCCGATCCCGGCTGGAGAGGTCAGGTCGACGTAGCCGGGGTCGGCGTTGGTGAGCATCTTCTTCGCGATGATCGCCGCGTACATCTCCACCATCGGCACACCCTGCCGGTTCAGTTCAACGATCCGGTCCAGGCCAGCCCTGTAGAACTCAAGCCACCGGCCCACGTCGTAATTCGCGCCGCCACGGCCTCGCAACGCGAACCCGTACGGCGAGACCGGGCGTAGGAACACCCCGCGCAACCCGAGCCCGGCGTAGGTGTCGATGATCTCGGCCGCCCGGCCAAGGCTCGCCGCCGTAGTCGTCATCAGCGCGCTGACCCGATCCTCGCCAAGCCGCTCCTGCACCCGCCTGATGCCCGCCACCGCCTGCTGCCAGCTATCACGGCCGGGGCGGCGCCGGTTTCCGTTGTGCAGATCCTGCGGGCCGTCAAGCGATGTCGAGATGTGGATCTGTTCCTCGGCGCAGAAGCCGAGGATCTCCTCGTCAAGCAGCGCCAGGTTCGTCGCGATCACGAACGTCAGGTCCTTGCCGTGCTCCTGATTCATCCGGTTCGCTTCGGCCGTGATCCACCGGACGAGCGGGAAGTTCAGCAACGGCTCGCCGCCCTGGAACTCGACCTTCAACTGCGGCGACGGTGACCTGAAGGCCAGCTCAAGCGCCCGGCGCGCAGTCTCCTCAGTCATGTCGAACTCGCTCTTCGCCGCCGACTGCCGAGACACCTGGCAATACCGGCACGTGTGCTCGCAGCGCAGCGTGACCACAAAGATGTGCAGCCCGGTCGAGTCCGGCAGTCGCCGCATCCGGGTCCGCAGCTTGATAGCGAGCAGCTCGGCAGGCAGCGTCTCGCCGGGGACCTGGACAAGGTGCGCCGCCCGCAGCCGCGCAAGCAGCTCCTGGTCCGCGCAGGTCCCGTCCGCCACGGTCCTCAGCTCGTCCGGCGTCACGAACACGTGCTCCCCCACCAGGTTGGTGAGGACCACCGAGTCCGCGTCGATCCGGTGGAACCGTAGCGGCAGCAACTGCCAGCCGTGCCGGGGCAGCGCCGTTGCCGCCCGCTCCAGTTTCATCACGCCGAGCCCTCAGCGTCGGCAAGGCCGGTCTGCGAGAACGCCAGCGCGAAGACCAGGTTCCGTAGCGGCTCGGTCTCCTTTGCGATCCGCACCCGCAGGATCTGGTCGTTCACCTCCGCGCGGAACCGGTGCTTCAGCTCCTCATCGCGGGTGTCCTGCGTGCGCGGGAACAAAGTGCACACGTAGTCCGCGCCACAGACGCGGATATCGACCGTCATCTCGGCGGCCACCGCGTACGCGCTCCGCTGCAACGCGTCCAAGTCCGCCGTGGCCTGGTCGAAAGCCAGCGTGATCTGCGCGGCGCCGACCGCGCCAGCACCAGTTGCCTCAGCACCGGCGCCAGGCACGCCATCCGCCGGGCTCATCGCGCCCTCACCCGCCGGGCGAGCCGCCTGATCCAGCCGGCCAGGGCACTAAACGGCGCCACAATGACAAACGCGCAGCCCCCGCCACTGCTCGCGGCCGGGCTGCCGCTCCCCAGATCCGCTGAACTGCTCGCCAGGCTGCCCGACGGCGGCGCGGCGGAAGGCGACCCGCCCGAGCCCGCGCTGACGGCCGGGACCGGGCTGGCCGACGGGGGAGGCTGGGATACGACAACAGGCGCTGCGCTCGTCGGCGGCGGGGCAGGGACCGACGAGACATGCGACACGTGCGAGACATGGGAAACGTGCCCGCCTGAGCCCGACACATGGGATGAGTGGCTGACGTGATACCCGGCGCTCGCCGGTGCCTGGCCCTTCACCGCGAGAAGCGGAAACGCCACGACCTGAGCCGCATCGCGCTTTCCCGTTAATAGCGGCGCAGCCTGTGCGGGCGATGCGCCGA
>DATHPF010000432.1:0-3622 GCA_035484155.1 Streptosporangiaceae bacterium
TCCCCGGAGGACCCGGCAGTGATGTGGCAGTTCACCGAGGCGGTCCGCGGCCTCGCGGACGGCTGCCAGCAGCTGGGCATCCCCGTGACGGGCGGCAACGTCAGCTTCTACAACCAGACGGGCAGCACGCCCATCCAGCCGACGCCTGTCGTCGGGGTACTCGGCGTGCACGACGACGTCCAGCGCCGGGTTCAGTCAGGATTCAGCCAGCCCGGTGCTGCCGTGGTGCTGCTGGGCGAGACCACGGCTGAGTTCGGCGGGTCCCTGTGGGCGTGGCTGCGGCATGGTCATCTGGGCGGGCTGCCGCCTGCCGCGGACCTCGAGGCCGAGCGCGCGCTGGCTGACGTCCTGATCACCGCGGCCGGCCGCGGCCTGCTCGTCGCCGCCCATGACCTCTCCGATGGCGGCCTCGCCGTCGCGCTGGCCGAATCATGCCTGTCCGGCGGGACCGGCTGCACGATCAGACTGCCAGCGGATGCGGCCACGTTCCTATTCAGTGAGTCGGCAGCACGTGCCGTCGTCGCGGTTCGTCCCGGCGCTGAGGAAGAGCTGGCGGCGCTGTGCGCGGAGGCCGGGGTGCCAGCCGAGACCCTCGGCGCGACCGGGGGTACGGCGCTGGAGGTCAGCGGCCTGTTCACGGTGCCGCTCGACGAGCTGGCGCGGGTGCATCGCCGCGCGCTGCCAGCGCTGTTCGGCTGAGCTTGACTGAGGCTTACCAGAACGCGATGAGCTGGTCGGCCGGGAGCGATGAGGCGCACGTGGCCAGGCTCGCGCCGAAGATCCGGCCTTGCAGCGGGCCCGTCTGCGTCACGCACGATCGATCGCCGAGATTCGCGTACTGGTAGAAATCGTGCGCCTGGGATACGACCGCCACCTGCGTCCGGCGCCAGCGCTGGCGCGCGTCCAGGTCGCAGTGCCGGAGGGCCAGCCTGGGCTTGCCGGCCGTGGCGGCCGCGCTCAGGCACTGGCCGGTTGGCAGGTAGATGAAGATGTAGCTGCCGCCGTCCATCAGGTCGGCGGTCCACTGCGGTGCGCTGCTCTGCGCTGCCTGCGCCTGCCCGAGTGCGCTGAACGTCGGCGTGCCCTGCGTGGAGACGAGCTGGACCAGCTGATCGGTAGAGCTGCCTTTCTCGCTGGCTGCCACGACCAGGCCGACGGTCTGGTAGCCGATTACCCGGGGCGACAGCGGCGCCGCGCCGTGCGCGGCCGGGTGGACGATCAGATAAGCCGTCACCCCTGCCCCCGCGAGGAGCACCACGGCACCCAGGCCAGCGAGCCTGGGCAGCCAGGAACCCCTGGCTCGTGAGCCTGTCGTACGGCGCTGACCGGGCATACCGAACGAATACCCGGATCAGGGCACTGATGGGGCCAGATAGCCCGAAAATCCGGAAGAATTTTCGGCCAGGGTCCGGCGGTGCGCCGGGCAATGCGGTGCTTCGGGTCGCCGCCGCTGTCGGTCGTATCCGCTAGCCTGCTTAGCCGTGCCGCCGCGTAGACCTGACCTGGGCAAGCTGCTCGCCGCCCTGAACGAGCAGCGGGCCGCGCTCGGTGAGCCGCCGTGGCCAGGGCTTGCGACCGAGCGCGTGCTCGGGGCGGCGGCGCTGGCCGCAGTGACCGACGTGCTAGCCGCAGGGTCGCAGCCGCTGCGGCCTGCCCTGCGCGCTGCCGTCCGATACAGCCTGGGCCTGCTCGAGGAGCGGGTACCGGGCCGCACAGTGGAGGTCAGGGTCCCGCCATTCGCCGCGATCCAGTGCGTGCCAGGCCCCCGGCACACCCGAGGTACGCCCCCGAACGTCGTCGAGACTGATCCGCTGACGTGGCTGGACCTCGCCGCAGGGCGCGTGGGCTGGGAAAGTGCGGTCGCGTCCGGCCGGGTGCGGGCCAGCGGCCAGCGCGCTGACCTTTCTGCCTATCTTCCGCTCACGTCGAGCGGTCCCGGCAGGCCCGGAGGTCACTAGACTTGACTAGTGATTAAGCCCGATGGCCTTCTGTCACACGATTCCGACTTTCTCTCAGCCGATGGGGGCGACCAGCCACCCAGGGATGCCTGCGGCGTCTTCGGCGTCTGGTCTCCGGGCGAGGATGTCGCCAAGCTTGCCTATTACGGGCTGTACTCGCTCCAGCACCGTGGCCAGGAGTCGGCCGGCATCGCCGTCAGCGACGGCTCCCGGATCGTCGTCTACAAAGACATGGGCCTTGTCGCGCAGGTCTTCAACGAGTCGGTTCTCAACACCCTCCACGGGCACATCGCCGTCGGGCACTGCCGCTACTCCACCAGCGGATCCTCGGTCTGGGAGAACGCGCAGCCCACGTTCCGCGCCACCCCCTCGGCCAGCCTGGCGCTTGGCCATAACGGCAACCTGATCAATACCCTCGAGCTGGCCAGCCTGCTGGGCGGCCACGGCGGAGCGCTCAACGGGCGCGCCACCTCCGATACCGACGTGCTGACCGCGCTGTTCGCGGCGAACGGTCACAGCGTCCAGCCAGACACCGGGCTTCCAGGTGCCGGGCACCCTGGCGTTGAGGCAGCGGCGCAGGCCGTGCTTCCGCTGGTGCGCGGGGCCTTCTCGCTGGTCTTCATGGACGAGCAGACGCTGTACGCGGCCCGCGACCCGCAGGGCTTCCGGCCGCTGGTGCTCGGCCGCCTGGCCCGCGGCTGGGTAGTCGCCAGCGAGACCGCCGCGCTGGACATCGTGGGCGCGACCTTCGCGCGTGAGATCCAGCCGGGCGAGATGGTCGCGATCGACGAGCATGGGGTCAGGTCACACACGTTCGCGCCCGCCGAGCCCAAGGGCTGCCTCTTCGAGTACGTCTACCTGGCCAGGCCCGACACCGCGATCGCTGGCCGCAGCGTGCAGGCTGCGAGGGTCGCGGTAGGCAAGCGGCTGGCGGTCGAGTACCCGGCCGACGCCGACCTGGTGATCCCGGTGCCGGAGTCCAGCACGCCAGCGGCCATCGGATACGCGCAGGCTAGTGGCATCCCCTACGGCCAGGGGCTGGTCAAGAATTCTTACGTCGGCCGGACGTTCATCCAGCCCAGCCAGACCATCAGGGAGCGCGGCATCCGGCTGAAGTACAACCCGTTGCGCGACGCCATCGCCGGGCAGCGGCTTGTCGTGGTCGACGACTCGATCGTCCGCGGCAACACCCAGCGTGCGATCGTGGCCATGCTGCGCGAGGCCGGGGCGGCGGAGGTGCACGTCCGGATCTCCAGCCCGCCGGTGGCGTGGCCGTGCTTCTTCGGCATCGACTTCGCCAGCCGGGCCGAGCTCATGGCGGGCAACCTCACGATCGAGGAAATCAGGCAGTCGATCGGCGCTGACACGCTCGGCTTCGTCTCGCTAGACGGGCTGATCGCGGCGACTACGATCCTGTCGAGTCGGCTGTGTCGGGCCTGCTTCGACGGCCAGTACCCCATCCCGGTCGCCGAGGCCGAGAAGGGCAAGCATCTGCTCGAGATCGTTGGCGCGCCGGCCGAGGGACTCGGTTGACTAGCGCGGACAGTGCGGGCGGACCGCCCGCTGGCTCGATCCGGCCGGTCAGCTATGCGGCAGCCGGCGTCGATATTGCCGCTGGCGACCGAGCAGTCGAGCTGATGAAGGCCGCGGTGGGCAAGACCGCG
>DATHPF010000433.1:0-11701 GCA_035484155.1 Streptosporangiaceae bacterium
CGGCGGGGGGGCCGTCCGGCCCGCTCTGCCCCGGCTCCGTCTGCCACGTCACACGGGGATTCTACGGCCTGGCTGGGCTTGCCTGGCTCAGGACCATGCCTGACCTGAGTACGTTGGCAGGCTGTGTTAGTACGTTGGCAAGCTGGGGTCGACCTGATTGACCCACGCGAGGACGCCGCCGCCGACGTGGACGGCATCGGCGAATCCGGCGGTCTTGACCACTGCCAGGGCCTCCGCGCTGCGCACGCCGCTCTTGCAGTGCAGCACGATCCGCTTATCCTGCGGCAGCTTCTCCAGGGCCGCCCCGGTGAGGAACTGGTCCTTGGGGATCAGCGTCGCGCCCGGAATCGAGACGATCTCGTACTCGTTGGGCTCGCGCACGTCGATGAGGAAAATGTTGTCGCCCCGGTCCAGCATGTCCTTGAGCTCGGTCGCGGTGATCGTCGAGCCCGAGGCCGCAGCCGCCGCGTCGTCGGACACCGCGCCACAGAACGCGTCGTAGTCGATGAGGCCGGTGATGCTCGGGTTCTTCCCGCAGATCGCGCACTCAGGATCCTTGCGGACCCGGACGGTGCGGTAGCTCATCTCCAGGGCATCGTAGATCATCAGCCGTCCGGCCAGGCTCTCGCCGACCCCGGTGATGAGCTTGATCGCCTCGGTGACCTGGATCGACCCGATCGACCCGCAGAGCACGCCCAGGACGCCGCCCTCGGCGCAGGACGGCACCATCCCCGGCGGCGGGGGGTCCGGGTACAAGCAGCGGTAGCAGGGGCCGTACTCCGCCCAGAAGACGCTGGCCTGGCCGTCGAACCGGAAAATCGAGCCCCAGACATATGGCTTGCCCAGCAGCACGCACGCGTCGTTCACCATGTACCGAGTGGCGAAGTTATCCGTGCCATCAACGATCAGGTCATAGCCGGAGAAGATCTCCATGACGTTGTCGGTGGTCAGCGCGTCGGTGTGGACCTGGACGTTCACGTAGGGGTTGATCTCGGCGATGCTGTCCCTGGCGGACTCAGCCTTCAGCCGGCCGATGTCGGACTGGCCGTGGATGATCTGACGCTGCAGGTTTGACTCGTCGACCACGTCGAAGTCGATGACGCCGAGCGTGCCCACGCCCGCAGCAGCCAGGTAGAGCAGGGCCGGAGACCCGAGCCCGCCCGCGCCCACGCACAGGACCCTGGCATTCTTGAGCCGCTTCTGGCCCGTCATCCCGATCTCGGGGATGATCAGGTGGCGCGAATAGCGCCTGACTTCGTCGACGGACAGGTCGGCGGCCGGCTCGACCAGCGGTGGCAGTGTCGACACGATGTCTCCTGGTTGGTTTCTCATCACTAACTCCCTGAACCAGCAGGGCGGCCACCGCATTCCGCGGCCGGAAATGTCACCGCCGCCGAGTACAACTCATCCCATGCACCAGATTCCGCCCCCGCAGTTACCCCCGCACGGTCCCGGGCTTCCGGCCGGGCCGGCCGTCATTCCGATACTGCCCACCCGCGTCCAGCAGCCGGGTCGGCAAGCACCGCTCCCTGATGCCGTCGCCGTCAGGCGGTGCCCGGTTCCGGTGACGGCACCGCCCTTTGACGCCGACGTACCGCCGGCTACCAGCAAGGACGGGAACGGGGTCGTCACCCAGGCGGTCGCCAGCACGCCAGACTTAGCTGACACGACGCCCGGACCGGCGACCCCAGATCCCGACAAGTCCGACGTCAGCGACTCAGGTGCCGACGAGACCGGCCGCGCCAAGCCAGGCCCGGATGGCGGCTGGCCGAGTCAGTTCGCCCAGGTCCTGGCGGAGACGCTGGCCGGATCGCGGCCTGCTCGGCAGCTGGCCCCCTGGACGACAGAGCAGGCGCGCAAGCGCATCCAGCAGCTTGGCCCGGCACTCGCCACCGATCAGCGACCCAGGGTCCGCCGGGTCATGACCTCCGCGCCAGCTCCGAACGTGCTCGAAATGACCGCTGTGGTCGGGTTCGGACCGCGCGTCCGGGTGCTGGCGCTCCGGCTGGAGCGCGAGCAGGTCCGGGCTTACCGTGACGGCGGCAGCCGATGGTGCTGTACGGCGATCGAGTCGGCCTAAGTGCGGCCGGCCTGGCGGGCCTGTCACTACTGGCAGCCCTTACTGCGGGTAGCCGTTACGCGGGTTGCCGTTACGCGGGTTGCCGTTACGAACGGTTACGAGGGTCGCCGTGGCACTGCTTGAACTTGCGCCCCGACCCGCAGGGACACGGCGCGTTCCGGCCGACGTTGGCGAACTGCGCGCCGCCCGCCGGACCAGTCGTGTGCTCGGCCCGGCCGGTCGCGTCCTCGTTCGGCGCGCTGTAGCTCAGGCTTCCCGATCGCTGCGGGCGGGCTAGCCCGCGGGCCAGGCCAGCCGGAAGCCCCGGCTCGGCGCCCGCATCCGCGGTTGCAGGCTGCTGCGCGGCGCTGGCCGGCTTGCCCTGCTGCCGCTGTGCTGGCTGACGGGCCTGTGCTGGCTGACGGGCCTGTGCTTGCTGTCGGGCCTGTGCTGGCTGCCGCGGCTGGGCCTGCTGCTGCCGGGGCTGGGCCTGCTGCTGCCGGGCCCGGCTTGGCTCGATCGCCGGGGCGGTGGCCGACGCACTCGGAGCGGCCTGGGTCAGGCTGACACTCGGTCCAGCCGGGCTCCCGTCCGCGCCGTCCTCGGCCACGATCGGCTCAGGTACGACCTGCACCTGGAGGTTGAACAAGCTGATAACCGTCTCTTCTTTGATCCCGTCCATCATGGCCGTGAACATGTCGTAGCCCTCGCGCTGGTACTCGATCAGCGGATCGCGCTGGCCGTAGCCGCGCAGGCTGACGCCCTCGCGCAGATAGTCCATCTCGTACAGGTGCTCGCGCCACTTGCGGTCCAGCACCGACAGCACGACGCGGCGCTCGAACTCGCGCATCTGCTCGGGCGTCAGTTCCTGCTCCCGCCGGACGTATGCGGCATGCGCGTCGACCTTGACCACCTCGTCGAGTAGGTCGGTGGTGAGGTGCGCGCGCTCGCCGCCCGCTTCCTCGACCACGTCGTTGACGCTGATGGACACGGGATACATCTGCTTCAGCGCCCGCCAGAGCTTGTCGAGATCCCACTCCTCCGGGAAGCCCTCGCCGGTCGCGCCCCGGACGTAGCCGTCCACCACGTCATCGATCATCCCGCTGATCTGCGGCTCGAGGTCGGCTCCTTCCAGCACCGCCCGCCGCTCGTTGTAGACCACCTTGCGCTGGCGGTTCATGACGTCGTCGTACTTCAGGACGTCCTTGCGGATCTCGAAGTTCAGCGCCTCGACGTTGGACTGCGCGGACCGGATCGCCCGGCTGACGGGCTTGGATTCCAGCGGCATGTCGGGCGGCGTCTTCATCAGCTGCATCAGGTGAGCGATCTTGTCGCCGTTGAACCTGATCATCAGCTCGTCCTCGAGCGACAGGTAAAACCGGGACTCGCCGGGGTCGCCCTGGCGGCCGGACCGGCCGCGGAGCTGGTTATCGATGCGGCGGGACTCGTGGCGCTCGGTGCCGAGCACGTACAGGCCGCCGACGGACACGACTTCCTCGTGCTCCTCGGCAACGGCCTTGCGTGCCTTCTCCACCGCTTCCGGCCAGGCCGCCTCGTAGTCCTCCGGGGTGTCCACCGGTGACAGGCCGCGCTGGTGCAGCTCGAGATCGGCGACGAACTCGGGGTTGCCCCCCAGCATGATGTCGGTGCCGCGCCCGGCCATGTTGGTGGCGACCGTGACCGCGCCCTTGCGGCCAGCCTGCGCGATGATCGCGGCCTCGCGCTCGTGGTACTTAGCGTTGAGCACCTCATGCGGCACCGCGCTGCGCTTGAGCGCCCTTGATACGCGCTCGGACTTCTCCACGCTGGTGGTGCCGACGAGCACGGGCTGGCCCGCCGCGTGCTTCTCGACGATCTCCTCGACCAGGGCGTCGTACTTGGCTTCCTCGGTCTGGTACACCAGGTCCGGCTGGTCGGCCCTGATCATCGGCATGTTTGTCGGGATCGGCACGACGCCAAGCCCGTAGGTCTGGTGGAACTCGTTGGCCTCAGTCAGGGCGGTCCCGGTCATGCCGGAGAGCTTCTCGTAGAGGCGGAAGTAGTTCTGGAGGGTGATCGTCGCGAGCGTCTGGTTCTCGTCCTTGATCTGCACGCCTTCCTTGGCCTCCACGGCCTGGTGCATGCCCTCGCTCCAGCGGCGCCCGTGCAGGATGCGGCCGGTGAACTCGTCCACGATCAGGACCTCGCCGTTCATGACGACGTAGTCCTTGTCCTTGGTGTAGAGCTCCTTGGCCTTGATCGCGTTGTTGAGGAAGCTGATCAGCGGAGTGTTCACGCTCTCGTAGAGGTTGTCGATGCCGAGGGTGTCCTCGACCTTCTCGACGCCCGACTCGAGGATGCCGACGGTGCGCTTCTTCTCGTCGACCTCGTAGTCGCCCTCGCCATCCTCGCCGCGGCGCAGCCTAGGTGCGATCTTCGCGAACTCCTGGTACCAGATGCTGTTCTGGTCCACTGGGCCGCTGATGATCAGCGGGGTCCGGGCCTCGTCGATGAGGATGGAGTCGACCTCGTCGACGATGGCGAAGGAGTGGCCGCGCTGGACGCACTCGTCCAGGCCCCAGGCCATGTTGTCACGCAGGTAATCGAAGCCGAACTCGTTGTTGGTTCCGTACGTGACGTCAGCGGCATAGGCCCTGCGCCGCTCCTCGGGATCCATATTCGACAAGATCACGCCGACCTCCAGGCCGAGGAACCGGTGTACCCGGCCCATCCACTCGGCGTGGTACTTGGCCAGGTAGTCGTTGACCGTGACGACATGGACGCCGCGGCTGCTGATCGCGTTGAGATAGGACGGCAGCACTGCGGTCAGGGTCTTGCCTTCACCGGTCTTCATCTCGGCGATGTTGCCCAGGTGCAGCGCGGCGCCGCCCATTAGCTGGACGTCGAAGTGCCGCTGGCCTAGCACCCGGGTCGAAGCCTCGCGGACGGTAGCGAAGGCCTCGGGAAGCAGGTCATCGAGAGACTCTCCGTCGGCGTAGCGCTGCCTGAACTCGGCGGTCATCGCCCGCAGCTCAGTGTCGCTCAGGGCGCGGAAGTCATCCTCGATCGAGTTGACCTGCCCGACGATGGCCTTCAGCTTGCGCAGCGTCTTGCCCTCGCCAGCGCGAAGGATGTTGTCAATGATGGCTGGCACTTGTTGTCGCGCTCCCTGCGGATCCTCTGGCTTTGTGTCTGGCCTTGCCATTCCCCGCCAGCCACCAGCTAGCTGTCTAGCTGCGGCTGAGCAGGCTAACAGCGGACGCGGGGCCGTGGGGCCGCTCCCGTAGCAGTACAACGCCATGGCGGTAACCGGCGTTCCTGCCTCACCGTCATGGTAGGCGAGATAGCCGGCGAAGCCGAGTCCGCAGCGGCGCAGACTCTCCCGGCGCACTCAGATGTGGGGCCGAGTACGCACCATGAATGGCCCTTGACCACAATGATAGGTACAACGACAGGCCGTAGGAGAGGAGCAGCGCGCATGACGAACCAGGTGGGGCCGGCCACTGCTGGTGGGTCCGTGGCAGGACCTGGGTCAGGCACGGCGGGCGCTGCGGCTGTTGGCGGCGGCATGAGCCAGGCTGGCAGTGGCCAGGACGTCGCTTTCGTCTCCCAGGTACCAGGAACGCCTGTCTCCTTTCCCGCATTCCACGGCCGGACCGTCTCGTGGGTGGCCGTCGCGCTCATCTGCGTGGCGTTCCTGGCGGGCGGCCTGGCGCTGGTGTTCGGGCCGATCTGGTGGCTGTTCTGGGTAGGGCTCGGCGTCGCCGCACTCGGCGCGCTGCTTGCCGTCTCGACCGGCATCTTCGACGACTGGTATTAAGCCGGCGGGTTTGCGGTCGGCGGCGGCCGATACCGGCATTAATCAGTCATATGGGTGAAGTGTCACCGGCTCCCGGTAGCCTCCTGTCGTGGCCGGTCCCCCTTTGCCAGCGCCTGAGTTCACTCTGAGCCAGGACGAAGCGCGCGTTATCACCCTCCGCGCGCAGGGATTCATCGGCGCCGACGCCCGGAAGGGCGGCGTAGCAGCGATGCTCGGGCGGCTTGGGGCCGTCCAGCTGGACACCATCAGCGTCCTCGCGCGCTCGCATGAGCTGGTCGCCTACGCCCGGCTCGGGCCGATCCCCCGAGCTCAGATCGAACAGGCGTACTGGCATCCGCGTCAGCCCGCCGCCTTCGAGTACTGGTCGCACGCCGCGTGCGTGCTGCCGCTGGAGGAGTGGCCGTTCTATGCCTTCCGTCGGCGCGCCTTCGCCCGCCGCGGGATGCGCTGGCACCAGAGCCACCCGTCGGTCTGTGAGCGCGTGCTGGCCAGACTCCGGTCCGAGGGCCCGCTCACTGCGACCGAGCTCGGCGGCGCGAAGAACGGCGGCGCCTGGTGGGACTGGTCCGACACCAAGATCGCGGTCGAGTGGCTGCTGGATACGGGGGACGTGATCTGCGTGCGGCGGAAGGGCTGGCGGCGCGTCTACGACCTCCCGGCCCGGGTGCTGCCAGCCGACCTGACCGCGGCGGAGCTCACGGACGCCGAGTGCGTCGCCCGCCTGGCCGACGTGGCAGGCCGGGCGCTCGGGCTGGTCACCCGGGCAGACCTGGCGGACTACCAGCGGCTGAAGCTGAACGGCAGCGAGCTGCGGCACGACGAGGCTGACGGCCCGGTGCTGACGGCGGCCGCGGCAGCAGAGGCGGCGGGTCTCGTCCCAGTGCAGATCGCCGCCGGGCGTACTGGACCGGCGCAGCGTGCCTGGGCCCATCCGGCCGTGCTCGAGCCGGGCAGCCTGCCCGGTAGCGTAGCGGCGCCGCGAGGCAGGCACCGGACCACGCTGCTGTCGCCGTTCGACTCGCTGGTGTGGGACCGCAAGCGGACGTTGCGCGTGTTTGGCTTTGAGCACAGCCTGGAGGCCTACGTCCCGCAGGCCAAGCGGGTGCATGGCTACTTCACCATGCCCCTGCTGGCAGGCGGGCGACTGGTCGGGCGGGTCGATCCCGCGCGCAATGGCAAGACGCTTATCGCCCGCAAGCTCACCCTCGACAAACCCGGCGCTGCTGAGCCCATGGCGCAGGCGCTGGCCGAGGCAGCATCCTGGGTCGGCTGCGACAACGTCAAGCTCCAGCAGGTAGAGCCGCCGGATCTCGAGCCTCGACTGCGGTCCGCACTCTCCGAGCAGGGCAGCTGACAACGCTTTGCCCTTGCCGGGCGTCCCCTGCCGGGCGTCCAGCGTCAGCCGAATTCGATGAGCTTCTCGCGCACGGCCACCATCACTGCCTCCATGCGGGAGTGGATCTGCAGCTTCTCGAGGATGTTCCGGACGTGATTCTTGACGGTGTTCTCAGAGATGAACAGCTCTTTGGCGATGTCACGGTTGTTCATCCCCCTGGCCACGAGCCGGAGGACCTGGATCTCGCGGTCGGTGAGCCTCGGCGCGGGGACCTGCTGCGGCCGCTCGTCTTCGTCCCGCCTGGCCAGCGCCGCAAACTCGGTGAGCAGCTTGCCGGCCATCGACGGATTGATCAGCGACTGGCCGCCATACACAGCCCGCACGGTGTCGGCGACCTCGTCGAGCGGGATGTCCTTGAGGAGATAACCGCTCGCCCCCGCCCTGATGGCCTCGAACAGGTCTTCTTCCTCGTCACTGATTGTCAGTATGATGATCTTGGTGCTGGGCGCCAGGTCCTTCATTGCCCGGCAGGCCTGGATCCCGCTGCTCCGCGGCATGCGGATGTCCATCAGCACCACGTCGGGCAGCGACTCGCCTGCCTTGCTGACAGCTTCCTCGCCATCGCTCGCCTCACCGACAAGCTCGATGTCGGGTTCGGATTCCAGGACCATCTCGAGGCCGCGCCGGAACAGGGCATGGTCGTCCACGATGAGCGTCCGGATGGGCTCAGCAGCTAGCTTGCCGTCCTGGCCGTCGCGATCATCGGCATCCATGTGCCTGCTCTCTCGCGCCCGCCGGTCGTCGGCGAAACCCGCGTGATTGTCCGGTGCCCCAGGGCTGACCCCGGCACTGCGGCCCATGATCCTGCCTCCCTTAGCGACCGGGTCAGCCGTTGCCCGCCCCGGCCACGCCAGACTCGATCCCGCGATGCCCGTGCCTGAACTCTCGCCGACGTCGGCGTCGGTTGCAAGCCGGCGCCAAACCCGGCGTGGCTACCCCCGACCATTAGCGCCGCCTGGCGCGGCCGCGGCACGAACACCTCCAGCGCGGGGCCGCGGCGCTGGTGCGGGCCCAGCGATGGCTGATGTTAGCCGCCTGTCGGGACAGGCGGCGCGCCGGCCGGCATGCGGCTGGAGGACATAGCGCTCGACGACGGCGCGCCGGGCGCCGGGGGAGGTACAGGTACCTGGCGAGATGCCGGCGCCCGCTTCGGAGCCCGCGCCTGCGGAGGCGCCGGTGCCTGGCTCGCGGCACGCAGCGCGCCGTTGGCCGACGACCGGTCCGTGACTGGGACCTGCCGGGCGCTGGCCAGCGAATCTCCCGCCATCCCCGCGGCGTGCTCCGCCACCAGCCTGAGCACGCCGTACTGATAGCCGCGACGCCGGTACACGACGCTTGGCAGACCAGACCCGGCGTCTGTGAACAGGAAGAAGTCGTGGCCGACCAGTTCCATCTCGAACAGCGCCTGGTCAATGCTCATCGCCACGGCCGCATGGAACTTCTCGCGCACGATGAGGGGTCCATCACCTTTCATGTCGACCGCGACGAGGTCCTCGGCGTCGGGCTCTGCCGGGGAGGTGGCATCTGCCCGGTCCGCGGCATCTGCCATGTCAGCCATCGCCGCGCTGGCGGCCGCACCGTCGCCGGCCAGGAGTCCGCCGCCTGCCCCGAGCCTGATCGCGGGCAGCTCTGCGTCGGATGCCAGGTCAGCCTCGGGCAGGTCGCCGAGCCGGACACCGTCGTGGTGGTCCTTGCGCCGACCGCATGATCGGCGAAGGCGAGATTCCAGCTTCGCGAGGGCCAAGTCCAGGGCGGCGAACCTGTCCTCCGCCGCCGCCTCCGCGCGAATCTTCGGCCCGCGAGAAAACACGGTGAGCTCGACCCGCTCCTTCTGACCTGACAGCCGCGGGTTGTGCTCTTCCATGACCTCAACGTCGACCCTGATGGCCTTGCTGTCGAGCTTCTCGATCTTCACGAGCTTGGCCGTCGCGTGCGTCCGGAATCTTTCCAGCACCTCGGTGTGCCGGGCCTTGAAGATGATGTCCACGTAGGAACTCCCTTCGTGTCCGGTCATGAGCGGCACCCGTCCGGCCGACCTGGTCTTCTACCCCACATCCGCCTGCTGAGGGGCTCGCGGCGGCTTGTGCCACTACTACCCTTCTCCCTACCCAGGGGATATCGGATCCCCCGGCGGGGCAGGACTTACTTCTAAGCCGCACCGTGATCGGTCGACGACAAGTCGCCTTACGTGGACCGTTTTGCCTGCGGCTGGCATCGGCTAGCCAGGCCATGAGCCCTGCTGGCAGGGCGGCTGACCTGACGCAACCACGGACCCGGACGGGTGCCATGACACGACGTTATCCGCACCTCAGCCGAATGTCAGGGCCGGATGGCGCCCAGCCGCTGGTCTTCCGGTCCTGACCAGGCGCGGACGAGCCCTAACCCGGATAAATAGGATCCGAGCCGGTGGTGATGAGCGACCACCCAGGCGAGGTGAGCGACGAGGCGAATATCTGGCCGTCGCCGGTCCCCGCCACCAGCTCAGAGCCGTCGGTCGTCAATGTCTGAGCACCCGCCGGTGCAGTCCCGAGCGACTGCGGCGAGCCGCCAGGCTGGAGACCGGCGCTCCCGGTGAGCGGCACCGAAAAGATGGCGCCGCCGGCCAGCACTGCCACGTGGTAGGGGTCCAGCCAGCTGACGGCGATCGGGTCAGCGCCGCCGGCGCCGATGCTGACTGGCTGGCCGAACGACACGAGCCCGTGATCGAAGCGGACGGCCGCAAGGAGAAGCTGGTTCCCGGCCTGAGTATGTACGAGCAGCGCCGCGCGTACGCCGTCTGGGGCCATGCGCAGCGCCAGGATCCGGCTCCCGGATTGACCGACCGCAGATAGCGCGGCCACGCCAACGGCAACGGGAGTTCGATTCTGTGGTCGCAGCACCCAGGCTGCCTGGCCGGCCGCCGCCCAAAGGTTCCCGTTGTTGTCCCAGCTCAGCGACGTGCATACGCCGCCAGTCGTCGACAGCACGTAGGCGTGGTACTCCTGCTGGCTGGCCGATTTCAGATACACCGCGCAGCCGGTCCGGTCCTGGACCGCGATGGCGAGCTGCGATGGATGGTCGCCGGGGTCGGCCGCGATGGTGGTGACCTGCGCCCCGCCGATCTGCGCTGGGCCTAGCCTGGCGCCAGGGATGGCGCCGGATCGCGGGCTGGCTGCGAGCTGGGCGACAAAATCGGAGCTGGTGACGAGGAACACCGGCCCGGTAGCCACCGCCGGGACCAGGTCGATCTTGGCGGTGTCGGGATTGGCGTACTGCAGCTCGTGGTCGATGGAGAGCTGGACCTGAGTTGCCAGCGGCTGTGAGTAGCTCCGGTCGTCGAGCGTCGCCTGTAGCTGGTCCTGCATCTGCTGCACCGCTACCTTCGTCGCGTGGACGGCGGCGCCGCCGAGGTCGACCTTGGCGATCCGCCCGGCGATGGTGACCTGCCCGATCAGCCGGCTGTCGGGCGGGAACGCCGACCAGGTGGCCCCCCCGGACAACCAGTCGCCCTGGCCCTTGAGCAGGCCATTCACGAGATGGGTCGCGAGGTTGGTATTGAGCGCGCTATTCGAGCTTTGGAGTGGTGCGTAGACGGGGTCGGGGACCAGCACTCCGGACGAGTCCGACGTATAGAAGAACAGGTTCCGAGCCTGGTACACCGCCTCGAAATCGGACTGGGTCAGCAAGAGGCCAGGCTGACCCCCGGGCAGCCCTCGGATCAGCCAGACTCCGTCGGTCCTGGACAGAGTGAACTCGTACTGGACGTCCTGGCCTGGCGAGTACTGATATTGGCCTGTCTGACTGAGCGTCGCCAGGCCCTGACCGGTGACTTTGACAGTCTGGAGCTGCTGCGCAGGCCCCGGCCCGGGAATCTGCGCCCGGTACGGCACTGCACTGAAGCGCGGCTTGCCGCCCACCACCACGACCGGCCCGCTGCCTGGCCGCCACTTCTTACGCAGCGAGGGCACGAGATACCGCTCGGCAGCGGCTGGGTCGAACGCGTAACTCGCACTAGCGTGCAGGAAGCCGAGGACGACAGCGGCCGGCTCCCAGGAACTCGTTGGCCCGGGCGGCGGGAGGGGCTGCACGTATGCCTGTACTTGGGTGCCCTCACCGGTTGCCCGGCGGGGCGGTCCGCCGGACGGGGCAGTCGCACACCCGGCGACCGCCACCGCGACAGCCGCAGCCGCAAGTACCAGCGGCGTCCGCCGCCGTAGTGCGTTAGCCACGGGCCGCTACCTCGCTGGCAGGAGTCGCCCCGGCAGCGGAGTCGTCCTGCACGAGGTCGGCGAGACCGGGCAGGGCAACCCCGACAACACCGGTCAGCCCACCGTCGTCATCAGCTGCGAGCACGGCACCGTCAGCCACGGGCAGCACGGCACTGTCAGCGCCCGGCAGCACGGCACTGTCAGCCCCCGGCAGCACGGCACTGCGGATACCCGGCAGGTCCACCGCATCGATGCCGACT
>DATHPF010000434.1:0-9811 GCA_035484155.1 Streptosporangiaceae bacterium
GATTTGGCTCGCGTAGTTCCAGCTGTTGCCTTCCGGCTCCCCCCGACGACGACCAGGAGGTGCTCATCAATCCAGGAGACCTCGGGGGTGGGCAGGCGGCCCAGGAACGCTGCGATGGACGCGCGCAATTCGTCCGGTGCGTAGAGGGAGAACGTCGAGTAGTGGTGACCTTGAACCTGCGAGGTGAGCCGCTGGGCTGTGCTCGAGCGTGGATGTCTGAAGCTCTGTGTTGCGACCACCCTTAGCCCGTCGGTCCGCCAGATGGCGTCGCGGAACGCGGCCTCGCTGTGCAGGCGCTGCTCGTGCTCGGTGAAGCCCGGAAAGTAGCGCCCCCAGATCGTTCGTGCGTTCTGCTGCGGGGTGCGGGTGTAGATGAACAGCTGGCCGTCGGGCTTCAGTACCCGGGCGACACCGATCAGGAAGCGGCTGAGGTCGAAGTGGTGGACGCAATTGAACGCGGTGACCAGGTCGAGGCTGGCGGTCCGCAAGGGCAGCTCTTCAGCAGCTGATACCAGCGGTATCACCCCCGGGCCGTGGCCGTCGTTACCGGCCCTGAGCTGCGCCAGCATGGCCGCCGAGACGTCGCTGCCCGCAAGCAACGAGCCGTCCGGGAGCAGCGTGCGCAGCAGCCGCGAGTAACGTCCCGTCCCGCAGCCGATATCGAGGCCGGTGACGGGGCGGTCAGGTAGGAGTTGGCCGATCCTGCGCACCGGCGCCTCGTCGGTGGTGCGCAGCGACTCGTAGACGGCGGCTACCCGGTCGAAATGGTCGCCTACGGTCACCTTCGGCACCTCCCGCCCTGACCTGCTGGCGACCATCATGCGCACACTTTGCTCAATTCACCTATTGTTCACCCACAAGACAGACCAGCAACCCCGCCTCCGCCCGCGGCTCGGGCTCGCCGATGGGCCTGCCGCGGAGGTCCAGCCGACCTTGGTCCGCAGCCCGAAGTACGCGATGCCGAACTGCCAAGAACCGAAGGCAAACGCCAGTCACGGCGGCAGAGCCAGTAGCGGACGAGGAGTTAGTCTCTCGCACCGGTCGGGTCAGGTGGGTGCTGGAGGGCAGCGACGGCTTGGTCAGCGGAGGGGAACAGATGGTCGGAGCGCCGTCACGTGCGGATGCCCGCGGCAGTGCACGCCGAGGCAAACGCTCCCATCTTGGGCCCGCCGCGATCCGACTCAGTCCAGGTTCGGCCAGTTGATGAGCTGCGGCACGAGTTCGGCGTCGCCGGTGATCTGCAGGTCGTGTGCGGTGTCGCGGCGGTAGAACGCGAGCACCATGTCGCTGGGATCCGCGGTGACGGTGGCAGTCGGCTTGGCGCCGCCGTGCTCATCGCCTTCGAGCACGTGCAGGCCGTTAGTGCCGAGGTCGAGCAGCCAGCTGCCGCCCGTCCCGGTCTCCAGGATGATGGTGGCAGGCTCGTACGGCCACGGGCCGTTGGTTGGCAGCTCGACGGTGATGTACTCGTTCACGCCGTCGGCAGCGACGGCAGGCGGCAGTGGCAGACCATGGCCCGCGGCCTGCTGGGCGTCGAATGCGTGGACGCCCGCTTCCTGCACCTGGTGCCGCGCTATAGCCGCCGAGGTATTCGGCGCGCTGCCGACTTCCTCCCACCAGGTCCAGCAGATCCGGTCCGGGCCGGCCTCCTGGAGCGCCCTGATGAGCCGGCCTGTGGCGTCGGCCGACCAGGTGTGCAGGTCACCGTGCGGCTCCCGATCGCCCACGACCTCCTCGGCTGGCGGGGCGTCAGCTGGCCCGACAGTGACGACGGCGGCCCAGAACAGCTGGACCTCGCCGAGGTGCGCAACGAGGTCGGAGACGGTCCAATCCGGACAGCCCGGAACCCTTGCGTCCAATCCGGCTTGAGCGGCGGCTTCCCGCAGGGCAGCGGAACGATCGTCAATCAGGGCCAGCATGTCGTCGAAGCTCAGTGTCTGCATTCCAGCGTTGTAGCACGGGCCACCGACAACAGAGGAAGCGGCCACGAGCCCAGCCGGAGCGCGCTCGCGGAAAAGTCATCAGTACCAGACGGACCGTGAGGCATGTACGGCTCTTCGAGTGACCGCATCTCGTCCTCGGCAAGGCGCAGGTCTAGTGCTGCGACGCTCGTCTCGTCCTGAGTGCGGTTCCTTCGTGATCATGGCGGGTTAAGCTCGGGGTGGCTGGCCCACAGGTCGCGGAGCAGCCAGGCGACCGCCTTGGGCTGACGGTCGCGGGTAAACACGCCTTTGTGGTTGCCGCCCGGCCGGTGCACGGCCTGGGCCGTGCCGAAGTCCGCGAAGTTCCATACGTGTTCGCCGATGACCTCAGGTACCCGCCGGAACACCCGCAGCGACATCGCTATCAGCGCGTGCTGGTATTCCTCGGACCAGACCGTCGGCGGGAGCGCGTGCAGGCCTGGCATCGCGTCGGCGCCGAACTCAGTGACCAGAATGGGCTTGCCGAGGCGGGCCCAGGCGCGGAGCTCGCCTTCCAGATGCTGCTCTGCCGCCGCCAGGTCGCCGGTGTCCGCGTACCAGCCGTAGTAGCGGTTGACGCAGACCAGATCGAAGAGGCCGGTCACGACGTCGACGTCCGGGGGTGCCGTGGCCACGTTCGCGAAGCAGACCGGACGGCTCGGATCAAGCTCCCGGGCCGCGCTGACCAGTGGCGCGAAATAGTCACGCGCAGCTGGCTCGGCGGTGTCCGGCTCGTTCGCGATCGACCACGCCACGACGCTCGGGTGGTTACGGTCACGCGCGATCAGTTCCCTGATGGCCGCCAGATGGGCCGCCTGGGCTTGATGGCCGATCCGGTCGGCGCCGAATGTCCGTGCGCCAGGATCGCCCATGTGCCCGAGACTGAGATGCAGGCCCACGGCCGGGGTTTCGTCGATGACGAGCAGGCCCTGACGGTCGGCGTAGTCGAGCACCTCTTCGGCGTAGGGATAGTGGGACGTGCGGAACGAGTTCGCCCCGATCCATTTCAACAGAGCGAAGTCGCGGACCATCCGGGCATCGTCGTGTCCCTTGCCGCGAAGCGCGGTGTCCTCGTGCATCCCGAACCCGCGGAGCCGGACGGGCTGTCCGTTGAGCAGCAGGCGCGTGCCCTCCACCTCGACGGTGCGAATTCCGACCGGCATCGCATATTGGTCGGCGTCCGGGCCTTCGCCGTGCTGCACATCGAGGCGGTATAGGTACGGATCGTCGCCGTGCCACGGGCGGACGGCGGGCACGACGAGCACCCCATCGCGCCCTTGGCCGTCTGCGACCACCGCCCCGGCCGCATCGCGGAGGACGACGGACGTCGGGCCTGTACCGACGACTTCGACGTGGTACGTCACCCGGCCGAGCCCGGCCGGCTGGTCGAGGCCGGTCGTCACAGACAGGTCCGTGATATGCGTCCGGGGCGTCGCGCACAACCACACCGATCGATGGAGCCCCGAATAGTTGAAGAAGTCGTGGAAGTACCGCTGCTTCTTGCGGCCGTCGGTGCCGATGGAGATCACTCCCGGCGGGATGGTCGCCATCGTCAGCTCGTTGTTCACGCGGACGGTCAGCCGGAAGGGCTCGCCACACTGCACGTACTGCGTGACATCGGCCTCGAACGGCGTGTAGCCGCCGCAATGGTCGGCGACCTGGACGTCACCGGCCCACACGGTCCCCCGGTGGGTGACGGCGTCGCAGCGCACGACGATCCGCCTGCCGGCCCAGGAAGCAGGCACCTGGACGTCACGCTGATACCACACGTCACCGACATGCTCCCGCTCGGCCGGGTCGGTCGTCAGGTCGTTGAAGCTGGCCGGGACCGCCATCTCGCGCGCCCCGTCCCACCGTCGCTCCCACCAGCGACCGGCGCTGCCTTCGGCGCCTGGGTCGATCCGGAAACGCCACAGGCCGTCGAGGCGGCGGGACTCCCGGCTGCGGCTCTCTCGCGGTGCCAGCATGGATACGGTCCTCCATTGGAGCCTGGCCGGGGACGGGTCAGGTAGTTACTGTAATGTCCCGGACTGGCCGATCACAGTGATCATGTCCTCGGACGGCGAGTACGAGCGCGGTCAGGGACGCGGGCTCAAGGCACTACTTCGGGACGACTTCGGCGTCATCATCCTCGACGTCCTCATGCCAGGCGTCGGAGCTCATTGAGCAGGCAGCGCTATCGCGCTCACGGCTCGCGGATATGCCGCAAGAAGCCCCGAGACCCCCACGCAACCGCCGAAACAGCGCGCCATTTCCATCCGCGCACAATGAGTAGCGCGTCGCGCTAGGGGAAGCTTGGCCGGAAGAAGCAAAGCCGGGAGGTTCAATGGACCGCTCAAAGAGAACCGCCAAGACCGGGGCAGCAGCCGCCTTAGGCCGCGTGCGGCAGGCGGTAACTGAAGTAGCGCCGCTTGCCAGCAGTGCCCGGGCAACTGCCCGGCGCGGCGTGCACAGAACGCGGGCCCTGACGGCGCCCCAACTCGAGCGCGCCGGGGAGGCCTTGGAAAAGACCGTCGCGCCGAAGGTCTCCGCCATGCTCTCCTCGGCAGCGCAGCGTCTCGAGCCCGCAAAACCGCGGCGCCCACGCTGGCTCAAACTGGCCGTCATCTCGCTCCTTACGGCCGCCGCCAGCGCGGTAGCGGCTGTCGTCCGCAATCGCGCGCAGCCAGATCGGGCGGCTCCGGCTGAAACGGACACGCAGAGCGCTGCACCCGCCGCCAGCACTGCACCCGCCGCCAGCACTGCACCCGCCACAAAGGTGGATGGCGTGAAGGCCGCGACCAGCGCCGACGCTCACGTGGACGGGCAGATCCGCGCGTCCTGACCGGCTGGTAGCGGCAGGGCCGAGAGCGGGACTGGCCGTCAGCCCTTGACCCTGCGTCCGGCGATCCAGACGCCAGTCACGTGGTCGGGCTGGGTCAGGACAGCGATGTCAGCGAGCGGATCGGCGTCGAGCGTGATGAAGTCGGCGTCGTAATCGGCCACCAGCTGGCCGCTGCGCGGCGCCTGCGGTCCGAGCGTCCGCGGCGCGATGGCGGTCGCCGCGGCGATCGACTGGAGCGGTGTCATGCCGAGCGCCACCAGGTGCGCGAGCTCCGATCCGTTGCGGCCCCATGAGTTGGGCAGATCAGTCCCGGTCAGGGAGATGTCGGTGCCCATCGCCACCATGACGCCGCGGTCGATGGCCAGCCGCACCGCATCGGCGTGGATCGCTGCCAGGGCGGTCAGCTTGGCGGCCGCGTACGGCGGCACGTCATCAAGGTTGGCCAGGATGTCCTCGATGATCGAGCGAGTGGGCACCAGGATCGTGCCCGTCTCCACCATGGCGTCGCACACTTCCTCGTCGAGGTAAGTGCCGTGCTCGATGGTGGCGACGCCCGCCTCGATGGCCGCCATGATGCCTGGCTTGCCGTGACAGTGCGCGGCCACGACGCGCTCGGCCAGGCCGGCGACCTCGACAATCGCGCGCAGCTCAGCGTCGGTGAATTGCTGATGAATCGGGTTGTCGACCTCCGACAGCACTCCGCCGGAGGCGCAGACCTTGATCAGCCGGGCGCCGCGCCGCAGTTGCTCGCGTGCCGCGCGAGCGCACTCCGCGGCGCCGTCGGCGAGGCGGAGTGTGCCGTCGTACTGCGCGAAGTCCGCCACGAACGACAGCGGATAGCAGTGGAGATCGCCGTGACCACCGGTCGTACTGAGAATCGCGCCCGCCGCGTAGATCGACGGACCGTCGAGTATCCCCTCGCTGACCGCGCGGGCAAGGTACACGCCGAGGCCGCCGACTTCACGGACCGACGTCACGCCGCCATCTAGCGCGTTGAGGAGGTCGCGCGCGCACCGCGCGGCGCGTAGCGGCGTCGGCTCCTGTGGCAGCCGCGCGAGGTCGAGCGAGCGCGTGCCCATGAAGTGCCCGTGGCAATCCCACAGGCCGGGCATGACGACCGCGGCCTGAGTCACGCTGGCCGCTGGCGTGGCTGGCGCGCCGGCGGCGGGCCCCGCGTAGCTGATCACGCCGCTGTCGGTGACCAGTACCGCGTCCGGCACCGGAGCGCCGTCACCTGGTATCAGCAGCGCTGCCTCGATCCGCTCCATGCATCCTCCGAGTCCGGCCTGAGCGGCCGGCGTCCGCCTCTGGTTCGCCGCGTTGTGGCCCGAGGGCCATCATGGCGCGAGGTCGGCTAATCATGGAAAGGGGGATAGGACTACGCCATTGCTGCGCCAATCCCGTGACCGTCTTGTGACGACATTCCCGCAGTATCTGATTGTGGACGTCGGAATGCCGTCCGTGATGCGCTATACAAGTCTCAGTGCAAGGGAGCGAGATGGGGTCAGTGCAACAGCAACCTTCCCTGCCCGGCCGTCAGGCCGTCCGGGGCTGGCTGACCCGTTCCCGCCGGCTGGTTGCCAGTGCGCCGATGCCTATCCGGGTGCTGGCGATCGCACTCGCCTGCGTCTGCGCGCCGGCGCTTATCGCGATCGGGCTGCTGGCAGCGCTCGTCTTCGCCCCGTACGCACTGTGGACGGGTGACCGGTCCAGGCTCGCCTCGCTGTCAGTCGCGGTCTGGGGCATCGCGCTGACGGCGGCACTGGCCCATGGTCCGGACGAGCCGAGGTACCTACTCTTGCTGCTGCCGGCGGTCGTGTCCGTCGTGGCCCGGCTCGGGCTGGTCGGCCGCGTGCAGGTGCCGTGCCGTACCGCGGCGCTGGTGCTGATCTGGTCGCTGCCCATCGGCATCGCGACGTTCCGGCTATGGCAGACGCAGCGCCTGTTCGGGCCGGCCGCCGCCTGGCTGACTGCGCTCGTCGTATTTGGCTGGCGGCTCGCCAAAGCGCTCCAGGATAGCCGGGAGCAAGCTCGACGTTCCTCCGTCGCGGGCGCGCTCGCGGCTCCCTACGCGATGGCGACCGCAGGAGCGGGCGGCCGCCCGGCCGCTGGCCCGCTCGGCTCGGCGACAGCGCCACCCGGGTCGGCAGCCGGCCCGGCCTCCGGTCCGATGGCAGGCGGCGGCCCCGCGAACGGCTACGGCGGCCCGGCCGGCCACGGCGGCCCCGCCAACGGCACTGGCGGCCGAACGACGCCAGGCCCGGTCCGCGCCGCCCAGACCGCCCGCGGCCTGCGGAGCCTGGACGGCAACGGCAACGGCAGCCAGTCAGCCAGCGCCGCCGAGGCGCCCGCCGACTGGCCGCTGATCACTGTCGACGAGGCGATGGCCGAGCTCAACAACATGATCGGCCTGGCCGCGGTTAAGGACCAGGTGCGATCGGTCACCGCGTCGGTAGAAGCCGCGAGGCGTCGCGCAATCGCCGGGCACGGGACCGAGAAGCCCATGCAGCACTTCGTGTTCCTCGGACCACCTGGCACCGGCAAGACGGCCGTCGCCCGGGTCATCGCCAAGATTTTTTACGCCTTCGGCCTGCTCGACTCTCCGGCCGTCGTCGAGGCGCAGCGTTCCGATCTGGTTGGCGAGTACCTGGGCGCGACCGCCATCAAGACCAACGAGCTGATCGACTCCGCGCTGGGCGGCGTCCTGTTCATTGACGAGGCCTACGGCCTGGTGAACGAGGGCGACGGGCAGGGCGACCGGTTCGGGAACGAGGCCGTCCAGGCGCTGCTCAAGCGCGCCGACGACGACCGCGAGCACCTGATCATCATCCTGGCCGGGTACGAGCGCCAGATGGAGACGTTCCTGGCCTCCAACCCTGGCCTGAACTCGCGATTCAGCGTCCGGGTCAAGTTCCCGAGCTACTCGCCGGCCGAGCTCATGGCGCTGGCGGAGTCCGCCGTCCAGAGCCGGGGCGAGCTGCTGGACCCCGACGCCAGGCCAGTGCTGCGTCGGCTGTTCGACGAGATCGGCCGCCGCCGTCTCGCCGATGAGCTGGGCAACGGCAGGTTCGTGCGCAGCCTGCTCGCCAAGGCGGGGCAGCAGCGAGACGTTCGGGTGATGGCGGGGCCCACCGAGCCGACCGGGACCGAGCTGGTCACGCTCCGGGGTCCGGACCTCGAGCTGGCCTACGCCGAGCTGACGACGAGGTTCCGCGGCTACACCGATACGCCGACAGTCGAGCATGCGCTTGCTGAACTCGACGCGCTCGTCGGCCTTGAGCCGGTCAAGCGGCAGGTGCACGAGATCGTCGCCCAGCTCCAGGTCGGCAGGCTCCGGGTCCGCCAGGGACTAGCGAGCCAGCCGCCGTCGCGGCATTTTGTCTTCACCGGTCCGCCAGGGACCGGCAAGACCACCGTGGCGCGCATCATCGGCCGGATCTTCGCGGCCCTCGGCCTGCTGGTGCGGCCTGAGGTCATCGAGGTGCACCGGGCCGACCTGGTCGGCGAGCACCTCGGCTCGACCGCCATCAAGACGTCCAAGCTCATCGACTCGGCCATGGGCGGCGTGCTGTTCATCGACGAGGCGTACGCGCTGCACAACGAGGCATACTCCGGCGGCGACGCGTTCGGGTCCGAGGCGGTCGCCACCTTGCTGAAGCGCGCCGAGGACGACAGGGAACGGCTCGTCGTCGTCCTAGCCGGCTACACCGACGACATGGACCGCCTGCTGCGCAGCAACCCTGGCCTGGCCTCAAGGTTCAGCACGCGGATCACCTTCCCGAGCTACACCGCGGCCGAGCTCAGCCGGATCGCCCAGGTCATCGCAGCACAGGCGGGCGACGCTTTCGACGCCGAGGCCGTGCCGGTGCTGGACTCGATCTTCACCCAGGCGGTGGAGTCGGGCCGCATCGACACGCTCGGGAACGGCCGGTTCGCCCGGTCCCTGTTCGAGCGTGCCTGCGCATCCCGTGACGTCCGGGTCTCCATGCACGGCGATGCGGCGACGGCCGCCGACCTGACGACAGTGCTCGCGGCAGACCTGCTGACCGCCTACCGCGAGCTAGCCGGCTGACCCGAGAGGCGGCCACGCCAGCCCCTGGCTGACCCGGAAAAGGACCTGCTGTCCCGGCCGGAGCTGGGCCGCGAGGCCCAGATCTGCGGCGACGACAACGGCAATGACGGGGTACCCGCCCGTAGTCGGGCGATCGGCGAGCAGCAGGATCAGCTGACCCTCGTGGGTGACCTGGATCGAGCCCGCGGCCATGCCCTCGCTGGGCAGCTCGCCTGGCCGGCTTCGGTGCAGCCCCGGCCCGGACAGCCGTAGGCCGGTCCGGTTGCTGGCCGGGGTCACGACGAAGCTGGCGGCCGCGAGCACGTCCAGGGCCGCGGCGCCGAACCAGTCATCGCGCGGCCCGGCGATCACCCGCAGTTCCGGGGTGCCAGCGGCGGGCACTACGGGCCCGATGGCGCGCGGCCGTGGTCGCAAGCTTTTCATCAGAGGGGAACGGGGTCGTTCCACCGGCAGCCAGTCTCCTGGCCGCAGCGGCCTGGGTCCAAGGCCCGACAGACAGTCCGCCGACCTGCTGCCGAGCACCGGCGGGATGCCAATGCCGCCGTCGATCGCGACGTAACTGCGCAGGCCGGTGGCCGGCGCGCCGAGCCGGAGCACAGACCCAGCCGGGACCGCAACCGCCGTGCCGGTACCGAACTCCTCATTCCCGACGATGACTGGCACAGGCGCGCCCGTGACCGCGATCGCTGCGGCGCTGTCGAACCGCAGCGTCAGCCTGCCGAGGGTGACCTCGAGGCAGGCGGCCCCGGCCTCGTTCCCGACGAGGGAGTTTGCCAGCCGCAGGCTACTGGCGTCGGCGGCGCCACTGGCAGGCACGCCAAGGTGCGCCAGCCCCGCCCGGCCGAGATCCTGGACGGTCGTGAGGGGACCCGGCTGCAGTACCTCGACACGCCGCTCGGCGCCGGTCGTGGTGGTGGCTGCCCCTCCGTGAGCGGCAAGGTCGGGCACGGCATG
>DATHPF010000435.1:0-4494 GCA_035484155.1 Streptosporangiaceae bacterium
CACCCGGAGTTGCGGCGCTGCGGCCGCAGCGCCGTCGGCCACGCCTATGACCGCGCAGCCCAGCGGCGACGACGTCACCGGCACGGCAGTCGCGCCGGGGACCGGACAGCAGCCGGGAGAGCAGGACGAGGCGCACGCTGACGAAGCGGTCGAACGGCACGTCGAGCTTCTGACCGAGCCGCGCGATGGCCTCCCACCTCTTGTCACCAGCGCGGCCGACCTGGCCGCCGCGACCGCTGCGCTCGCCGGTGGCACCGGCCCGGTCGCAGTTGACGCTGAGCGCGCTTCCGGTTTCCGGTACGGGCACCGAGCCTTCCTCGTTCAGTTGCGCCGCCAGGGCGCAGGGACCGTGCTGATCGATCCCGTGGCCTGCCCCGACTTCTCGGGCCTGGATGCCGCGCTGGCCGACACCGAGGCAGTGCTGCATGCGGCTTCGCAGGATCTGCCGTGCCTGGCCGAGCTCGGCTACCGGCCGCGCCGGCTGTTCGACACCGAGGTGGCGGGCCGGCTGCTCGGCTACCCCAGGGTCGGGCTCGCCACCATGGTCGAGTCCATACTGGGTCTCGGGCTGGAAAAGACGCACTCTGCCGCCGACTGGTCGACCAGGCCGCTGCCGGAGGAGTGGCTGCGCTACGCAGCGCTGGACGTCGAGGTCCTCGTCGAGTTGCGCGATGTACTAGCCCAGCAGCTCGCAGAGCAAGGCAAGATCGAGTGGGCGCGGCAGGAGTTCTTGGCCGTGCTGGCAGCCGCCGAACAGCCGCAGCAGCCGCGCGCTGACCCATGGCGACGGACGTCCGGAATTCACCGGGTCCGCAACCGGCGCGGGCTAGCCATCGTGCGCGAACTGTGGGTGGAGCGGGACAAGATCGCCCGGCGGCGTGACCTATCGCCGACCAAGGTGCTGGCCGATGCAGCCATCGTCGAGGCCGCGAGGGTGATGCCGAGCGGGCCGGAGGAGCTCACCGCCATTGCCGGCTTCTCAGCGCGCAGCGCGCGGCGTCACCTGCCCGAGTGGCTGCGCGCTGTCGGCCGCGCGAGGGCCATGCCCGACCGTGCGCTGCCCCTCGCGTCCGCGCCGCCGGGCGACGGTCCACCGCCGGCGCACCGCTGGCAGGATCGCGACCCGGAAGCGGCCAAGAGACTGACGGCCGCCCGCGCGGTAGTCGCTGCCCTGGCGGACTCCCATAACCTGCCCGCTGAGAACCTGGTGCCGCCGGACGCGGTGCGCCGGCTGTCCTGGCAGCCGCCGGATGACCTCAGCCCAGAGTCGGTCAGCGCCGACCTAGCCCGCTATGGCGCCCGGCCCTGGCAGGTCGAGCTGACCGCGGTCCCGTTGTGCCGGGCGCTGCTGCGGATCCTGGAGAAGGGCTCGGAGTAGCGATCGACGTCACGCCGTCCGCCGCAGTACCCGCAGATCACACGGCACCGCTGAGCCTGGCTGCGGCTGGCCCGCGCAGGGCAGGACCCGGCCGCCGTGCGGATACTGCGGGAACACGCTCAGCAGCACCTCGCAATCGCAGCAGCCGCCAAGCTCCTCGAGCTTGCCCAGCAAGCTGCTGGCCAGCGGCGCCCGCAGGTCACGCCAGCGGATGGTCCAGCGGTGCGTGCCGTCACAGCCGAACTCGTTGATCATCCTCAGCAGGAAACACCGCAGGCACTCACGGTCAGCTGGCTCGGTTAACAGGCCCGACAACGCAATGAGCTCGGCCTCGACCACCTCGGCAATGTCGTCCGCCATCGCTATCCCTGCCTCTCCATCCGCTGATGTACCGGCTCGTCGTCCCGGTGGTCCGACACCACCGTTGTACCGCCGGCCACCGACACTTCCGGCGGTAGCAAGACGGGCGGCGGCGGGCGGGCAGGCGCGACCGGTGCGGGTGGTACAGCGCAGCGCCGATGTCAGTGGCTAGCGGCAGAATGCAGGTATGACTGAGCTGTCCTGGACCACACTGTCCTGGGCCACACTGACCACCCCGGTCGGGCGTGTCAGCATCGCCGCCAGCCCGGCCGGAGTCGCTCAGGTCCGGTACGGGGCGGCGCCAGCGCCGGCAGCTGACGGGGAGCTGTCTGAGGCAGGCCGTGACCTGGCCGAGGCGGCACGACGGCAGCTGACTGAGTACTTCAAGGGCGAGCGCCGCGAGTTTGACCTGCCGCTTGACTGGTCCTCGACCGCCGGACCACAGCGCGAGGTGCTGCGAATCCTCGCCGGCTCCGTCGGCTACGGCGAGACCATCAGGTACGGCCAGCTGGCAGTACGGGCCGGCCTTACGGCCGCTGATGACACCGTGCCGGCGCGCGCGGTCGGGAAGATCATGGGCTCCAATCCGATCCCGGTGATCGTGCCGTGCCATCGCGTTCTGGCTAGCGACGGCCTCGGCGGCTACAGCGGCGGCGCGGGCGTCGAGGTGAAGCGCTGGCTGCTGATCCTGGAGGGAGCCCTGCCGCCGACGCTCGACTGGCAGCCGATGAGCCCGTCCGCATGACCACGTTTAGTCCCGGCTTGGCTCACGCTCACGGAGTCTCGGCTGACACGGCAACCGGCATCATGCCGGTTGCGCACCGCGTCGCCGGCCTGCTAGCGTTCCGGCGATCGTGATCCATCGGCAGGAGGTGAGACCCATGAACGCAGTATCCGCAGTGGGTGCTCCCCTGCAGTCCACGATCGGGCGACTGACCTAGTCGCCACCGGGAGCGCCCGCCAGGCAACTCGCGAAAGGCGACTCCCATGAACACAACACCTTCCTCAGCTCTGCACTTGACCTCGACGGCCTCCGACGAGCCCAGATCCGACCAGGATCAGCGGGAGGTCGACGCCGTAGGGCGACCACGCGCCGCAGGTCAGCGAGCGTTGGTCCTTGGCGGTGGCGGATCGGCGGGCAATGCCTGGCTGATCGGTGTCATCGCCGGCCTGTTTGATGCCGGGCTGGACGTGACCGGAGCCGATCTGATTATCGGCACGTCGGCTGGATCGACGGCCGCGGCCCAGATAGCTAGTTCGACCCCGCCGGCCGAACTGCTGGCCAGCATCGTCGCCGCTGCGTCCCAGCCCATTGGACCGGCCGGATCTGGCGGTGGACGCGTTCCGCGTGGGCCGGCGGCGAACCACATGGAGCAAACGAGCGCAATCATCGGTGCCGCTCAGGATGCGGCCGACATGCGCCGCAGAATGGGTGCGGCGGCGCTCGACATGGATGCGGCGTCGGACGGCTCCAGGCAAACGCAGCGGCGCGCCACCGTCGCCGCTCGGCTGCCCGGCCAGCACTGGCCACAACAGCCGATGCTCATCGTGGCTGTCGATGCCCATACCGGTGAACCGGTCGTGTTCGACCGCCACAGCGGAGTCGACCTCGTGGACGCCGTCACCGCCAGCTGCGCCGGCCCTGGCGTGCCTCCGCACAGTATCGGCGACACCCGATACATCGACGGCGGCTACCGTTCCAACGAGAACGCCGATCTGGCCGCCGGATACGGCCGGGTGCTGGTGCTGTCACCGCTCGGCGGCAGGACACGGACACCGCTGGACTGGGGCATGCATCTGGCAGCGCAGGCCGACGAACTACGCGCAGGCGGCAGCAGAGTCGAAACGATCTTCCCGGATAGCGACTCCCGCAGCGCATTCGGCAGCAACCTGATGGATCATTCGACGCGCCCGCCCGCCGCCCGGGCCGGTTACAACCAAGGCAGAGCCCTTGCCGAGCAGCTCACCGAATTCTGGCACTGACGCAGGCGAAGCGAGTCGACTCGGCAGGCGTGACGATACCTGCTCAGGAGCCGGCGGCCTGGGATGGCTTCGTGTCGCCGCCCCGCGTGAGGGGCCGGAGGATCGCCTCGACTGCGCGGTGTCCTGGGCTGTCGGCTGGCTGGCATTCCTCCAGGGGTGTCCTGTGGTGCCTGGGGTCGCGGAGGTTGGGGTCGGCGCCGTGGGCGAGCAACCGCCGGACGCTCGCGGCCCGGCCGTTGCCTGCGGCGGTGTGCAGGGGCAGCCGTTCCCATTCGGCGTCGGCCTCATTGACCGGCGTCCCCGCCTCGATGAGCTGGTCGATGACGTCCAGCCGCTGGTGGTCAGCGGCGAACACCAGTGCCCTGATCCGGCTCTGTTGGGTGAATCGGGCCAGCGGCCAGCCGGTGATGTCTCCCGCGGCGGCGGCCATCTCCAGGCTGTGGATCTTGGTCCCCGCGGCTACCAGAACGTCCACGACCTCTGTCATGCCGAACACGTCGGCATGGTCCATCGCAGTGCCGCTGGGCACGCCGCCGGAATCGGGCGCGGAGATGGCGTCGATGTCGGCCCCGGCCTCGATCAGCGCCGCGGCTGTTGAGGATGTCGCGGCGTTCCACCTCAAGTTTGAGCCTGGCCCAGCTGGCGAATCCGTACTCCAGGGCCAGCGCCAGCTGCGCTGAGGACAAGCTGAGCCGGCCGGAGACCGCGTTGATCCGCGCGATCGCATCGGGGTCGCCGCGCTGAGCAACGCGCAGCAGGTCCTTGGCCTGGCG
>DATHPF010000436.1:0-4264 GCA_035484155.1 Streptosporangiaceae bacterium
CGGTTCGTCAGCTTGAGCACGTCATGGGCACGGTCATCACGATTGACGTCTTTCCACCGGCCGCCGGAGCGGACGACGCCGGAGCGGACGACGCCGGAGCGGACGACGCCTGGACCGCGGACCTCCAGCGCCGGCTCGCCCGGGCAAGGTCCGTGCTCGAGTACGCCGACGAGGTCTTCAGCACCTGGCGTACAGATAGCCCGGTCAGCCGGCTGCGCCGCGGGGAAATCACGGCGGCCGCGGCCCCAGCTGACATGGCGGAGGTGATCAGCGCCTGTACAGCCGCCAGGCAGTTCTCGGACGGCTGGTTCGACCCCTGGGCCATGCCCGGCGGCTTCGACCCGACCGGCTACGTCAAGGGCTGGGCTGCTCAGCGAGCCCTGGCGGCATTCGATGGCCTCGCGATGTCAGGCGCGCTGGTAAACGCGGCCGGCGATATTGCGAGTGTCGGCGCGCAGCCGTCCGGGGCGCCGTTCCGGATTGGCATAGCAGATCCTGACAACCCGCGGCGCCTGGCCGAGATCGTCCAACTCACCGGCTGCATCGCGACGTCAGGGACCTACGAGCGGGGCAGTCACCTCATCGACCCACGGTCCGGTCAGCCCGCCGCCCGGGTCGCGTCGGCCAGCGTCATCGGACCCGACCTCGGCCTGGCCGATGCCCTGGCAACTGCCGTGGCGGTCGCCGGAGAGGCTGGCCTCGCTCTCGTCGAGCCTCTCGCAGGCTATGAAGCGTTCGTCATCGGCTCTGGCGGCCGCAGGCTGTGGACAAGCCAGTTCCCGTTCGCCCCCGCAACCACTGGCAACTGACCGCGGCAGCGGCGGGAACGTGTCACGGCCGCTCGATCCCGGCCACGACGATGTCCACCACCCGGGTCGCGAACTTGTCCGTCAGCGGCTGATGTCCGTGCAGCAGGCGGTGGTAGGCAGCGCCGAACACTAGGTCAAGCACGACCTCGTAGTCCGTCCGGGCAGATATCTCATCCCGCTCGACGGCGCGATCTAGCATGATCTTGTGCTGGTCACGGAGCCGTCCGACGACGCGCTCGCGCCAGGCCACCGCGAGCTCAGGATCTCGCTGCGCCTCCGCGATAAGCCCGGCCAGGATCGGGCCTGCACTGGTCCGGGTTACTGACCGGATCCACGCGCGAAGGGCAGCCAGCAGGTCACCACGCAGGCTGCCAGTGTCCGGCAGCGGCTGCTGAGCCTGGAACTCGGCCAGGAACGCGTCGAGCGCCAGGGTCCCGCGCGAGGTCCACCGACGGTAGATCGTGGTCTTGCCCACACCCGCGCGGGCCGCGACCTCCTCGATCGACATCCCACCGAGCCCCCGCTCAGCCAGGAGTTCCGCCGCAGCCTGGAGTATCGCGCGGTCGGCCTGCTCGCTGCGCGGCCTGCCGCGCCGCGGCGCGGCCACGCCGGCGGGAATACCTATGTCGGCCATGGCGCTGAAGCCTACACCGAAAAACTGAAACGGTCCGTATCGTATTGATGAGCGTGCCGGCCGTGCCTGCGAAGCTCGACCTAGCGCCCGCTGCATGGCAAGATTTCAATACGGTACGTTCCGTATAGAAATAATGATAGATTCGGAACGGAACGAGGAGGCGTGCAGCCGATGTCAGCCCGCGTGTCTGGGGTAGCTAGCGCGGGCGACGAGCCGGCGATCGCCAGCGCGAGCCGACGGCAGGGCCTGCGGCTCGCGCTCATACTGCTCGCGTCCTTTATGGTCGTGCTCGACTTCAGCATCGTGAACGTCGCGCTGCCTTCCATAGAGCGCGAGCTTGGCATGACCGCCGCCGCAGCGCAGTGGGTGATCACTGGCTATGCGATCGCGTTTGCGGGCTTGCTCATCCTCGGTGGCCGCGCGGCAGACATGCTCGGTCGCCGGCGCATGTTCATCATCGGCTTGCTGGCTTTCACCGCCGCCTCCCTGTCCGGAGGTCTCGCGCACGATCCGGTGCTCCTCATCGCATCCAGGTTCGTCCAGGGCGCCGGGGCCGCCGTAGTCGCGCCCGCCGCACTGTCGCTGATCACGACCAGCTTTGCCGATGGCGGGGCGCGGACCAGGGCGCTTGGCCTGTACGGCGCGACCGCCTCGATCGGGTTCGTGGCCGGCCAGGTCCTCGGCGGCGTGCTGGTGCAGTTCACCAGCTGGCGAGCTGTCTTCCTCGTCAACGTTCCGATCGGACTACTGGCCGCGGCCATCGCTCCACGGCTGCTCGCCGACTCGCGCGGCCCGTCAGCCGGCCGCCGGCTTGACGCCAGGGGCGCCGTTCTCATTACCACCGCGATGGCTTCGCTTGTCTATGCGGTCTCGCAGGCTGACGTGTATGGCTGGCGCTCCCCCGCGATCCTCGGCGCGCTGGCGCTATGCGTCGCCAGCATCAGCGCCTTCGTGGTCGCCGAACGGCACCACCCCGATCCCCTGCTGCCCGCCGCCATCATCAGGCGGCCGGCGCTGCGCACCGCCACCCTGCTGAACGTGCTTCTTGGCCTGTGGAACGGCGGTGAGCTGCTGATGCTCTCGCTGTACTTCCAGCAGGTCCTGAAGGATTCGCCGCTGATGACCGGCCTGGCGATTGCGCCCCAGGGAATTGTCGGCTTCATCGCCGGAGCGTTCGGCGCCAGGATGGCGAGCCGGATCGGCGTCCGCCGCGTGCTGATCGTCACCGGCGCGACCGCCGCCGCCGGATTCGCTATCCTCACCCGACTGCCAACCACCGGCCACTACAGCCCGCTGCTGGCCGCGGTGATGCTGGTCGGCTTCGGCACGGCCGGCACCGCATTCGGCACTATGGTCATCGCGACCGCCGGCATCGCCGGGACCGAGCAGGGCGTGGTAGGCGGCGTGATCAACACCAGCCGCCAGGTCGGCGCCGCGCTCGGTGCCGCGGCGCTCCCCGCCATCGGCGCGGCCGTCAGTCATGACCCGGTCGGTGCAACTGCCACCGGCACCAGGTACGCCATGTTCGCCGCGGCGGTTGCCGCCGCGGTCGCCACGCTGATCGCGTGGCGGAGCCGCGCCGCCGCACCACCGCGGCACGCCACGACGACGCCGCACGGCAACCTCGACAGAAGGGATCGTCATGAAGTACAGCACGCTCGGACGCACGGGCCTGGCGGTGTCCCGGATCGCGTTCGGTACCTGGCAACTCGGCGGCGACTGGGGGCCTACCGACGAGGCGGCCGCGACGGCGGCCATCCGGCGGGCGGCCGACCAGGGCGTGACGCTGTTCGACACCGCTCAGGCCTACGGCTTCGGCGCCAGTGAGCGCCTGCTGGCCAAGGCGATCGCTGGCCTCGACCGCGGCTCACTGGTGATCGCCACCAAGGGCGGCCTGCGTCCGGGTCAGCTAGGCGGCGGCAACCGGGACTCCAGCCCAGCCTGGATCCGCTCCGGCGTAGAAGCGAGTCTGCGCGCCCTGGCCACGGACTACATCGACCTGTACCAGGTGCACTGGCCCGACCAGGCTGTGCCCTTCGCCGACACTGCGGGCGCCCTGGCGAAGCTCGTCGCCGACGGGAAGATCCGGTACGTGGGCGTCTCGAATTTCGACGCCGGCCAGATGGCCGAGTTCAGCGCCACCCTCCCGGTGGAGACGCTGCAGCCGCCGTATCACTTGTTCCGCCGCGACATCGAGACCGAGGTGCTGCCCTATGCGGCGGCGCACGACATCGGCGTTCTGGCGTATGGAACGCTCGCCCACGGGCTGCTCACGGGGCACCTGTCCGCCGACACGAAGTTCGCGCCCGGCGACTGGCGCGGCCGGAGCGACATGTTCACCGGCGCGGCCTTCGAGCGCAACCTGAGGGCGGTGGCCGAGCTGGACAGGCTTGCGCACAATGAGCTAGGCGCGTCGGTCGACCAGCTCGCCACCGCGTGGACGCTGGCGAACCCCGCGGTCCAGGTCGCCATCGTCGGCACCCGCCAGGCCGCGCACGTGGACGCCGCCGTCGCCGCGGCCGACCTGCACCTCGACGAGAGCGTGCTCGCCGCTATCGACGAGATCGTCCGCTCGGCGCAGGATCCGACCAGCCACGGTTCGGGCCGCGTCTGAGGAGACGACACACGTGACGGTGAAGATGACGACCGACTTCGCCGCACGGATGAAGGCTCATGTCGGCTCGCCGTAGTCGGGGCTAGCGTGCGCCGGCCTGGCGGACAAGGACGTCAGCGCGATCCGAAGCAGGCTCCGCTATTGGCAGGTTGGTAGCCTGTCCCGCTATGGACCAGGTCTCGGGGCCGCTCGCCGGCCTGCTCGTCG
>DATHPF010000437.1:0-19509 GCA_035484155.1 Streptosporangiaceae bacterium
CTGGGCCAGCGTCGCGATCGTGACAGCTGTGGTCCTGGTCGTTCCGGTCGCGTTCCGGATCGGGCTGAAGGGCGAGATCCGGCACGAGGTCGTTCCGGTCACCGTGTTCCAGCGGTCGGTTGACGAGGTCGAGGTCGACGCGCCCGGTCAGAGCGTCACCATCGTCCGCGGCCGGCCCGGCCAGGTCAGGGTGGTCAGCTCGATGTCGTGGCTGCTAGGCAGGCCGACCTTCCGGCATGCCTGGTATGGGCGAACCCTTCAGGTCACCGCCGGCTGCGCGACGTTCAACGTCTTTGAGGACTGCCAGGCCAGCTTGCTCATCCGGGTGCCAGCCAATGTCACGGTGCGGGTCGCCGTCGGCTCCGGCAGCGCGGCCGTGGCCGGGCTGACGGGGCCAGTCCACCTGACCGCGACCTCGGGCAGCATCCGTCTGACAGACGTCAGCGGGCCGGTCTGGGCGATGGCCACCACAGGAAGCATCGTTGCGACAAACGGCCTGACCTCGCGGCAGGTCGACGCTGGCGTCGGATCGGGCAGTCTTGCCCTCGGCTTCGCCGCGGCGCCCGCTGCGGTTGCGCTCGATGTGGGTTCCGGCAGCGGCCGTGTCACCGTCCCGCCAGGTGCTCGTTACCGGATATCGGGCGAGCGTGCGTCGGGCGTTCTGCAGATCGGCTCTGGCCTGATCGACAGCAGGGCGGCCAGGGTCATCACGGCCACTGTCGGGAGCGGCCACCTCGCCATCGACTACCTGCGGCCCGTGTCACCCGGCGCCGCCCGTGTCACCGGCGCCGCCCGTGTCGCCAGCGCCGCCGGGAAGCTGACCACAGACACTGTCCGTACCGCTCAGAGCACCTCGGCGAGCTGCACCGTCTGATCCCGGCGTGGCCCGACGCCGATGGCGCGGATCGGGGCGCCGATCATGTCCTCGACGGCGAGCACGTAAGCCTGCGCGGCCTTGGGCAGGTCGGCGAACTCCCGGGCCGCTGAGATGTCCTCCCACCAGCCCTCCAGATACTCATAGACCGGCGTCGCATGGTGAAAATCGGTCTGCGTCATCGGGATCTCGTCAAACCGCCTGCCGTGCACGTCGTAGGCCACGCAAACCGGCACCTTCTCTAGGCCGGACAGCACGTCAAGCTTGGTCACGAAGTAATCGGTGAGGCCGTTCACCCGCGTGGCGTACCGGGCTATGACCGTATCCAGCCAGCCCGTCCGGCGCGGCCTGCCGGTAGTCGTGCCGTACTCGCCACCGGTCTTGCGCAGCCACTCGCCGCGGGGATCGGTCAGCTCCGTCGGGAACGGGCCGGCCCCCACCCTGGTGGTGTACGCCTTGAGTATGCCCAGCACCCGGGTGATCCGGGTCGGCCCGATGCCGGAGCCAGCGCAAGCCCCGCCGGCGGTGGGCGAGGAGGAGGTGACGAACGGGTAGGTGCCATGGTCGACGTCGAGCAGCGTGGCCTGCGCGCCCTCCAGCAAGACGACCTGGTTCGCGTCGAGGGCTTTATTGAGCACCAGCCCCGTATCGGCGACATATCGGCCCAGACGCTCGGCAAAGCCGAGGTACTGCTCGGTCACTAGCTCGGCATCGATCCCGCGCCTGTTGTACAGCTTGGTCAGCACCTGGTTCTTCTCCCGCAGCGCCAGGTCCAGCTTCTGCCGCAGGATGCCAGGGTCGAACAGGTCCTGCACCCGGATCCCGACCCGCGAGGCCTTGTCGCTATAAGCAGGGCCGATGCCGCGCCCAGTGGTGCCGATGCGAGCTTCGCCCAGGTAGCGCTCGGTGACCTTGTCCAGGGCGATGTGGTGAGGCATGATCAGGTGCGCGTCGGCCGAGATGAGCAGCCGGTCCCGCCAGACGCCGCGCTGCACCAGGCCGTCGATCTCCTCGAGCAGCACCTCCGGGTTGATCACAACCCCGTTCCCGATCACGGACGTCGCGTGCTCGGATAGCACACCGGACGGCAGCAGGTGCAAGGCGTAGCTTTCGTCGCCGATGACGACCGTGTGGCCGGCGTTGTTGCCGCCCTGGTACCGGACGACGTAATCGACCCGGTCGCCCAGTATGTCGGTGGCTTTGCCCTTGCCCTCGTCACCCCACTGCGCGCCGACGATCACGATGGCGGGCATGTGACATGTCCTTCCCGTACCAGAACGAAAGCCCCGGCCAGCGTCATTGCGGTCAAGCACGCAAGCGCGGCAGGGGCTCTTGCATTCAGATGTTACCGGAAGCGCTCTTCGGACAACGGCGCGTAGCGCACGTCCGCGCCGATCAGGACGCCAGGGCCGCTACGGCGGCGGGGCTGCTGTCCGCCAGGAACACCTGGCACCGGGTCGCCTCGTCGTCCTCGCCGATCGCGTCTGCGGCGACTCCCAGCATGTGCAGTGCCCGCAGGAACCCCTGGTTCGGCTCGTGATCCCACGGAATCGGGCCATGTCCCTTCCAGCCCGCCCTGCGTAGCTGGTCCAGGCCGCGATGGTAGCCGGTCCGGGCGAACGCGTAAGCGGTAACAGGATCCCCGGCGGCCATCGCGCGCTCAGCCAGAGCCGCCCAGGCCGCGCAGTAGCTCGGGAACCTTGCCGCGACGTCGGCCGGGTCGCCGGCCGCCGCCAGCGCGGACCTAGCCGCCTCGTCGTCGGGAAGCAAGGTTTCCGGCGGACCGCCCAGCAGGTTGTCTCGCATCATGTGATCATCCTGCCGCAGGGGCCTGCGCCCTGACGCGCGCCCCCGGCAAAGAGTCAGGTCAGGCGCTTGCCTACGGACATCAGGTCTTCGCAGGCCCGCACGATCCGTGCGGACATCCCCTGCTCGCCGGCCTTGCCCCAGGACCGGGGATCGTAGGCCTTCTTGCTGCCCACTTCGCCATCGATCTTGAGCACGCCGTCGTAGTTAGCAAACATATGTCCGGCAATGGGGCGAGTGAAGGAGTACTGAGCGTCGGTGTCCACGTTCATCTTGACGACGCCGTACCCGATGGCCTCTCGGATATCACTGAGGTCCGATCCGGAGCCGCCGTGGAAGACCAGGTCGAACGGCTTGTCCCGGCCGTACTTGGCACCGACCGCGTCCTGGATCTCCTTCAGGACAGACGGCCGCAGCTTGACGTGGCCGGGCTTGTAGACGCCGTGCACATTGCCGAACGTGGCAGCCAGCATGTACCGGCCGCGCTCACCGAGGCCGAGCGTCTCGGCGACGGCAAGCGCGTCCTCCGGCGTGCTGTACAGCTTTTCGTTGATCTCGCCGACGACGCCGTCCTCTTCGCCCCCGACGACGCCGATCTCCATCTCCATGACGATGTGCGCCGCGGCGCACTTGTCCAGGAGCTCTGCGGCGATCTGGAGGTTCTCAGCCAGCGGCACTGCCGAGCCGTCCCACATGTGCGACTGGAACAGCGGTTCCTCACCCCGGGCGACCCGCTCGATGGAGATCTGCACGAGCGGGCGCATGAACCCGTCCAGCTTGTCTTTGGGGCAGTGGTCGGTGTGCAGTGCGACGTGCACCGGGTATTTGGCCGCGACGGTCCGCGCGAAGTGAGCGAGCGCCACCGATCCGGTGACCATGTCCTTGACGGCCGCGCCGGACAGGTAGTCGGCGCCTCCGGTCGAGACCTGGATGATGCCGTCACTCTCAGCCTCGGCCAGGCCACTCAGGGCCGCGTTGAGGGTCTGGCTGGAGGTGACGTTGATCGCCGGGTAAGCGAAGCCGTGCTCCTTAGCCCGGTCGAGCATCTGCGCGTAGACCTCTGGCGTCGCGATCGGCATGGCGCGAATCCTCTCGGTGTGAAGTCAGTGCTCAGTATCTCCAAGGTGACGGGCCTGCCCAACTCCGGCGGGCCTAGTTGCCCGCATTGACAGGCCGCAGGCTCTGACAGGTCTAGTCTCAGACCATGGGACACCATGATGCGGACCCCGCTGAACATCGCCGCTACACCGGCGTGGTCCTGCTGTCCGTACTGGTATTAGCGATGCTCACGGTGGCGGCGCTCGCGCTCACAGCCTTCTCCCACGGCTGAGGCGCTAGCCAAGACCGAGGTCAGCAATCTCGAAGGCGGCCAGGTACGGCAGCCCGCGGTCGGCAATCTTCTGCCTAGCGCCGCGCTCGACGACGACGGCGACTCCGACGACGATGGCGCCTGCCTCGGTGAGAGCGTCGACGGCCGTGAGCACAGAGCCGCCGGTCGTCGAGGTGTCCTCGACGGCGAGGACGCGCCTCCCGGCGACGTCCGGACCTTCGATCCGGCGCTGCAGGCCATGGGCCTTCTCGCTCTTGCGGACCACGAAGGCATCAAGCTTGCGGCCGCGCGTCGCGGCAGCGTGCATCATGGCCGTGGCGACGGGATCGGCGCCTAGGGTCAGCCCGCCGACGGCGTCATAGGTAAGGCCATGAGTGGTGTCGAGCATGACCCGCCCGGCAATGGGCGCTGCGCGGCCGTCCAGAAGGACGCGGCGCAGGTCGATGTACCAGTCAGCGCGCTGTCCGGACGACAAGATCACTTCGCCGTGCACGACGGCCAGATCCTTGATCAGTGCCAGTAGCTCGTCTCGGTCCGCCACGGCAGCCGAGCCTACCGGGCTATCCGGGTGAACCACGGGCCGGGTGAACCACGGGCCGGCGCCTGGTAGCTTCTGCGGGCTGGCGGTGTGCTGGCGCGAGCTGCCCTTCCCCCTACTGCGGCGATATAAGCAAATTGCCGGAACTGGTGGTAGGGACCCGGCCTGGCGGATACGTCCGCGATCCGCGCTATGCGTCACAGCTCCCGCCATGCGCTGGTAACGTCACGCGCAAGGGAAGGACGGTGTCGCGTTGGACCGCTGCGCGCTGTTCGTGGACGCTAATTACGCGCTCGCCGAAGGCGCGCTCGCCGTCCATGGCACTCGCAATCGTGACTCGGTGTCATGGGACTACGCAGGCCTCCTGAAGCTGTTCGGCGGTCTGTCCAGGGACCGTACTGGCCTGCAACTGCTGCGCTGCTACTGGTACGACACGGCGGCCGAGGGCGCCCGAGCTGCCGAGCACGATGCGCTGGCCGACATTCCCGGCCTCAAGCTCCGCCTGAGCAAGGCCCGGCCCAGCCGTAAGGAAGGCGTCGAGTCCGAGATCCGCAAGGACCTCACCGCGTTGGCCAGGAACCACGCGGTCAGCGACGTGATCATCGTGAGTGCGGAGGAAGACCTCGGCCCGGTGATCGCTGAGGTACAGGACCTCGGGATCCGCGCGGTACTGCTGCACATTGCCACTGACGGTAACTGGGCCACCTCACGGACCCTCCGTCAGGAATGTGACGACATCATCGACATAGGTTCTGGCCACTTGCGTCCCTATGTGGATCTCATTTCCGGCGCCGAGCCGCAGCTCGCCCCCGCCGGCTATCGCGAGATTGGCGTTGGCGCCGCGCAGTCGAGCGGTCCGCACCCGGCTATCGAAGCGCCCGCCGTTCGGTTGTACCCCTCGCCGCTGGCGGCCGAATACGAACACGCGGGGCAGCTCGCCCCCGCCGGTCGTGGCCAGGACCAGCGGCCGGACGTCGGGCGGTTCGCCGGGCAGGACGCGGCGCTGAACTCTGGCGCGGTACCCGTGGGCATCGACGGCCAACCGCAGTCCTCGATGGCCCAGTCTTCGGCCGCCCAGTCTTCGGTCGCCCAGGCCTCCGTAGCGCAGTCGTTGGCCGCGCAGGGAGCGCAAGCCACGGCCGCGGAACCGCCGGCGAGCCGGTCGTTGCAGCCACAGGGGACAGCGGACCAGGCCCCGCGGGAGCAACTGGCTCAGGCGCAATCGGCTCAGCCCCAGCTGGCGCAACCGCAGCTGGCTCAGCCGCAGCTGGCGCAACCGCAGTCGTCAGTGGGACTGCACACACAGGGGCAGTCGTCGGTGGGACCGCAGTCCGCGGTTCAGCAGGGACAGGGCCAGCAGGGACAGGGCCAGCAGGGACAGGCTCAGCAAAGACAGGGCCAGCTTCCGCAGGGCCAGTACCAGCAGTCGGCCGCTGCCAGAGACCACATGGGCGCGCCCGGCTTCGGCCAGGTCGGGTACGTCGGCCAGGAAACTCACGGCCAGCCCAGCATCCAGCAAGCGGCGGCGTTTGAGCAGCACCGGGTCGCCGACGACGGCCGCGGTCGCCTCGGCTCCAGCCACGCCGGCTCACTGCCGGGCGGCATGCAAGAGGTCGCGGTCGCTGGGCCTGGGCACAACGGCCTGGGCCAGAATGGCTACGGCCAGACCCAGCTCGGCCAGACCCAGCTCGGCCAGAACGGCCAGAACCAGGTCGGCCAGAACGGCCAGAACGGCCAGACGAGCGTGCCAGGGCCAGCGAGCAACGGCGCCGGCGGCGGCCAGCCCGGTGGCGGCCAGTACGGCAGCTTCGGTTCTCAAGGCGGTTCCGGTCAGCCGGGCGCTGGCCAGTATGGCGGCTTCGGCCAGCAGGGTGGCGACCAGCAGGTAGGCGGTCAGCACGGCGGCCTACCGCAGGGCGGCGGACCCCAGGGCGTAGGTCAGCACAGAAGCGCCAGTGAGGGCGGTGCCGGTCAAGGCGGTGCCGGTGGCATGCTGCCGGGCAACGGCTTGCCGCCAAACGGCATGCCAGCGAACGGCATGCCTGCGAACGGAATGCAAGCCGGCCACGGCAGCAGCGTGCCCGGCGGCCAGGGCCCGCAGCCGACCGGTTCGGGCCCGCAACCTAACGGTCTTCAGTCCCGCGGCGGGTCTCTGGGACCGTCGGCCAACGGGATGCCGGGCAGCCACGGCGGCCTTCCGTCTAACGGCTCCACGGTGGGCCTGGGCGGCGGCGGACAGCCTGCCGGCCTGGGCGGCAACGGCATCTCGGGCCCAGGAGGCGGCGCGACGGGGTCGCCCGGCGCAACTTACGGCGGCGCTAGTTACGGCGGCACGGGCTATGGCGGCGGCACCCAGGGTGGCAACGGCCAGGGTGGCAACGGCCAGGGCGAGCCGGGACCCGGCAGGCAGCAGTCCTCTGGAGCGCCGAACGCGGCACAGCATCAACTCAGCGGTCGGCCGCCTGGATCAGGCTTGGGCGCTCCGCCCCAGCAGCCGGCGCAGTATGGTCTGCCCCCGCAGGGCCAGGGGCAGCAGCAAGGGCCCCCGTCGTTCGGCCAGCCTGGACACGGGCAGCCTGGACACGGGCAGCTCGGATCGGGCCAGTCAGGGCCGGGCCAGCCAGGAGCCGGCCAGCCAGGACCAGGCGCCCAGCATCGTGGTGGCCCTGGCCCGTCACCAGCCGCCCTGCCGCAGAACGGCATGACGCCACTCGACGGCCAGCGGCCGCCTGGGCAGCAGCGCCAGTTGCCGGCCGGCAACGGCGCGCCATACTCGCAGGACAGAAGCATGCCGTACGGCGGCCCGATGCAGCCGGCCCAGTTCGGGACTCCGGCGTACGGACCGGGCTCGTACGGCGGCCAGCAGCCGGCCGCGCCGCCGCTCACGATGTCGGTCGGCGACGCAGTTCAGTCGGCGCATGCCGAGGGCTTCGGGTTCGGCGAGGCGGTGGCCAGGGACGCGCCGGCGCTGTGGCTGGAGGCCGTGCTCGCCCGAAAGCCGCGGATGCCGTCAGACCTGGAGGCCCGGCTGCTCCAGGGATCGGCACTGCCGATCGACTCGCTGCTGCACGACGAGGTCAGGCACGCGCTGCGGCGCGGGTTCTGGGACGCACTCGAGCGCACGCGTCACTGACCGCGGCGGGTAGTCGGCTCACCGAGCTGGCCGGCGGGTTTCGTCACGAAGGCATCACCGTGCGCTCTTCCCCGGCACAATCAGGTGGATTCCCCGCTACCGTGGTTAACGTGGCAGCGCTGAGCCGTGAGCAGTTTGACTCGATCGAATTCGACGCAGCTGCCAGCGGGGATCACGCTGCAGCGGCTCGTGCGATGACCGAGCTGGCCACCACCGGTACCGAGACCGCGGCCATGCCGCGCGGCGAGGCATTCCTGCGGGCCGGCGAGCAGTGGCTGCTGGCTGACAGCCCGGGCGAGGCCGTACTCGGATTGCGGCGCGCGATGGCTTGTGGCGGTCCGGTTTTCGCCGATCCGCGGGTCCCCCTCGCCAGGGCGCTCCTCCAGCTCGGCCGCCAGTCCGAAGCGCAGGCCCTGATCAGCAGGCTGAAGGCGGAGGAGCCACGTGATCCGCGGACGTGCGATCTCGTCGCCGAGTTGCTGGTCGACCGCGGGGACCTGGCGGCCGCCCTGGACTGGGCGACCGCCGGGGTCGAGCTATGCCTTGCCGGGCAGTCAGACCGGGCGGAGAGCGAGGAGCCCGAGCTCAGGCTGCTGCTGAGGCTCCGCTACCGGATCAGGAACGATCTCGGACTGCCTGAAGACGATTACGACGCCTTGCTCGACGAGGTCTAGACCGGGTTGACCGCGACTGCCACGGCTCGCTGCGGCGTGACCCGTAGCGCATCGGCGGACTCGTCGATATCCACCAGTACCTTGTCGCCGTCGGCGATCTCGCCGGCGATCAGGCTCTTGGCCAGCTTGTCGCCGATAGCGGACTGAATGAGCCGTCGCAGCGGCCGCGCACCGTAGACAGGGTCGAAGCCAGTAACAGCGAGCCACTCCCTGGCCGCCGGGGTCACCTCCAGCGTCAGCCGCCGGCCGGCCAGCCGGCCCGCGAGCCGGCGGACCTGAAGGTCCACGATCTCGGTGAGCTCGGCGGTGGTGAGCGCGTCGAAGACGATGACGTCGTCGAGCCGGTTCAGGAACTCGGGCTTGAACGTAGCTCGCACCACCGACATGACCTTGTCCTTCGTGGCCGCCTCGTCCAGGCTCGGGTCGGCGATGTACTGCGAGCCGAGGTTCGAGGTCAGGATCAGGATCGTGTTGCGGAAGTCCACCGTCCGGCCCTGGCCATCGGTCAGCCGGCCGTCATCCAGCACCTGGAGCAGGACGTCGAAGACCTCGGGGTGCGCCTTCTCGACCTCGTCGAGCAGGATCACGCAGTAGGGCCTGCGCCGGACCGCCTCAGTGAGCTGGCCGCCCTCCTCGTACCCGACGTAGCCAGGCGGGGCGCCGACCAGCCTGGCCACCGAATGGCGCTCGGAGTACTCGCTCATGTCGATCCTGATGATCGCCCGCTCGTCATCGAACAGGAACTCGGCGAGCGCCTTCGCCAGCTCCGTCTTGCCCACTCCGGTCGGGCCGAGGAACAGGAACGAGCCGGACGGCCGGTCGGGGTCGGAGATTCCGGCCCTGGAGCGGCGGACGGCATCCGAGACTGCCTGCACGGCAATCTGCTGACCAATGAGCCGCCGGCCTAGCTCGTCTTCCATCCGCAGCAGCTTGCCGGTCTCGCCTTCCATCAGGCGGCCAGCCGGAATACCAGTCCAGGCTGATACGACGTCGGCCACGTCGTCCGGTCCGACCTCCTCCTTAACCATCGGCGGGCCGTCATCGCCCGGACCTGGCGCGTCAGTGCCGTCCGCCACGCCGCTCGTGGCGGCGGCCTCGGCGATCTGCCGCTCAAGCTGCGGGATCTCGCCGTACATAAGCCTGGAAGCAGCCTCGAAGTCGGCGTCTCGCTGTGCGCGCTCGGCCTGCCCCCGCAGCTCGTCAAGCTGCTTCTTGAGCTCGCCGACCTTGTTCAGGCTGGCCTTCTCCCGGTCCCACCGGGCCACCAGCGCCGTCAGCTGCTCTTGCCTATCGGCCAGGTCCGCACGCAGGCGCTCCAGCCGTTCGCGGCTGGCCTGGTCGTTTTCCTTGGCCAGCGCTAGCTCTTCCATCTTCATCCGGTCGACGGTGCGCTGTAGCTCGTCGATCTCGACCGGCCGGGAATCGATCTCCATCCGCAGCCGGGACGCTGCCTCGTCGATCAGGTCGATCGCCTTGTCCGGCAGGAAGCGGGCGGTGATGTAGCGATCGGACAGCGTCGCCGCGGCCACCAGCGCGGCGTCGGAGATCTGGACTTGGTGATGCGCCTCGTACCGGCCCTTGAGGCCGCGCAGGATGGCGATCGTGTCCTCGGCCGACGGCTCGCCGATCAGCACTTGCTGGAACCGTCGTTCGAGCGCCGGGTCCTTCTCGATCCGCTGACGGTACTCATCCAGCGTCGTCGCGCCGACCATCCGGAGCTCACCACGGGCGAGCATCGGCTTCAGCATGTTGCCGGCGTCCATCGCGCCTTCGGCCGCGCCGGCGCCCACGACTGTGTGGAGCTCGTCGATGAACGTGATGACGTCGCCCTCGCTCCGCTTGATCTCGTTCAGGACGGCCTTCAGGCGCTCTTCGAACTCACCGCGGTATTTCGCTCCGGCCACCATCGCAGCGAGGTCGAGCGCGACCACGCGCTTGCCCCGCAGCGACTCGGGCACGTCGCCCGCGACCACGCGCTGAGCGAGGCCCTCGACAACAGCGGTCTTGCCGACGCCAGGCTCGCCGATCAGGACCGGGTTGTTCTTGGTGCGCCTGGACAGCACCTGGATCACCCGGCGGATCTCCGCGTCGCGGCCGATGACCGGGTCGAGCTTCCCGTCGCGGGCGCTCTGGGTGAGGTCGATGCCGTACTTCTCCAGCGCCTGGTACGTGCCCTCCGGGTCCTGGGAGGTGACCCTGGCGTGGCCGCGGACCTGCTCGAAGGCGTCAGTGAGCTGCTTCGGCCCGGCACCCGCCGCCCGCAGCAGGCTGGCCGCCTGGCCGCCGTCAGTGGCCAGGCCGACGAGGAGGTGCTCGGTAGAGACGTACTCGTCGGACATCTCCCTGGCGAGCTTGCTGGCGGTCGCCATGGCTGCGAGCAGCTGCCGGGACGTCTCCGGTGCGCTGACGGTTGCGCCGGCTGCCTGTGGCATCCGGCTGAGCTGGTCCTGCACGGTCTTGAGCAACTGAGCTGGGTCAGCGCCGACCGCGCGCAGCAGCGGTGCGGCTGTCCCGCCATCCTGCTGGACCAGGGCGGCGAGCAGGTGGAGGCCATCGGTGCTTGGATTGCCTGCCGACGCGGCCATCTGCACTGCCTGCGACAGTGCCTCCTGACTCTTCCTGGTCAGCTTCTCGTCCACGGTGATCTCTCTCCAAAGTTCTGGCCCAAAAGTTCTGAGCTATGCCGCTGGGTTCATGCGCGGCGGCGCGGCGCCCGCCTTGTCTGCCGGACTAGCCGGAACCAGCCTCGCGCCCTGCGGGTTGCTGGTCCATTTCCGCAGCGGCAGCGACGGCCTGGCCCGGATCGGTGCCGACTCCAGGGCCGGCCGTTGGCCGCGGAGCCGCGCTGCCAGGCCGGACCGGGACAAGCGCTGCCCCGTCGGCGCGGCTGCGGACCAGGTTCGCCAGCCGGGCCGCGACAGCGCGGGTGGACTCCAGTTCAGCGCGCAGCTGGCTAATCTCGGCATGCATCTCGGCGGCCAGCATCCGGCTGCGCCGCTCGGCCAATTCGAGTTCGAGGATGCGCTTGATCCCGTTGAGGTTGATGCCTTCCTCCTGGGACAGCCGCTGTACCTCACGCAAAATCAGGATGTCGCGCAGCGAGTACCTGCGGCCGCGCCCGGCGGCGCGTCCCGGCGAGACGAGGCCGAGCCGGTCGTAGGCGCGCAGCGTTTGCGGGTGCAGACCGGACAGCTGAGCGGCCACGGAGATGACGTAGACAGGCGTGTCATCGGTGAGCTCGAACTGAATGCTGGTCATGTCATCTCCTTCCGGTACCGGCGGGCTAGCTGTTCGCGTTCTTCAGCAGCTCGGCCCGCGGGTCAGGGCCAGCGGTGGCGTCCCGGAAGGTCTCCAGCGCGTCCCGTGCCTTGTCATCAAGCGCCTGCGGGACCTGCACGCTCACGGTCACGAGCATGTCGCCGGCTGTGCCGTCCTTGCGCCGGACGCCCTTCCCGCGGACCCGGAACGTGCGGCCGTTCGGGGTGCCCGCAGGGATGCGCAGGCTGACCGGCATCCCGCCCAGCGACGGGACCTTGATCTCGGCGCCGAGTGTCGCCTCGGTGAAAGTGACAGGCACAGCGATGGTCAGGTTGGCGCCCGACCGGCCGAACGTGCCGTGCGGGTGCGGCTGCACGTGCACCCGGACGTAAAGGTCGCCTGGCGGACCGCCGCGCTCGCCGGAAGCGCCCTTGCCGCCAAGCTTGATGCGCTGACCGTCCGCGACACCGGCCGGGATCCTGGCCTGGATGGTGCGGGTGCTCATCGCGCGGCCGCTGCCCGAGCACGTCTCGCATGGGTCGTCAACGACCAAGCCGCGGCCGCGGCAGGTCTTGCACGGTTCAGAGAACGCAAAGCTGCCGAGGTTCCGGCTGCCCTGGCCAGTGCCCTCGCACGTCGGGCATACCCGCGGCACGGTCCCGGCCTTCGCCCCGGTGCCCTTGCAGACCTTGCACGGACCCTCACCGGTCAGCCGGAGCGACACCGTCGTGCCGTTGATGGCGTCGCTGAATGACAGCGTGGTCTCGGTCTCTACGTCAGCGCCGCGTCGCGGTCGCGTCTGCTGGGTGGTGGTACCGCCGGAGCGGTTGCCGAACACGCCGCCGAGCAGGTCGCCGAGGCGTCCGCCTGCGCTACCCGCCGTGTTGCCGAACAAGTCACCAAGATCGAACCCGCCGTAGTTGCCGCCTGTCGATCCGGATCCTGGCATCCGGACCCCGCCGCCAAATAGCGACCGCGCCTCGTCGTACTCCTTGCGCCGGCCCTCATCTGACAGCACGGTGTAGGCCTCGGAGATCTCCTTAAAGCGCGCCTCGGCCTTCGGGTCACCCTCGTTGGCGTCCGGGTGGTACTTGCGTGCCAGCTTCCGGTACGACTTCTTGATGTCGTCAGCCGTCGCAGTCTTGGTCACCGCGAGGGTCTTGTAGTAATCCTTCTCCAGGTAGTCCTTGGTGCTCAACGCGCCTCTCTCGTGAGCTATCTCAATGCCTGGTGCTGGGGCGCGCGCGGGCGGGCCCCAGCACCAGGGCGTTATTCAGCGGGAGCGTCGCCGCCTGCCGACGCGTCGGGGTCGGCCTCGTCGGCCGGGTCTGCCGCCGCGTCAGGGGCATCGTCACCGGGCTCGGCGACAGCGACCCTGGCCGGACGGATGATCCGCTCGCCGACCTTGTAGCCGGGCTGGAGTATCTGCACGGCGGTCGGCTCGGTCACGTCAGCTGAGTACGAGTGCATGAGCGCCTCGTGCAGCGTCGGGTCGAACGGCTCACCGCTCTCGCCGAAGGCGGTCAGGCCTAGCTTGACCACGATGCCCTCCAGCGACTCGGCGACCGACTTGAAGCCGCCGGTCAGCTCCCCGTGCTCCCTGGCCCGGCCGATGTCGTCCAGCACCGGCAGCAGCCCGTGCAGCACGTTGGCCAGCGCCTGCTCGCGCACCGCCAGCCGGTCTCGCTCGACCCGCTTGCGGTAGTTGGCGTATTCGGCCTGGAGTCGCTGCAAGTCGGCGGTCCGCTCGGCCAGCATCGTGACGGCCTGAGCCATCGCGGGGTCGGCCGCACCGCTGGCACCAGTCTCGCTAGCCGCCGCGCCGCCGGCAGCGGTGCTGCCGGACGTCGACGCGGCGTCAGGCGTGGCACCGGTGCTTGCGGTTGCGCCGCCCGCGGCGGACTCGCTCGGGTCGGCACCCGGACCAGCATCCGCGCCGCCAGGCGCAGACACCGAGTGCTTGCCCGGCTTCGGCTGTCCGCCGGCCGGAGCCGGCCCGCGCTGCGGGCCGGACTCACCGGTATTGCGTACCTGTCCAGTGACCGGGTCGATCCGCCTGCGATCGCGGATGACCGGGCCCTGGCGCTCCTCGTCGGGCCTCATCAGGCGGCGCCGCCCTCCTCATGGCCCGGCTTGTCGTCATCGACGATCTCAGCCTCGACGACATCGTCGTCCTGGCCGCCGGCCTCCTCGGCCGACTCACCGGGCTGCGCACTGGCGGCCTGCGCCTGCGCGTAAATGGCCGTGCCCATCTTCTGGCTCACCTGAGCAGCGTGCTCGCTCGCGGTCTTGATGGCCTCGGTGTCGGTGCCCTCAAGCGTCTTCTTCAGATCCGCGATCGCAGACTCGACCTCGGACTTGATGTCGTCCGGGACCTTGTCGGCGTTCTCGCCGAGGAACTTCTCGGTGGTGTAAGCCAGGGACTCCGCGCGGTTGCGGACCTCTGCCTCGTCGCGCCGCTGGCGGTCTTCCTCCGCGTACTTCTCGGCGTCCGCCATCATCCGCTCGATGTCGTCCTTGCCCAGCGCCGAGCCGCCCGAGATGGTCACGGACTGCTGCTTGCCGGTGCCTAGGTCCTTGGCTGACACGTTCACGATGCCGTTGGCGTCGATATCGAACGTGACCTCGATCTGCGGGATGCCGCGCGGAGCCGGAGCCAGCCCGGCCAGCTCGAACATGCCGAGCTTCTTGTTGTACGCGGCGATCTCGCGCTCGCCCTGGAAGACCTGGATCTGCACCGAGGGCTGGTTGTCGTCAGCCGTGGTGAAGATCTCCGAACGCTTGGTCGGGATGGTGGTGTTGCGCTCGATCAGCTTGGTGAAGATGCCGCCCTTGGTCTCGATGCCGAGGGACAGTGGCGTCACGTCCAGCAGCAGGACGTCCTTAACTTCGCCCTTGAGCACGCCGGCCTGCAGGCTCGCGCCCACGGCGACGACCTCGTCCGGGTTCACGCCCTTGTTGGGCTCCTTGCCGCCGGTCAGGTCCTTGACCAGATCAACGACGGCCGGCATCCGGGTGGAGCCGCCAACCAGCACGACGTGGTCGATCTGGCTGAGCTTGACCCCGGAGTCCTTGATCACCTGCTGGAACGGCGCCTTGCAGCGGTCAAGCAGGTCCGAGGTCATCTTCTGGAACTCTGCCCTGGTGAGCTTGGTGTCCAGGTGCAGCGGACCCTGCTCGGAGTGGGTGATGTAAGGCAGGTTGATCTGCGACTCGGTCGAGCTGGACAGCTCGATCTTGGTCTTCTCCGCGGTCTCCCGCAGCCGCTGCAGCGCCATCTTGTCCTTGGACAGGTCAGTGCCGTAGCTGTTCTTGAAGTCCTTGACCAGCCAGTCCACGATCCGCTGGTCCCAGTCGTCACCACCGAGGTGGTTGTCGCCGCTGGTCGCCTTCACCTCGACGACGCCTTCGCCTACCTCAAGCAGCGAGACGTCGAACGTGCCGCCGCCAAGGTCGAAGACCAGGATGGTGGCCTCGCCTTCCTTCTCCAGGTGGTACGCCAGGGCGGCGGAGGTGGGCTCGTTGATGATGCGCAGGACGTTCAGTCCCGCAATCTGCCCGGCCTCCTTCGTGGCCTGCCGCTGGGCGTCGCTGAAGTACGCGGGCACCGTGATCACCGCGTCGGTGATGGTCTCGCCCAGGTACGCCTCAGCGTCTCGCTTCAGCTTCTGCAGAACGAAGGCGCTGATCTGCTGCGCCGTGAACTTCTTGCCGTCGATCGCCACCGTCCAGTCGGTGCCCATCTGGCGCTTGACCGAGCGGATCGTCCGGTCAACGTTGGTCACTGCCTGCCGCTTCGCGACCTCGCCGACGAGGACCTCGCCGTTCTTGGCGAAGGCGACCACGGATGGCGTGGTCCGGGAGCCTTCAGCGTTGGCGATGACCGAGGGCTCTCCGCCCTCGAGGACGGCGACGACGGAGTTGGTCGTCCCCAGGTCGATGCCTACCGCACGTGCCATGTGTTCTGTCCTTGGTTTGCTCTAGTGGGTTTGCCCCTGGTGGGCTTGCTCTGGTTGCTTGCTCGTATTCTGGGCGGCTCACACGCCAGAAGATTGAGCCTGCGAGGCTCAAGTCTGCCATGCAAGCCAGTTGGTCGCAACTGACTTGAGTCTTGGAGACTCAACTTTACTTGCTATCGACCATGAACTGCCTGGCGGGGTCCGATATTCCGCTTCAGGTGGGCGAGTCCGTGGCTGCATAATGTCCGGTGAAAGGGGAGGCGTGCATGCTGCAGAACGAGGCTGGTGCGGCTGCCGTTCCCGCGACTCCGGGCGTTCCCGCGACTCCGGGCGCGCCAAACCCCGTGCCAGGCACCTCGAAAGAGCCAGCCGATGCGGCTCGCGCCCGGCTGCCGCTGAGCGCCGACGACCGCGCGGCGCTGGGGCTGTGGGCGGCGGCGCACCTCGGCTTGCTTGCGCTCGCGTGGGCATCGGCCTGGGCGTTCCGCTCGACCCCCGCGCACGCCCCGCTGACCGGCGCGTTCGAGCACTGGGACGCCATCCTGCTGCGCAACATCGCCCAGTACGGCTACTTCGGGCCGCACACGGTGGCAAACAACGCCGCTTTCTACCCTGGCTATCCGATCGCGCTCGCAGCCGGTCACCTCATCCTGCGGAACTGGGTCTTGTCCGAGCTCGTCGTCAGCGGCGTGGCCGGCTGCTTCGCAGTCGTGGCGCTGGCCCGGCTAGCCGGGGGCAGTCGCCTGCGCGGCAGTCGTGCGGTGCTGTACCTGCTCACCACTCCCGCCGTGATCTTCATGATGGTCGGCTACGGCGAGGTCCTGTTCCTCGCCTTTGCCGTGCCCGCCTGGCTCGCTGCGGCCCGCGGCCGCTGGTGGCGGGCGGCGATCCTCGCCGGGCTGGCTGGGCTCGCGCGGCCGGACGGCCTGTTCCTGATCCCCGCGCTGGTCGTCATGGCACTGACGGGGTACCGCGGATCTGGCAGCTGGCCGCCAGCCGCCGCTACGGTCGGTCATCGCCTGGCCAACGCCGCGAAGGCCTGCTGTGCCCTGGCTGGCCCAGCTGCGTACGCCCTGTACCTGTGGGCGCATACCGGGGACCTGCTCGCCTGGTCGGACGCCCAGCGCAAGGGCTGGGGCCTGCACCTGTCGACCCCCTTCCAGGACCTGCGGGCGACCTGGTGGGCGGCTTTCCGGCACGCCTTCAGCGCGAGCACCGCGTTTGAGTTCCAGCTGGAATTCGGCGCGATGGCGGTGATGGTCGTGGCCACGGTGGCGTTCGCGTGCTGGCGGCAGTGGCCGCAGGCCACCTACTGCGGGCTCGCGCTGACCGCGCTTGGTACGTCGACCTGGTTCGAGGGCGGGCCGCGCACGCTCCTTGTGCTCTTCCCGGTGTGGGTCGGCCTGGCCGGCCTCGAGGCACGGCGGCCATGGCTGCGCTATGCCTACTTCAGCGTGAGCGCGCCGCTGGCTGTGGTGCTGGCCATGTTGTACCTGTCGGGCCAGTGGTCCGGCTGAGCCGTGGGAGCTAAGCCGGGCTAGTTGCCGGGGCCGCCAGCCGCCGAAAGCCAGCCCGGAGCGCTAGCCGGTCCGGCGCGCCCGACAAGACGCCGCCGGCCGGATCGTCGACTCCCGCCGCCCGGACGACGTCCCGGTCGGGTCGCAGGCAATCCCGGACGACCAGGGCGCACAGCAGCAGGACCGTGCCGAACCGCGCCAGAACCGCGGCGAAGTACAGCTCGTTGCTGATCGCGCCTGGTGTGCTCGGGCTCGCGGAGATCGCGATGAGGTAACCCCAGATCGCGTAGAAGTAAGCGACCTCAGCTGCCTGCCACAGCAGGTAGGCAGGCAGCCGGGGCCTGGCCAGGACGACGAGCGGCACGACCCAGACCACGTACTGCGGCGACCAGACCTTATTAGTAAGGAGGAACGCGGCCGTAGTCAGGAAGACCAGCTGTGCCAGCCGCGGCCGTCGCGGCGCGGCCAGGGCGAGCAGCCCGATCGCGAGGCACGCGATGACAAACGCGCCGGCGGACAGCAGGTTGAGCTCGCCCGTGGACGAGGTGCCGAGGACTGGCCAGTGCATGTCCTGAAAGAAGAACCAGATCGCGCCCCAGCCGGCCGCGCCGGCGCTGCGGCTGCTGCTGAAGGTGTAGAACGTGGCCCATCCCCGCGGCGCCACGATCGCGACTGGCACGTTCACCACCAGCCACGCGGCGACCGCCGACCCGGCGGTCACGGCGAACGTTCGCAGCCGGCCCGCCCGCAGGCACAGCAGGAGCAGCGGCCACAGCACCACAATGGGATAGAACTTGGTCGCCACAGCTAGGCCCAGCAGTACGCCGGCCAGCACCGGTCGGCGGGCCGCCCAGGCAGCCAGCCCCATCATCATCAGGCCCATCGCGATGAGGTCCCAGTTGATGAAAGCCGACAGGATCAGCGCCGGCGAGAATGCCACCAGCAGCGCCGTCCAGCGCCGGGACGGCCCGGCGCAATAGGCCGTCGCGAGCACCCCGGCCACCAGGAACAGCGCCAGCACGACAACCGTCAGGTCGAAGAACTGCAGGCCCCTGGAGAACGGATTCGAGATCCAGTGGACCGCCGAGGCGACACCCTCCATGACGCCGCCGATGATGACGGGATACTCGACGGGGTGGCCGGTGTAGGGGACCTTGCCTGCCGACAGGCCCTCGGAGAAGTAAAGCGGGTAGATATCGGTGTAACAGTGTGCCTGATACTGCGCGATGCCGTAATTCCATGCCCCGGCCCGGCAGGCCTCTTTGGCGCCAAACGCGATGCCGTCGGCTACCAGGCTGGCCAGGACGAGCACGGTGGCCGAACCGCCGAGGGCAGCCCAGTGGCGCGGCGCCCGATGGCGGCTCGGCGCGTGGCCGCGGCCCGCCGCGACATCATCCATGGTGTGCTCTCATCCGCCTGGCTCCCGGTCCCGCTGGCAACCGTCTCCTCGGTACCCGAAAGTCCGGTTTCGTCAGCGCCGGCCCGCTAGGGGCCGCACTGTTCGACACAGGCTAGCGGCTACCGTGACCAGGGCGACCGCCTGGCGGCACGGGCACCCGCCGCCCGGCCGAGGCGCCCGGTCCTCGCAAGTCGGGCGGGATGCGGCGTTACGCTGTCACCCATTGCCATACCTGGAGGCTGCCTTGGCACTGCGCATCATCATCGGACTCGTCGTGACGGTCGCCGCTGGCGCGATCGCGGCCCGCCGCCTGTGGTGGCTGTACCGGCTCGGCCGCACCGGCCAGCCGGCGCCCGAACGGGTGGAAGCTCTGCGCGAGCATCCGGCCGAGGGCGCGGAGACGCAGGTCACCCAGGTGATCGGACAGCGCAAGCTGCTCCAGTGGACGGTGCCGGGTATCGCGCACGCGCTCACCTTCTGGGGCTTCATCGTCTTGATCCTCACCATCATCGAGGCGTACGGCGCCCTGTTCAGCAAGCACTTCGCCATCCCGCTGATCGGGACGTGGGCGTGGGTCGGCTTTGTCGAGGACCTGTTTGCGGTCGGGGTCCTGGCCGGGATCATCACCTTCGCGATCATCAGGCTGTCGTCTGACCCCAAGCGCGAGGGCCGCAACTCACGCTTCGACGGATCGCACACCGGCGCGGCCTGGCTCGTCCTGCTCGGCATCTTCCTCGTCATCGCCACCTTGCTGATCTACCGGGGCGCCCAGATCAACACCGGCGATTTCCCCTATCCACACGGCGCGTTCGCCTCGGAAATCGTCGGCCACTGGCTGCACCCGCTGGGCGCGGCCAACAAGGGCATCGAGACCACGTTCATCCTGCTCCAGCTGGCTGTCATCCTGGCCTTCGGCGTGTTCGTGACCTACTCCAAGCACCTGCACATCGTGATCGCCCCGATCAACGTGCTGTTCGCGCGGCGGCCTGATGGCCTCGGCCCGCTCCAGCCAATGCGCTCG
>DATHPF010000438.1:0-40606 GCA_035484155.1 Streptosporangiaceae bacterium
GTCGAGGAAGGCATCGACTTCCTCTTCGTCGTAGCCCGGCCTGAGCCTGGTCGTGCTGAACTGCTTGTTCCGCACATCCGCGGGCGTCAGTGGCATCTCTTCTCCCTGGAGCTTTGTCCCATATGGACGCTACCTGATGACCTTACCGTCACCGCGCGACTTGCCAGAGCACGTAGACCACCAGGAACAGCACTATGAAGCTGAGGTCAAGGGCCACACTACCGAGCCTGATCGTGGGAATGTAGCGCCTTAGGAATCTCAGTGGCGGGTCCGTGGCGGAGTAAACACCCTCAGCTACCACAAGAAGGATTCCGCTGGGGCTCCATGACTTGGCGTAGACCTGAATCCAGCTCAAGATCATCCGGGCGATGAGTACGACCAGGTAGACCGACAGTACATAAAAGGCGACATCTCTAAAAATGTTCAATCGCGTCTACCTATCGGTCATGCAGGCATCCTGCCTGACCCTGCAGCCAGGCGGCTGCCGGGTCAGCTCTGGTTGAAGAAGCCCCGCTCCGCGATCCGAGCCTTGTCCTCAGCCGCCACCTCTACATTGGCCGGGGACAGCAGGAACACCTTGTTCGTCACTCGCTCGATGCTCCCGCGCAATCCGAAGATCAGCCCGGCCGAGAAATCGACCAGACGCTTAGCGTCGCTGTCGACCATCTCGGTCAGGTTCATGATCACCGGAGTGCCCTCGCGGAAGTGCTCTCCGATCGTACGTGCTTCATTGTACGTGCGCGGATGCAAGGTCGTGATCCTCGCCAAATCGGTCGTCTGTACCTGAGCGACCGGACGGCGATCGCCGATCCTGCCGCTGCCCGGACTCTCCGGCACGTGCACGTCCTGCCGATCGTCGTCCTGGACCAGCTCGGCACCGTACTCGTCGTAGTCGTCGCCGAACTCGTCCTGGTACTGATCATCGAAGTGGTGGTCGTCCTCTACCAGCCCGAGATAGACCGCCATCTTGCGCATAGCGCTGGCCATCTTTGTCCTCCGTCGTACACGCCAGGCGGCCCAGCTCAGTGCAGGATTCAGTGGCCGGGTCCCACGCGTCGGACATTACCTGACGAAGGGCTGCCGGCCGCCGAGCAACGCCGTACCGATTCGCACATGTGTCGCGCCTTCCGCGATGGCCTCGCCCAGGTCACCGCTCATGCCCGCGGAAATCACCTGCGCGCCGGGATGCGCAGCCCGCACCGTTTCGGCGATCTCCCGCAGCCGGGCATAGGCGGGCCTCGGCGGTTCGCCCAGCGGCGCCACGGCCATGACGCCCGCCAGCACCAGGCCCTCGCGCGCGCCGATCGCGTCGGCCAGGCGGGGTACCTCGCGCGGCTCGGCACCGCCACGCCCGGCCTCGCTATCGAGGCTGACCTGAACTAGGCAGCGCAGCTCACGGCCGGCGACGACGGCCCGGCGGCCGAGCGCCTCGACCAGCCGCGGCCGATCCACCGAGTGCACCATGTAGGCGTAGCTGGCCACGCTCGCGGCCTTATTGACCTGCAGCTGCCCAACGAAGTGCCAGCGCAGGGTCACCCCGGCCGCAGTGCACGCCGCGACCTTGGGCGCTGCTTCCTGGTCTTTGTTCTCGCCCACGTCATCGATGCCGAGCTCATGCAAGATCAAAATATCGGGAACGGGGAAGGTTTTCGTCACCGCGATTAGCTGGACCTCAGTCGCCCGGCGGCCTGACGCCGCGCAGGCCGCAGCGATCCTGCCCTGCACCGCCGCGAGGTTCGCCGCCAGCTCCGCACGCCGCTCCCCGCTGTCTGGCACGCTCATCGGCGCGTCAGCCAGACCAGGCCAGCGAACCGGCCGGTCACACCGTCCCGCCGGTAGGAGTACAGCCCGTCCGATTCCCGCGTGCAGCGGCCGTCCGCGGCGATCGAACCGACGCCGGCCTCCGCAAGCTGGGCACGCACGCCAGCCGCGATATCCAGCCCCGCGGTGCCGGCAAACGTGTCGCAAGTCGCGGCCGGCACTACGGCACCGACCCTGGCGCGCATCGGCTCGGGCACCTCGTAGCAGCCGCCACAGATGGCGGGCCCGGTCACCGCGCGCATCCGCGCCGGGCTGCCGCCGGCCGCGGCCATAGCCGCGACCAGGGCCGGAACGACGCCGGCGACCATTCCCTCCCGGCCGGCGTGCGCGGCACCGACGATGCTGGCCACCGGGTCCGCAATCAGCACGGGCACGCAGTCGGCCACCAGGACGCACAGCACCCGGCCCGGCTGGTCGGTGAACATCGCATCGACCGGGGCCGACGGCTCCGTCGCTCCAGCCCCGGCATACCAGACGTCGGCGCCATGCACCTGCCGCATGAAGCTGAGGCTAGCTAGCGGCAGGCCGCACGCCTGCGCCAGCGCAGCCCGGTTGGCCTGCACGGCGGCCGAGTCATCGTCGACGCCGAGACCGAGGTTGAGGCCCTGGTATGGCGGCTTGCTGACCCCGCCGGCCCGGCCAGAGAACGCCGTCTCCACCCCGCCGCCCAGGTCGGGCCCGGACGTGATCAGCTGATCACAAGCATCAGTGCTCACGTGCGGACGCCAGCCCTCACTTCAGGAAGTCGGGCACGTCGAGCTCGTCGTCTTCCTCGAACACGACGGACTTGCGGCGGGTGCTGGCCGAGTCTGCCGGGCGCCCGCTGCTGCCCGGGCGCGCGCCGTTCTGCTGGCCGTCCTTGGTCAGCTGGCCGGACGCAGCCTCCGGGCTCCCCGGTCGTGGCGACGGGATGCCCTCGATCCTCGTGCCCTCGCCAAGCGCGCCGCCGGCATCTGCGGGCCTGCCGCCGTCCGGGGAACCGCCATCCGTTTGCTCGGATTGCCTCGCGGCGGCCGGCAAGGTGGCTGGTGGCGCAGCCGCTACGGCCGGGATCGCAGTCGGCTTGCCGTCGGTGAGCTGGAACGGCCGCCAGTCATGCGATGCGGCCGAGGTCGGACCGGCGCTAACGCCGGCTGCCAGGTCCGCCGATGGCAGCGCAGCGCTATAGGCAGTGGTCCGCGGCCGCGGGCGGCCCGCCTGCGGCTCGTCGAACCCGGCGGCGATCACCGTGACCCGGACCTCGTCGCCGAGCGCGTCGTCGATGACCGCGCCGAAGATGATATTCGCGTCGGGGGCAGCGGAGTTGGCGACCAGCTGCGCGGCCTCGTTGATCTCGAACAAGCCGAGATCCGAGCCGCCCTGGATAGAGAGCAGTACCCCATGCGCGCCGTCGATGCTCGCCTCCAGCAGCGGGCTGGAGATGGCCATCTCCGCGGCAGCTACCGCTCGGTCGTCGCCACGCGCTGTGCCGATGCCCATCAGCGCCGATCCGGCCCCGGACATGACAGATTTCACATCGGCGAAGTCCAGATTGATGAGCCCGGGCGTCGTGATCAGGTCGGTGATGCCCTGGACACCCGACAGCAGCACCTGATCGGCGGCCTTGAACGCGTCCAGCACGCTCACGTGGCGATCGGAGATCGACAGCAGCCGGTCGTTCGGAATGACGATCAGGGTGTCGACCTCGCTGCGGAGCTTCTCGATCCCGAGGTCGGCCTGCCCAGCCCGGCGCTTGCCCTCGAATCCGAACGGCCTGGTCACCACGCCGATGGTCAGTGCACCGAGCGCCCGCGCCACCTCCGCGACAACCGGCGCTCCGCCGGTGCCGGTCCCGCCGCCCTCGCCGGCCGTGACGAAGACCATGTCGGCGCCCTTGAGTACCTCCTCGATCTCCTCCCGGTGGTCCTGCGCGGCCTTGGAGCCGATGTCAGGATTGGCGCCCGCCCCAAGGCCCCTGGTCAGCTCCCTGCCGACGTCGAGCTTGACGTCGGCGTCGCTCATCAGCAGGGCCTGGGCGTCGGTGTTGATCGCGATGAATTCAACGCCTCGGAGTCCTTCTTCGATCATCCGGTTCACGGCGTTGACGCCGCCCCCGCCGATACCGACGACCTTGATGACCGCCAGATAGTTCTGCGGTGCTGCCACGAGGAGCAAACCTTTCCGCTCGTACGATGTGCCGCGGGCCTGCGCCGCAGTTGCGGCTACGTGCCGGATGCCGGGAACGGGCTCGCCCCGGTCTCGGTCCTCCTGCCCGCGAACTCCCCCCAGTACCATCGGCCCAGGTCCATCGGCCGCGTCGTGATCTGCCCGGCCTTGACCGGCATTGTCCTCAGCGACCTTGCACGCTCAGTAACACTGCCATGATCAACCTGGCCTTAATCAACGCCGCCGGTCCAGCGGAATCTGGCTCGTCAACTCTCACCCTCAACTTGAGATTTAGAGTTATGTCAAGCTGCCGACTGTTAGGGACAGTAGGGTTGTGCGCAGGCCCAGGTCAACCACTGTCAGTGATCCAGCCCGGCGTGTCGCGCCGCGGGCCGCCGTCAGCCCTGTGTTTGCCGTCAGCCCTGTGTTTGCCGTCAGCACTGTGTTTGCCGTTAACCCTGTGTCACGGCCGTGCTGGGGTCGCTGACGTCATAGAAGCGAGCATGGGTGCGGAGCAGCAGGTCAAGCTCTTCGGACTTCTGGGCGGCCTGGCCTGGCGAGCCCCACAGGACCGTGACGCCGCGGCCCAGCTTCAGCGTGACGGTCGTCGCCGATGCGGCCGACACTGACAGAACCCGCTGGCGTAGCGCGCCCGGCAGCTGGCCCAGCACCAGGGCCGCGGCCCGGACGTCTGGACTGCCTCGCAGCACGGCAGGCGGCGATGTCAGCAGCGGCATCCCGGCGGGCTTGCGCGCCATCCATAGCACGGTGACGCCGTGGGAGTCGACGAGGTCGTAGCCGCTAGCAGCGGCCACGGCAAGCTGCGGAGTGCGCTCGTGCACGGTGACGACGATCGTGTCCGGCCAGGAGCGGCTGACGCTGGCGGAGAGCACCGGGGCGATCTGCTCAACCCGGCGCGCGGCCGCGGCGGTGTTGACCCGAGCGAGCGGCTGCCCGGCTGGGATTCTCGCCGCGCTGCGCACCTGCGCCACCGACACCAGCCGGTTGCCGGTGACCACGACGTGCCGTACGACCAGCAGGCTCGAGCCGAGCAGCGCCCACGCAACGCCGGCGAGGATCGCGAGGATGAGCACGCCGAGGAACGCGGCGCGCCAGGGGTCGGCGCGCCGGCGCGCCGTCCGCGCCGGGACCGCTGCAGCCCCGCCTGCCCGGTCGTCACCTGTGCCGTCGTCACCTGTGCCGTCGTCACCTAGGCCGTCGTCACCTGCGCTGGCCGCCGACACAGACGATGCTGCGCCACGCCCGGCCATCGGCTGCTGCCTGCTCATGGTGCCGCCCGCTCGCGCAGGGCCGCGACGATCTGCGGGCCTAGCAGAGTAACGTCACCGGCGCCCATCGTGATCACGAGATCACCGGGCTTGGCCAGGCCGGTCACGACGCCGGGCACTGCGGCCTGGTCAGGCACGAACATCGCGCCGCCGCCGGGCACCGCGTCGCTGATCAGCTTGCCGGTAACGCCCGGCTCCGGATCTTCCCGCGCGGCATAGACGTCAAGTACGACGGCCTCGTCGGCCTGGCCCAGGGCAGCGCCGAAGTCCGCGGCGAAGATCCTGGTCCGGCTGAACAGGTGCGGCTGGAAGATCGCGATCACCCGGCCGCCCGCCGCCACGTCGCGCGCGGCCGCCAGGTCCGCGGCCAGCTCCGTCGGGTGGTGCGCGTAACTATCGATCACCTGGACGCCGTCGGCCACGCCCTTAAGCTCCATCCGGCGGCGCGCGCCACGATAGGCCGCCAGGCCAGCTACCGCGTCGGCCACCGACACGCCCAGCTGCACCGTGAGCGCGAACGCCGCCGCCGCGTTGAGCGCGTTGTGACGACCGGGGACGGCGATCTCCAGCTGGACCGGACCGGCGCCGGCGAGCATGGTGCCCGGACCGCCGGTCACGGTGAACTCGGTGCGCATCCCGTGCGCCTGGATGTCCGCCACACGGTAGGACGCATCGGCCGCGGTGCCGTAGGTCAGGGCAGTGACGCCCGGCGGCACAACGGCGGTGAGCGCCCGTGCCCCGGCATCATCCGCGCAGGCAACCAGCAGGCCACCAGCGCTGATCCGCCGGGCAAAGGCGGCGAACGCCTGCTCGATTGCGGCGAGCGTGCCGTAGTTATCCAGGTGGTCGGCCTCCACCGAGGTGACGACTGCCGCGTCGGGGGCGAGCATGAGGAATGAGCCGTCGCTTTCGTCGGCCTCGACCACGACAGCAGGCCCGGTGCCGTCGGCCGCGCCGAGGCCAGTCTCGGCCAGGATCCCGCCGATAACATAAGACGGGTCGGCGCCGCTATACCGCAGCACTGTGGTGATCATCGAGGTCGTCGTCGTCTTGCCGTGCGTGCCGGCTACCGCGATGCCCTGGCGGCCGAGCATGATGCTCGCCAGCGCGGCAGCCCGGTGCAGCACCCGCAGCCCGCGTCGCTGCGCTTCCATCAGCTCCGGATTGTCCGGCCGGATCGCGGTCGAGACCACCACGGTGTCGGCGTCATCGAGATTGGCTGCCGCGTGCCCGACTGACACCCGCGCGCCTGCCGTCGCGAGCTCGTCCAGCAAGCCTGATGCCGCCGAGTCGCTGCCGGAGACGGTGACGCCGCGAGTAAGCATGATCCTGGCGATGCCCGACATCCCTGCACCGCCGATAGCGACGAAGTGCACCTTGCCGAGCTCACTGACTGGTACCGGATCGACCGGAGTCACCAGGCCCACGCTGCAACCTCCCCTGTCCGCGCCAGGCTGCCCGCTAAGAGCGTGGCAGCCGTCGCCGTCCTGGCCGCCGCCGGCCGACCGACAGCACGATCCTCGCTAGGTCCGCGTCGGCGTCCCTGTTTCCGCTGGCGGCTGCGGCCTGGGCCATCGCGGCCACAAGCTCGCCATCGGCCAGGATCGGCAGCAGCGTCGAGCTAATCCAGTCCGGCGACAGATCGGCGTCGTCGATGATCAGGCCGCCGCCGGCCTGCTCGATGGGCTCAGCGTTCAGCCGCTGCTCGCCGTTGCCGTGCGGGAGCGGCACGTACGCGGCCGGCAGGCCGACGGCGGTCAGCTCAGCGCACGTCATCGCGCCCGCGCGGCACAGCGCGAAGTCGGCCGCCGCGTACCCGAGATCCATCCGGTCCAGGTACGGCACCACGATGTAGGGCACTGGGCCTGGCGCGACCTCGATCTCGCCGGCCTTCGGGCCGACGACGTGCAGTACCTGGATGCCGGCCGCGCGCACCGCGCCGGCCGCGCCGAGCATGGCCCGGTTGAGCGAAGCGGCACCCTGCGAGCCGCCGGTCACCAGGAGCACCGGCAGGTCGGGCTGGAGGCCAAAGTGGGCGCGCGCCTTCTCCGCCAGTGCCAGCCGGTCCAGGCCCGAGATCTCGCGCCGGATCGGGATGCCGACATACCGCGCGTGCGGCAGCCTCGTTCCCGGCTGTCCAGTGCACACGTGCTTGGTCAGCCGGGCGCCAATGCGGTTGGCGAGGCCAGGCTTGGCGTTTGCCTCGTGCACGACGATCGGCACCTTGCGGCGGCGGGCGGCCAGGTAGCCGGGCGTCGCGACGTAGCCGCCGAATCCGACGAGCACGTCGGCCTTGGTCCGCTCCAGGATCCCGGCGGCCGCCCCGACCGCCCTGAGCATCCGGCCCGGCACAGAGAGCAGAGCGGGCGTCAGCTTCCGCGGCAACGGCACCGGCGGGATCAGCGCCAGGTCATAGCCGTGTAGTGGGACCAGCCTGGTCTCCAGGCCGCGCTCGGTGCCAATGCAGGTGATAGTGGCGTCGGGATCGGCCCGGCGCAGCGCGTCCGCGAGCGCCAGGGCAGGCAGGATGTGCCCGCCGGTGCCGCCGCCCGCGATCACCACGCTGACGCTCATGCCACCTCGCCTTCCTTGACCGGGCCACCTTACTTCGGCGGCGCCGGGCGTGCTGCCCACCCTGGCGCCTTCCGGGCGCTTTGCGGATGCGTGCGCGGGGGCCTCAGCGCAGCCGGTGCCCGATCCCGAGCCAGCCGAGCACTCGCCGCGGCAGGCCCGGCCCGGCCGCCGCCAGGGCCTGGGCCGCGCCCGGCTCGGACCTGGCGAACGACATCAGCATGCCGAGCGCCGCCATCGTGACGATCAGCGACGAGACACCCTGCGAGATCAGCGGCAGCGGCACCCCCGTGATCGGCAGCAGGCCGAGCACGGCGCCCATGTTCACCAGCGCCTGCACCGTGAGCCAGACGGTGATCGCGCCGGCCGCCAGCCGGGCGAAGGTGTCCGGTACCCGGCGCGCGATGCGCAGTCCGGCGAACGCGAGCCCGCCGTACAGCACCACCACGCACAGGGTGCCGACGAGTCCGAGCTCCTCGCCGAGGATGGCAAAGATGAAGTCGGACTGGCTCTCGGGCACCCAGCCCCACTTGGCCCGGCTGGCGCCGCTGCCCACGCCAAACAGGCCACCAGAGCCGAGCGCGTCCTTACCCTGGACCAGCTGGTAGCAGGTCAGGCTCCGGCAGCTCGGCGACGACGAGGACACGAAGCCAGTAAGCCTGGCCAGCTCATACGGGTGCACGGCGACGAGCACGAGCAGCGCGAACGCCATCAATGCCACCATGCCCACGAGCAGCTTGGCCGGCGCCCCGATGACCCACAGCAGCGACAGGAAGATAACGAGCAGCAGGAAGGTGGTGCCCAGGTCCTTGCCGATCATGACCAGCATCGCCATCAGCGCGGCGCCGGGCAGCAGCGGGACCAGGATGTGCCGCCAGTCCGAGAGCTGGCCCAGCTTCTCCTTCCTGGCCAGCAAGTCCGCCCCCCACAGCACGAGCGCGAGCTTGGCGAACTCCGACGGCTGCACCTGAGTTCCGGCCACCGTCAGCCAGCGCTTAGCGCCGTCGATGTAGGGACCGAACAGCAGGACGAGCACGAGGCCGCCGATGGCCGCCAGCAGCAGGGGATACGCGAACCCGCGGAACAGCCGCGGCGGCGACTTCGCTGCTAGCCACATCAGCACGAGCCCGACCGCGGCGCCGAGTAGCTGCTTCTCGAACATCGAGTACGCGGGCAGGCCCTGGTCCAGGTCGTAGGCCGTCGACGTCGACAGCACCATCATCAGGCCGACGCCAAGCAGCAGGAGCGAGCAGCCGAGGACGAGGTAGTACGAGGCAAGCGGGCGGTCGAGCAGCGCCTTAAGCCGGAGCGCGCCGTCGCGCAGGCCCGTGGCCCGCTGGGCGACACCCATCAGCGCGGCGTCACGGCCCGCCGCGCCACTGTCACCGGCCAGGCCCGTACTGTCTGCCGCCGCCGTCTCCGTACTGGCGGACAGCGGGCTCACCGTGAATCCGCCAGCCTGGTGACCGCTGCCGCGAACGCGTCACCGCGCGCCGGGTAATCACGGAACATGTCCCACGACTGCGCCGCCGGCGCCAGCAGCACCGTGTCCCCTGGCCGCGCGGCCGCCGCCGCTTGTGCAACCGCCTGATCCATGACTCCAGTGTCGGTGCTGCCCAGCTCCGCAACGGGGACATCGGGTGCGTGTCGCGCGAGCGCGCGGGCGAATCTGGCCCGGTCCGTGCCGATAAGCACGGCGGCGCGCAGCCGCGGCGCCGCCGCCAGCACGACCGCGTCCAGATCGGCATCGCTCCCCCGGAACAGCCCTCCGGCCACCCAAACAATGGAAGGGAACGCGGCAAGTGATGCGGCCGCCGCCGCTGGATTGCTCGCCTTCGAGTCGTCGATGAAGGTCACGCCGTCCAGCTCGGCCACCAGGCTAATGCGGTGTGGCTCGGGCACGAAGCCGGCCAGGCCCGCGGCGATCGAGGCCGGCTGGTCGCCGTAGGCGCGGGCTAGCGCCGCCGCGGCGAGCGCGTCAGCCACATTGTGCGGCGCGGCCGGACGCACGAGATCCGCGGGCGCGAGGCGCACGGAGTCGCCGAACGCGTTGTCGACGAGCCAGCCGTCGGCAACGCCAAGCTCACCACCGGCAGGCGCCCCGAGCCGGAAGCCCACCAGCCGGCTCGCCCCGAGTCGCAGCGCGTGCTCGGCCATCTCGACCGACCTGGGGTCCTCCCCGTTGCAGATCGCGATCGTGCCCGGCCCGAAGATCCTGGCCTTGGCGGCCCCGTAAGACTCGATGTCGTCGTGCCAGTCCAGGTGGTGAGCAGCGAGGTTGAGTACCACGGCGGCCAGCGGCGTGATTGTGGCGCTCCAGTACAGCTGGAAGCTCGACAGCTCGACGGCCACGACCGGATACGGCACCGGATCGGTGACAACGTCCAGGATCGGAGTGCCGACGTTGCCGGCGGCCACGCTGCGGTGCCCGGCCGCAGCAAGCATGGCGGCCAGCATCCGCACCGTCGTCGTCTTGCCGTTCGTGCCGGTCACGGCTAGCCACTGCTGGCGGCCGCCGTCCGCGAGCGCGGGCCGCAGCCGCCAGGCCAGCTCGACGTCGCCGATCACCTCGACGCCGGCCGCGACGGCGCTCGCGAGCAGCGGCGTATCTGGCCGCAGCCCGGGTGAGGTGATGACGAGCCCGGTTCCCGGCGGGACGGCCGCGCCCGGCCCAAGCGCGGCCGGCCCCAGGCGGACAGCGACACCGTCCTTCGCCAGCTGCTCGGCGAGCTCCGTGCGCTCGGCGTCCTCGCGTGAGTCGACAGCCGTGACCAGCGCACCCTGCCGTGACAGCAGCGAGATGACAGACTGCCCGGTGATCCCGAGGCCGACGACCAGCGCGCGCCGGCCGGCCAGGTCGGCAAGCTCGGCGGCGCCGGATCCGGTCACCGGCTTACCGTCAGCCACTCGGCATAGAAGACACCGAGACCGAGCGCGACGCACAGGCCGGAGACCAGCCAGAACCTGATCACGATGGTCGTCTCAGCCCAGCCGAGCATCTCGAAATGATGCTGGAGCGGTGCCATCTTGAACACCCGCCGCCGGGTCATCTTGAAGAAGCCGACCTGGATGATGTCCGACGTTGCGACAATCACGAACAGGCCGCCGAGCAGGACAAGCAGCAGGGCTGTCTTACTGCAGATGGCCAGGCCAGCCAGCACTCCGCCGAGGGCAAGCGACCCGGTGTCGCCCATAAAGATCCGCGCGGGCGGCGCGTTCCACCACAAGAAACCGAAGCAGGCACCAAGCACCGCGGCGGCCACGACGGCCAGGTCGAGCGGGTCCCGGATCTGGTAGGCCTGCGGGGCTACGAACAGCGTGATGTCGTTGCGCTCCTGCCAGATCCCGATGAGCACATAGGACGCCAGCACCAGGATGGTGGCGCCCGTGGCCAGTCCGTCCAGCCCGTCGGTCAGGTTCACGGCGTTCGACGTGCCGGAGATGATGACGACAGCCCAGATCACGAATGGGATCGTGCCAATCGCGGGGCCGAAGTCGCGCAGGAAGGACAGGTGCGCGTCTGCTGGCGTCAGGCCGACGGCATCAGGGTGCTGCAGCACCTCAAGCGCGAAGATAGCTCCGATCACGGCCTGGCCGGCCAGCTTGGTGCCGCTGCGCAGGCCGAGGCTGGTCTGGCGGAAGATCTTGATGAAGTCGTCGACGAACCCGACTAGGCCAAGCCCCGCCATCAGCAGCAGGATCAGCACGCCCGAGGTGGTCATCGGATCGTGAGTGACCAGGTGGCCGACGAGATAGCCGATGACGGCTGCGAGCACGATCGCGGCGCCGCCCATCGTGGGCGTGCCGCGCTTGGTCTCGTGTGACTTCGGACCCTCCACCCTGATCGGCTGCCCGTACCCCTGCCGCCGCAGGAGCCTGATGATCAGGGGCGTCCCGAAGAGGGCAAGCAAGAGCGAGACGGCGCCGGTCACCAGGATGGTCTTCAACTGCGCGGCTCCTCGTCGCCAGCCGGCTGCTCGCCGGTCAGGGCGAGCGCGACCCGCTCCAGGCCGATGGAATGCGAGGCCTTCACCAGCACGACGTCACCATCCCGCAGCCGGTCACGCGCGGCACGGATGGCCGCGGCCGCGTCCGGGACGTGGACCAGCTCGCCTTGCCAGGCCGGCACGGCCTTCGTGCCGGTCAGGATGGGAGCTGCCGCCGCGCCTACCACGATCACCCCGGCCAGGCCGGCTGCCGCCGCCGCCGCGCCGATCTCCTCGTGCAGCCGGTCAGCATCGTCGCCTAGCTCGGTCATATGGCCGAGTACCGCGAACCCGCGCCGCCCCCGCGCCATGGTGGCCAGTGCGGCGAGCGCGGCCCGGACCGAGTTCGGGTTGGCGTTGTAGGCATCGTTGATGACAGTCACGCCGTCCGGCAACGTGGTGACTTCCATCCGCCACCGGCTGCGGGCGTCCGCTGCTGACAGGCCGGCGGCGATGTCAGCTAGCGGCATGCCCAGCTCCGCGGCGATTGCCGCGGCGGCCAGCGCGTTGTGGACGTGGTGCTCCCCGTACAGCCGCAGCTGGACCGGCGCTGAGCCGGTGGCGGTGACCAGCCTGAAGGCGGGCCGGCCGAGCTCGTCGGTGCGCACCTGCTCGGCCCGGACGTCCGCGCCGGCCGCCCGGCCGAACATGACAACCCTGGCCCGGGTGCGGGCGGCCATCTCGGCGACGCGATGGTCGTCGGCGTTGAGGATGGCCACGCCATCAGCCGGCAGCGCGGCCGGCAGTTCGCCCTTGGCCGCCGCGATGCGCTCGAGGCCGCCGAACTCTCCCAGATGCGCGTACCCCACGCCCAGCACCGCGCCGAGCCGCGGCGGCGCGATCGCGCATAGCTGCGTGATGTGACCGAGCCCGCGTGCGGACAGCTCCGATACCAGGTAGCGGGTCTGCCCGGTGATCTTCAGCACGGTCAGCGGATGGCCGATCTCGTTGTTGAACGAATCACGGGCCGCAACCGTGGGACCGAGCTGCTCGACCAGCTGCGCGGCCAGGTCCTTGGTCGTGGTCTTACCTGCTGACCCGGTGATGCCGATGACAGTGAGACCGGGAGCCCGGTCGATGACTGCACGGGCGAGCCTGCCGAGTGCGGCCTGCACGTCGGGCACGACGATCGCCGCGCCGCCAATGGGCCGGGCGGCAAGCACGGCCACCGCGCCAGCCGCGAGCGCCGCGGCCGCGAACGCGTGCCCGTCGGTCCGCGTGCCGGGCAGCGCGGCGAACAGGCTGCCCGGCCCGGCCTCGCGCGAGTCGATGACGACAGGCCCGGTGACCAGCACGTCGGCGTTCGGAACCTGCATCAGCTGCGCTCCGGTGGCCACCGCTACGTCCGCCACCGACAGCGGAATCACGCGTCCTCCGGATAGAGCTCGGTCGGGTCGTCGGGGCCGCCAAATAGCGTCGCATCCTCACCGGCGCGCCGACGCAGGAGGGCCGCCGCGGCAACTTCTCGGTCATCGAACGGGATGACCGTGCCGGCGACATACTGTCCGTGCTCGTGACCCTTCCCGGCGATGAGGATGACGTCCCCTTTGCCCGCGGACGCAATGGCTTGCCCGATGGCGGCCGCGCGGTCAGGCTGCACAACTACCTGTGCGCGATGCCCCGGCGGCACCTCGATGGCGCCCGCCAGCATCTCGGCCAGGATCGCCAGCGGGTCCTCCGAACGCGGGTTGTCGTTCGTGAGGATCGCCACGTCGGCCAGCCGGGCGGCCGCCGCTCCCATGAGCCTCCGCTTGCCGCGGTCGCGGTCTCCGCCGCAGCCGAGGACGATCACCAGGCTGCCCTGGGTGACCTCCCGCATGACTGTCAGCAGCGCCTCCACGGCGCCTGGCTTATGCGCGTAGTCGACCAGCACGGCGAAGTCCTGGCCATGATCGACGCGCTCGAGGCGGCCCGGCGGTCCGGCGCACGCCGCGACGCCGGCGACGGCCGCGGCAAGGCTCGCGCCGGCCTCCACTAGGGCGACGATGGCCGCAAGGGCGTTGGCGACGTTGAACCCGCCCGGCAGTGCGACGGACGCGTCGGCCTCAACGCCACCAGGACCGATCACCCGGAACGTCGAGCCATCTGCGCCCGAGCGCACGTCGACGGCTCGCCAGTCAGCGGTGCGCCGGCCTTCCGCGGAGAACGTCGTGACCGGGATTGAGGCCTGCGCGGCGAGCTCACGGCCGCGCGCGTCGTCGACGTTGACGACGCCCGCCCTGGCGTATGTCGGCGTGAACAGCTCGGCCTTGGCGGCGAAATACTCGTCCATGCTGGCGTGGAAGTCCAGGTGATCCTGCGACAGGTTGGTGAAGACGACGACGTCGTAGCGGGTACCAGCGACCCGTCCCAGAGCCAGGGCGTGGCTCGATACCTCCATGGCGGCGGCACCGATGCCGCGCTCGACCATAGTGGCCAGCAAAGCCTGCAGATCGGTCGCCTCCGGCGTGGTCAGCGTGCTGACCCCAGCCGAATCGCCGATCCTGGTCTCCACGCCGCCAATCAGCCCGGTCCGGTACCCGGCGGCCCGCAGGCCCCCTTCCAGCAGGTAAGTCGTTGTGCTCTTGCCGGCCGTGCCAGTGACGCCGATCAGCAGCAGCCGCTCTGATGGCTGTCCGTAGATCCAGGCCGCGACCTCACCGAGCCTGGCGCGCGGGTCGGCGACCACGAAGACCGGCAGTCCGCAGGCGATCGCGCCCTGGCGGCCTGACGGGTCGGTGAGGACGGCGACGGCTCCGGCCGCGGCAGCCGCTTGGCAGAACCTGGCGCCGTGGACTGTGCTGCCCGGCAGCGCGGCGTAGAGATCGCCGCGGCGCACTTCCCTGGAGTCATGCGTGATTCCAGTCAGGCCGCCTGGCTGACCGTGCGGGCCCGGTTCGCCAGCGTGCGGGCCAGCTGGCCGCAGCCCGAGCAGCGCCGCGAGCCCGGCTAGCGGGCGCGGGCGAACATAATCGGGGCGGAAGGCCGCTGGCACGGGCAGAGGTTACCTCCCATCACGGTGCAGTGAGCCTGATATAGGGCGTCTTGGCGTAGTCCGGCGCGATCCTCATGGTCTGCAGGGCGAACTTCATCACCTCGAAGAAGGCCGGCCCCGCGACCTCGTCACCGTAGTACTTGCCGTGCGGATCCTGAATGTTGACGGCTACGACCAGCTGCGGGTTGTCGGCCGGCGCGATGCCGATGTAGCTCGAACCATACTGACAGAGGCACGTGCTGCTGCCGGACCCCGAGACCTGGGCTGTCCCGGTCTTGGACGCGACGGTGTAACCGCTGATCAGACCCCAGGACTCGCCCGCCTGCGCGTCCACCTTGGGTACCTGCTGGAGCATCGTCATCAGCTCGCTGGCGGTCTGGGCTTTGATTACCCGGCGGCCAGCCGGCGGCTGGGCCGGCGTGAACGTGCCGGCTGCGTTGGTTGTGCCGGCCACCAGGGTGGGCTGCACCCGCACGCCACCGTTGGCGATGGTGGCATAGATGCTCGCCATCTGGATCGCGGTCACGCCGACTCCCTGGCCGAAGGCGTATTCATAGCGATTGTCCGGCCAGTACCCGGCCGATCCCGGCTTGGGCAGCAGCCCGGCGCTCTCTCCGGTGATGCCAAGGCCGCTGACCGAGCCGAGGCCGAACGCCCGCAGGTAGTCATACTGCTGCTGCGGCGTGATGTGCTGGGCAACCTGGACCATGCCGACGTTGCTGGAGTGCGCGAGGATCCCGGCGATCGTGTAGCGCACCGTCGGGTGGAGTTCGGCGTCGTGGAACGTGTACTGGCCATCCATCGTGATCTGGTACGGGATGGTGTAGGCGCTCAGCGGCGTCTGCCCGCCTTCCTCTAGCGCCGCCGCCACCGTGACCGGCTTGAGCGTGCTTCCCGGCGCGAACACATTCGCGGTGCTGATGTTGGTCGTGTCGGCGTACGGCACCGGATCGTCAGGGTTGTACGTCGGCCACTGCGCCATCGCCAGGATCGCCCCGGTCTTCGGCTGCATCACGACGATCGAGCAGTTGCTCGCGTGCGTTTGTGCCACGCGCTGCTTGCAGACCTGATCGGCTTCGTACTGGATGTCCGCCTGGATGGTCAGCCGGAGGCTTTTGGCCGGAACCGCAGGCGTGAGGTTGACTTCGGTCAGCGGGATCGGCTCGTTGTCCGTGCCGACCTCCACTTCCTCGCTCCCGGCCCGGCCGGCTAGTACGGAGTTGTACTCGTTCTCCAGGCCCTGCGCGCCGTACAGGCTGCTGCCGCCCGCCGGGTTGCTAGTGAACCCAACGACGGCAGATGCCAGGTCGGCGTTGGGGTACTCGGTCGTATAGCTGGGGGTCATATCGATGCCTGGCAGCTTGAGCTGCCTGATTTTGGTGGCCGTCGGCACCGGGATTTCGCTCGCCAGCACCTGGTACTCGGGGCTCGACGGATGATCCAGCATCGCCATGACAGCGCTGGCAGACAGGCCGAGCGGCCCGGCCAGCTTGGCGGCCGCAACTGGCCGCGACGTGACCGGAATCAGTACCGGATCGGCAAAGACGGTATAGGTCTGCACCGTCATCGCCAGCATTGTCCCGTCGCTGGTGGTGATGTCGCCGCGGACCGCAGGTATCGAGATTTTCTTGAGCAGCAGCTGCGCCGAGTCAGTCTGGTAGGCAGCCGAGTCGAGCCCCTCCAGCTGCACTAGCCGGCCTGCGAAGATCGACAGCGCGAACGCAATGCAGAGCAGCGTGATCCGCAGCCGCCTGGCCGGATTGCCGCGTCGGAGCGCAGCCACCGGCAGGTGCGCTAGCCCGCCTCGGCCTGTCCGGCCGCTAGTGCCTGTCCGGCCGCTAGTGCCTGTCCGGCCGCCCGTGCCTAGCCGGCCGCCCGTGCCTGGCCGATCGCCCGTGCTCCGGCCACGTGGCGACCCAGCCTTCGACGTAGCCGAGTTGTAGCGCCGTCCCTGGCCCGGCCCGTTTCGGTAGGGTTCGCCGGCCCCGGCCCGGCCGGAAGCCGGCCGGGCGGCACGCCGGCCAGGAGAGCCGGGCGCGCGCGGCCCGACCGGCCCGCGCGATCCCCCCGGCACCGCCCGCGCCCGCCGCGGTCGTTGCCCGAAATCGTCCCTGTCTCGCCCGCTCACCGCCCCGATCCGCTCCGGTCGGACGACTTGTCAGCCTTGCCAGTACGCGACTTCGCGACGCCTGAGTTGGCAGTGCCGGTCTGAGCAGTGCCCGTCTTGGCAGTGCCAGTCTTGCCAGTGCCAGTCGCGGTGGCGGCCGGGCTGGGCGTGCTCGCGGCCCCGAGGGAGACTGTCGCACTGGGCTGACCCGGCAGCTGGTAGGTCCGGAGCGTGCGCAAGTCGAGGATGTTGCCGTTCACCTGCACCCGCATGCCGAGCTGATAGGCGCGCCTGGCGATCTGAGCCGGTGATTGCTCCGCGGCGATCTGCTGCTGCAGGTTCTGTGCCTGGGTTGCCAGGGCCGCGCCCGTGCTCTGAAGCCGGCTGATCCGGAAGCTCGTCGCCCCGAGCGTGGTGTTGATGACTAGCAGGCAGATGAGACCGCCGCCGAGCAGCGCGAGCACCAGGAGGACAAACGGCATCCGCGGCAAGCTGGCGCCAGCCGTGTACCTTGGCCGGCCGGCCTCGCGGAAACGGCCAGGCTCCGCTGCCGGCCGCTGGGTAGCTCGCCGCTTTGCTGCTGGCCGAACCTCCTGCGGCCGGGCTGGTGCGGGCGCGACCGATCGGGGCCGTGGTCTGGCTGGCCGGGCCGTCGCTGGCCGGGCTGTAACTGGCGACGCCCCAGCTGGCGAGGCCGCGACGGGCCTGGGGCCTGCAGGCCGCCGAACCTGCCTGCCCGGGTCGAGTCCGTACGCAGCGCCGCCGGCCGTGGTGCCGGGACGTTCCCGCGCGGCAGGTCCGGGATCAGCCCGGACAGGAGCCTTGCCGCGGCGCGGCTGCGCATCATCGCGCAGCCGTCGCGGGTCCGGCGGTCGAGTTGTGGTCTCCATCCGGTCTGGCCGTCCCTCCCTGAGCACCGAGCTCCCCACCCGGATGCGCTCTGTTTCCCGTCGCCGGGTACCCCGCCGCCCCGTATCAAGCTGCCCCGTATCAAGCTGCCCCGTATCAACCTGCGCTGGATCCCGGCGCCTGGTATCCCGCTGCTTTGGGTCCGACCGCACAGTCATGCCGCGGCCCTGATCCGCTCGGCTGCCCGGAGCCGGGCGGAAGCAGCGCGTGGGTTGGCCGCCAGCTCGTCCGCCGTTGGCCGCTCGGCCCCCCTGGTCAGCAGCCGGAACTGGGGGCGCGCGTGCTCCAGCGAGACAGGCAGGCCTGGCGGCGTCGTGTCAGCGGCGCGCTGCGCCAGCGCACGTTTCACCGCGCGGTCCTCGAGCGAGTGATAGGCCAGCGCGACGATCCGGCCGCCCACCGCGACGCTGTCGAGCGCGGCAGGCAGGGCCTGGTCCAGCGCTGCCAGCTCTCCGTTGACCTCGATCCGCAGCGCCTGAAAGGTGCGCTTCGAGGGATTGCCGCCGGTGCGTCTCGCCGGCGCCGGTATTGATTCCCGGACGATCTCCGCCAGCCGCAACGTGCTCGTCAGCGGCGCTCGCGTTCGCTCGCGGACGACGGCGTCGGCGATCCTGCGGGCGAATCTTTCTTCGCCGTAGTCGCGCAGGACCCGCGCAAGCTGACCGGCCGGATAGGTGTTGAGCACGTCCGCGGCCGTAAGCTCGCCGTCCTGGTTCATCCGCATGTCCAGCGGAGCGTCGACGGCGTAAGCGAACCCGCGACTCGGATCATCGAGCTGCGGCGACGAAACGCCGAGGTCAAATAGGACGCCCTGCACGACGCTGAGTCCGGCGCTAGCCAGGATCTGCGGCAACTGGTCGTAGACCGCCTGGACCAAGGTCACCCGGTCGCCAAAGACCGCCAGCGCCTGACGTGATTCCTCGATCGCGGTCCCGTCAGTGTCGATGCCGATAAGGCTGAGTCCAGGATGCGCGGCCAGCAGGGCGCTGGCATGACCCGCGCGGCCGAGGGTCGCATCGACGAGTACGGCGCCCGCCGACTCGAGCGCGGGCGCGAGCAGCTCAAGCACCCGGTCGCGCATGACCGGCAGGTGTCCGGCCGCAGCCGTTCCCATCACGCCCCCTCGCCCACTGCTCACTCGCCGTGCTGTGCTGCCCAGCTGCCCGGCCTGCTGCCGCGATGCCCGGCCAGGCCCCCATCCGCGCCACTGCACTGACGGGTCGCGGAGGCCTTCTGACGCCGGGGAAGTGACGTCAGCAGGGCCGTCTGCCCTCCAGCACGGGTGGAGACCTCGCCGGGCATCCAGCGCCGTTACAGAACTCCTGGCAGTACCTCCTCAGATGCGTCGGAGAACGCGTCCTCTTGCTGCTCCAGATAGCTGGTCCAGGCGGCTGCGTCCCAGATCTCCAGCCGGGTATTGGCGCCGATCACTACGCACTCGCGCTGCAGGCCCGCATACTCGCGCAGGCTCAACGGGATAGTGACGCGGCCTTGCTTGTCCGGTTCCTCGTCGGAGGCGCTGGCGAAGAACACCCGGCTGTAGTCCCTGACTGCCTTGGCGGTCACCGGCGCTGTCCGCAGCGCATCGGTGATCCGGCCGAACTCGCCCACCGGAAAGACGTACAGGCACCGCTCCTGGCCTTTGGTGAGCACCAGGCCCGCCGAGAGATCCTCGCGGTACTTAGCGGGCAGAATCAGCCGGCCCTTCTCGTCGAGGCGGGGCGTGTGGGTGCCAAGGAACACCCGCCTCACCTCCCCAGGTCCCCCACCACGTGGTCCGCAGAAGCCCTTCTCGCCCCACGGATCACCACTGTACTCCACTCTCCCCCACCGTCAATCACAACTAACCCCTGAACTGGCCCCTGGGCGCAAGCGTTACGAGGTCACGGAGGTGGAGCAGAATGAGGACTACAGCGCCGCAGGCGCTGCTGCGTCTGGGCACGGCCGCCACGGCGGCCTTGCCGCGAGGCAGGTCGGTTAGTCATCGCAGTGTTACGGGCCCGATACGGGAGCGGCATCGCTCATAGATCACGGACGACGTAATGTCTGAACGCACGGTTCTTGACGCCGCGGCAGCGCCGATGTGGTGAATTGGCACTGACGTGCCTGATGGGCAGTGAGCAGCTAATTGGGGAATGGCCGCCAGGAGGGCACGTGGTCACCGACATCGACCAGCAGGCGCACAGATCGCTGCACGAGCTCGTAGCGATCGCTAAGCAGGTGAGCTCCGCGGTGCAGACCGTGATCTCCGGCAAGCCGGGAGCGGTCCGCCTGGCCCTGACCGTACTGCTCGCCGAGGGGCACATTCTCATCGAGGACGTGCCCGGCGTCGGGAAGACGCAACTCGCCAAGGCGCTCGCTAAGTCCATCGACTGCTCAGTCCGACGCATCCAGTTCACCCCGGACCTGCTGCCGAGCGACATCACCGGGGTTAGCGCCTACAACCAGGAACTGCGCGAGTTCGAGTTCAAGCCGGGCCCGATCTTCGCCAACATCGTGCTTGGCGACGAGATCAACAGGGCGTCGCCCAAAACGCAGTCGGCGCTGCTGGAGTCGATGGAAGAGTCCCAGGTCACCGTCGACGGCAGTACGTACCAGCTTGAACGGCCGTTCATGGTGATAGCCACGCAGAACCCGGTCGAAATGGAAGGCACCTACCCCCTGCCCGAAGCGCAGCGCGACCGGTTCATGGCGAGGATCTCGATCGGGTACCCGGACCGCGAGTCCGAGCTTTCGATGCTGGACACGCATGGCTCGAGCTCGCCGCTGGACGACGTCAAGCCGGTCGCGCACGCCAGTGACATCCGAGCGCTGGTTGAGGCCGTGCGCGAGGTGCACGTGTCCGACTCGATCCGGCAGTACATCATCGACCTGGTCAACGCCACGAGGACATCGTCCGAGCTGAGACTCGGTGCCTCACCGCGGTCAGCGCTGCATCTGCTGCGGGCCTGCCGGGCGTTCGCGGCCCTGGATGGGCGCGATTTCGTTATTCCGGATGACGTCCAGGCGCTGGCCGTGCCGGTGCTCGCGCACCGACTCCTGCCGAGCGCCGAGGCCATGGTCGGACGCGAACTGCCTGATCAGGTGCTATCCGGGATCATCCGCCGGCTTCCGCTGCCCGGACGTTAAGCCCAACATTCCCGCACGCTTGGGCAGCCGGAAGGAGTCAGACCATGCGGACCTCGCCGCTCGCGGGCATCACGACTCGCGGATCCTCGTTCCTGGCCGCCGGGATCGCGGCGGTCTGCGCCGGCTTCGTGCTCGGCGAGCGGGCCCTGCTCTGCGTGGGCATCGCCCTCATGGCGCTGCCGTTGCTGGCCGCCGCCGCGGCCCGCCGCGGCCAGTACCGGCTCGGCACCAGCCGCATCATCAGGCCGCCACGCGTGCCGGCCGGGCATACGGCCTCCGTCACGCTCCGGCTGGAGAACGTGTCCAGGGTGGCGACTGGGCTGCTGCTCGCCGAGGACGCTGTGCCCTATGTCCTCGGTGCCCGCCCACGCTATGTGCTGGACAAAATCGAGCGCAACGGCGTCCGGGAGCTCACCTACTCCTTGCGCTCGGATGTGCGCGGCAAATTCGAGATCGGCCCGCTTCAGCTGCGGGTAGCGGACGCGTTCGGCCTGGTGCAGGTCAGCCGGTCGCTATCCGGGCGGACCACCTTCATCGTGACGCCGCGCGTGGTACCGCTACAGCGCACGGTGATCAGCCGCTCCTGGGCAGGCGAGGGTGAGGGCCGGGCCAGGCTGGCGTCCACGGCCGGCGAGGATGACGTCATTCCGCGTGCTTACCGGCACGGCGACGAGCTACGGCGAGTCCACTGGCGGTCGACGGCCAGGTACGGCGAGATCATGGTGCGCCGGGAAGAGCAACGCTGGCGGAACAGGGCGACGGTGCTGCTGGACGGACGGTCGTCGTCGCATATGGGCACCGGGGCCGGTTCCTCGTTCGAGGTGGCCGTCAGCGCGGCTGCGTCGGTGGGCGTGCATGTCTGCCAGGAAGGCCTGACTGGTCAGTTCATCACCGACAACGACGTGGTGCGGGCCGGCCCCTTCTTCGACGACAGGCTGCTCGACGCGCTCGCAGTGATCCGCCCGTCCGGCGCTCGCACGATGGACCGCTCGTTCAAGGAACTCAAGCTGTCAGGCGCCGGGGTGATTGTCGCGGTCATGGGCAGGCTGACGACTGCCGAGGCGCGCCAGCTAGCTGCCTGCCGGACTGAGGGAAGCCAGGGCATCGCGTTGCTGCTCGACGTCGCCACCTGGGCGGGCGGGGCCCGCCGAGCGGGCCCGAGGAACGCAGCCGAGCTGACCGACGGCGGGCCCGGTACTGGAGACGCCGACGCCGACAGCGATGCAGCGGCTGAGACGGACACGGCCGCCGCCCGCCGCCCGGTCTCAGCCCGGCCGGCAGCTGAGACGGCCGCCGCGGCCGCCATCCTGCGCAGCGCGGGCTGGCACGTGACGAACATGGACGTTGACACCCCGCTCGCGAACGCCTGGCAGCGCCTGCCGCGAGCGGCCGAGATGCTAGTAGCCACCGGGACGACGATCCATCCGGGGACCGACAGCTATCCGGCGACCGACCGGACCGACAGCGGACGGCCCGCATGAACCTGCGTATCGGCGTGACCGCCGCAGTCGCGGTGCTGCTGGCATCCTTGTCTCTCAACGCCGTGCTCAAGGGCAACGGCTGGCTGGCGGCGGGCTTCGGTGCGGTGGTTGTCATCGCCGCTACCGGCCTCGTGACGAGGTTGCCGACCATGCCCGGCACCGTTGCCATGACCGCCATTGTGCTGACCGCCGTAGTGCCGCTGCTGTCAGCGCCCACCTGGCCCCTGCGCAGCACCGGGCTCGCGATCGTCGCGCTGACCGCAGCCAGCGTGACCGGCTGGCGGATACTGCGCAGCTTCGCGATCCTCGCCGCCTATCTGGCGGCCCTCCTGATCTATCTGGATCTGGTGTTCGCCAACGCGACAGCATTCGCGCGCATAGTGCCGAGCTATCACTCGATAACCGCACTCGGCCGGCTGGTTCCGCTCGCTTTCGACGGGTTCAAGTACTCGCCGCCGGTGCCCGATACGCGCCCGGTGAGCCTGGTGGCGGCGGCCGGCATCGGCCTATGCGCGATCAGCGTGGACATCCTGGCGGCGCGGCTGCGGCGGCCCGCGGTCGCCGGCGTCCCGCTGCTGGTGCTGTTCAGCGTGCCCGTCGCGAGCGACCTGAAGACGTTCGGGGTGGCCCAGACATTTACGTTCGCGGTGGCCCTGGCAGGATTCCTGGCCCTGCTGTCAGCCGACGGCCGGATGCGGCTGCGGATGTGGGGCAGGCTGGTCACATTCCGGTATGTGCAGCCCGCAGACGAAGCCGGCGCCGGGCCCGACACCAGGGAGCTCGCTGCCTCGGGCCGGCGCATCGGCCTGGCCGCCGTGTGCCTGGCCGTGATCATTCCGATCATCTTGCCGGGCATGCATGCCCACGACGTCTTCGGCACGACCGACAATGGCACCGCGCACGGCGTCGGTGGTGGCCTCGACACTTTCCTGAGCGTGCAGCAGGACCTCAGCGAGCATCCGCAGCCGGTGCTGTCGTACACCACTGACGCTGACGATCCCGCACAGCAGTACTTTCAGGTCTACACGCTCAACTACAGCGCCAGCAGCGACCTCTGGTTCCCGGAGTTTCCTGCCGGGGTGGTCGGATCGCGAGTTGTCCTGAACCCGACCCTGCCCTATAGCCCGCCAGGGCAGCTGGCCAGCACGCCGACCCGCACGGTGACGACCACCGTGCAGGTAGCAGCCACTGACCATGACGACTCCACTGCTTACCTGCCCGTGCCGTATGCCCCCGTGACACTGACGATCGGCGGCCTCGCCACCTGGCAGGAGCTGGCGGGATCGCTGATGATCCTCAGTCCGGTCCAGCGGCTGCCCGGCCTGCAGTACAGCGTCACCAGCAGCGAGGCCGATCCGACGGCGGCCAGTATTGACAACACCAACGGGCAGTTCGTGCCTGGCCTCATCCAGAGCCAGTACGGCACCTACAACGGCCCTGACGAGGCCAAGCTGCTGGCCATCGCCCGGCAGCACACGCAGGGTGCGCAGACTTTGCTCCAGGCTGCCATCGACCTACAGAACTGGCTGGATTCGAAGGCCTTCACCTACTCGCTGAAGCCGGATCTGCCCACGTCGCACTGGCTGCTCAGCTTCCTCACCAAGGACCGGCGCGGGTACTGCCAGCAGTACGCGTGGGCTTTCGCGGTGCTGGCCAGGCTGGCCGGGATTCCGTCTCGAATCGCCGTCGGGTACACGGGTGGCACCCCCGCCGGGCACGCGACGTGGCAGGTCACCACAGCGGACGCGCACGCCTGGCCCGAGCTGTACTTCCCTGGCGAAGGCTGGCTGCGCTTCGAGCCGACACCGAGCGGAACCGGTGACCAGGGGACGGCTACGGTGCCTGGCTACGCCAAGGGCCGGTCTACCGGACCTAACGTTCCGCTGCCGAGCGGGCAGTCCCTGAAGGCGGCCAGCAACGGCAAGTCGACCAGCCTGAACAAGAAGACCTCGACGCTCAACCGCCTCACGCATGGCCAGCCCGGGCTGGCAGGCGCTGCCGCGCCTCAATCCGACGCTGGGCTGTGGATCGCCATTGCCATACCGGTGCTAATCGTCCTGCTGCTCGTCTGGCCCGCGCTGACGCGGCAGCTCACCCGGCGGCGGCGCTGGCTGACAGCCGCCGGCGATGCCGGGCATGCCCGGGCGGCCTGGCGCGAACTGACCGACGACCTGGCCGACCTTGGCCTGGAAGGTGCGCCTGGCGAGACCCCGCGAGGGGTCGCGCGGCGCGTCACCCAGCAGGCCAGCCTCGACGAGCCCGCCGCAGAGGCATTGACGAGGATCGCCACCGCGGAGGAGCGGGCCCGTTATGCCCGGCTGGCGCTACCCGCCGCCGGGCTAGCTGCGGACGTGCGGACAGTTCGCCGGGGAGCTGCCGCCTCGGTGCGACCCGGGCAACGGCTGCGGGCCGCGGTACTGCCCGCCTCGACCCTTGCCGCGGCCCGTCGACTGCTCGAGCGTGTCGGCGGACTGCTTAGCTGGCTGGATTCATCCTGGCCAGCCCTCCGGCAGCAGCTGCGCAGAACCGTCGCACACCGGTCCGCCTGACCGCCACTCCCGGCGAAACCGCTGGCCGCGGCGCAGGCCCGAGCTCGGCGCGACCGCGCTAGCGGTTGTTGCCTTCCTGGCGACGCCGCCAGCGTTCCTCGATGCGGTCCATGAGCCCGCCATTAGCGGGGGCCGGCTTCGCAGCACGCCGGTCCCGGCGCTTGCGGCGGTCCGTCGTCACGCCGACCATCCGGCGATAACTGGCAACGGCCAAGACGCTCGCGACGATCATTAGCCCGACTCCGACCCCCGCAAGCCAGGTGTACGTGAGGTAGAGGCCAGCTGCCAGGGCAGCCGCGCCGACAACGAAGCCAACGGCAGCCTGGACGACTCTGCGCCGGTAGTGGACTTTAGGATCTTTAGCCCGCATTGCCCGCGCGAGTCGCGGATGCTCGGCATAAAGCGCCTGCTCAATCTGCTCGAGCTGGCGCTGCTCGTGCTCAGAGAGCGGCACTGTGCCTCCCAACGACTCCGGCCCATGTTAACCGCACGGCGGTCTTTGCTTTACGCCCAGAATACGAGCGCCGGGGCGCCATGTGGAAGGGTACATGGCCGCAGGAGCCAATCCGGTACAGGATCACGACCGTCAGCGCCTACCTACCCACCTGCCGAGGTGCTGGCACGGCGCGGTCCGGGCCATCGGTTGGTCCGGATTGTGCCGTATTCACCAGCGCTGCCGGTCGAACAGCGTCCTGCCCGAATCGGCCGGTGATGCGGTCTAGGGCGGACTCTGCGTCTCGCCAGGCTGCGCCGCGCTCGCCGAGCGCAAGCTGGGTGGCCGCCGACCCGGCCGGCACCAGGCCAGTGGCCCGGACTCCGACCAGACGAAGCCGCGCCTGACCGCTCAGTCCGGACGCCTCGTACAGCGCGCAGGCAGTCGCATAGATACGCTGCGTCTCGTTGGTGGCCTCAGGCAAGGTCCTGGACCTGGTGATCGTTGTGAAGTCGGCCTTGCGGAGCTTGACGACGACTGTCCTCGTCGCATAGCCAGATGAGCGGAGCGCGCGGGTCGTCCGCCGCGACAGGCGGAGCAACTCGCGCCGTATCACCACCGGGTCGGCGACATCAACGTCAAAGGTTTCCTCGGCGCCGACGCTCTTCTCGTGCACGGCCGCCTCGACGCCGCGGCTGTCCCGGCCCAGCGACAGCGCGTGCAGGTGGGCGGCTGCTGCCTTGCCGAGCTCGGCTTCGAGCGCGCTGAGCGGCGTGCGGGCGATGTCGCCCACGGTGCGCAGGCCAAGCCGGCCAAGCGCCTGGCCGGTCCGCTCTCCGACGCCCCACAGCGCGGAAACGGGCAGCGGATGCAGGAACTCGATCGCGCCGTCGGCCGGGATGGCCAGCAGGCCATCGGGCTTGCAGTGCACAGAGGCGAGCTTGGCCAGGAACTTGTTGGCGGCGATGCCGACCGAGCACGTGATCTGCTGCTGCTCGGCCACCTGCTGCCGGATGAGCCGCCCGATAGTGGATGGCGAGCCGAGCAACCGGGTAGCGCCGGAGACGTCGAGGAACGCCTCGTCCAGCGACAGCGGCTCCACCAGCGGCGTCACCGCGGCAAAGATCGCCATGACCTCCTTCGACACCGCGCCGTAGAGGCTATGCCGGGGCGGGATCACGCAGGCATGCGGGCAGAGCCGGCGGGCCCTGGCCATCGGCATCGCGGAGCGGACGCCGAACGCGCGCGCCTCGTAGGTTGCCGAGAGCACTACGCCGCGGCCGGCCAGGCCGCCTACGATAACGGGCTTGCCCGTCAGGTCCGGACGGTCCCTGATCTCGACGCTGGCGTAGAAGGCATCCATGTCGACATGCAGGATGTGGCAGCCGGTGTCGTCACCGGAGGCGGCGTCGTCACCAAGAACGCCGTCACGACCGGTCCGGCTGTCCCGCGGCTGCTGCCCCGACCTGCCCATAGCTCACCCGCCAGCACTTGGCCTCACGGCCCGCCTGTGGCGACTGTAGCGCCCGGCACCGACACTCGGGCCGGCGCGGACTCACGGTGGACCCGGACTCACGGTGGACCCGGACTCACAGTGGACCCGGACTCACAGTGGACCCGGACTCATAGTGGACCCGCACTCACAGCGTCAGCGTGGGCTTCAGCTCCAGCAGCCGGGCCAGGAGACCATTGACGAACGACGATGAGCCATCGGTGGATAGCTGGCCAGCTAGGACTACGGCTTCGCTGATGGCGACCGCGTCCGGCACGGCGTCGCTCCAGAGCAACTCGAAAGCGCCGATCCGCAGGATGTTCCGGTCGACCGCGGGCATCCGGTCCAGAGTCCAGCCGTGTGCGTTCTCCGACAGCAGCGCGTCGATCTGCTCAGCGTGCTCCTGCACGCCCCGGACCAGGCTGGCGGCGTAGTCGGACACCGGCGGGTCGCCAGCAGCGGTTCGCTCGGCCAGGAGCTCAAGCACGGGCTCGCCGCGAACCTCCGCCTCGAACAAGACGTCCAGTGCCCGCTTGCGGGCCTTACTCCGGGCTGCCATGAGAGTGCTCTGTTTCCCTGGAAAGACGGTTCGCTGGAGGACGGGTTCGCTGGCGGACGGGGTCGTGGCCAGGAAGGTGCAGATCAGGCCCGGCCTAGGTAGCCGCCGGTCCGCGTGTCGACACGGATCTTCTCGCCGGTAACGATGAACAGCGGCACCTGGATCTGCGCGCCAGTCTCCAGGATCGCCGGCTTCGTCCCGCCCGTCGACCGGTCACCCTGCAGGCCAGGATCGGTGTGCTGAACTGTCAGCTCGACCGCCGCGGGCAGCTCGACGTACAGGGGCGTGCCGTCGTTGAAGGCAATCGTCGCGGTCTGCTCTTCGAGCAGGAAGTTCGCGGCATCGCCGACCACCGAGGCGGGGATGTGCGGCTGGTCGTAGTCAGTGGTGTCCATGAAGACGAAGTCCTCGCCCTCCCGGTACAGGTACTGCATCTCGCGCCTGTCCACCGTGGCGACCTCGACCCGGACACCCGCGTTGAAGGTCCGGTCGACGACCTTGCCGGACAGCACGTTCTTCAGCTTGGTGCGCACGAAAGCGCCGCCCTTGCCGGGCTTGACGTGCTGGAAGTCCACAACGCTCCACAGTGCGCCGTCGATGTTGAGCGTCATGCCATTCTTCAGGTCGTTCGTGGTCGCCACGTCTGCGTGTCTCCTGCATGCGAACGGGACTGCTATGCCCGCGTCACAGGACGAGCAGTTCCTTGGTGGTCGTGGTGAGTATCTCCGCCGGTACCGCCTGCCCTGGGCTCGCGCCGCTGACGCTGGCCCGGACGACGAGGGTGTCCTCGATCCTGACTCCGCCCTTGCCGGGCAGGTAGATCCCAGGCTCGACGGTGACGGGGACCCGGTCCGCCAGTCTACCTGTCCGGCCGCGGCTCATCAGCGGTGCTTCGTGTACCTCGAGCCCAACGCCGTGCCCTAGGCCGTGCCCGAAGTGGTCGCCGTGGCCGGCAGCGTCGATGATGTCTCTAGCGGCGGCATCGACGTCGGCGACCGCCGCGCCCGCAGTCGCGGCCGCGACGCCAGCCAGCTGGGCGCTGGCGACCAGCTCGTAAATGTCCCGCTGCCAGGCGGCTGGCGCGCCCAGCGCCACGGTCCTGGTCATGTCGGCGTGGTATCCGCCGTACCGGGCGCCGCAGTCCACGGTGACGAGGTCGCCTGCCTCGAATGCCCGGTTGCCGGGCGAATGGTGCGGGATCGCGCCGTTCGGCCCGCTCGCTACGATCGTGTCGAATGCCAGTGCCTCGGCCCCGAGGTCGATCATGGCTCGTTCCAGCAGCACGGCAAGGTCTCGCTCAGTCCGGCCTGGCACGATCTTGCCGAGGATCTCGGTGAACGCCTCCGCCGTAATGGCGCAGGCACGCGCCAGCAGCCCGATCTCCGTCTCGTCCTTGATCATCCGCAGGTCCTCGACGACATGCCCCAGCGGGACCAATCGCATGCTGCCCGCCAGCGCCGCGAGCGCGGCGTGCCGCTCGACGGTCATCTCCTGGGCCTCGAAGGCCAGCGTGCCGTAGCCACGGGCCACCCCGAGCTGGGCCAGGGCGGGCTCAAGCTCCCGCTCGCAGGCGATCTCGATGTCCGGACAGTCCCGCTCGGCGGCCTCGGCGTAACGGGAATCAGTGGCCAGCACGCCGTCACCGGCAGCCGGGAGCAGGATGGCCGCGTTGGAGCTCACCAGGCCGGAGAGGTAGCGCACGTTGGCCGGAGCCGTGATCAGGGCAGCGTCCGCGCCCGACGCCGCGATCTTCTGCTGCGCCCTGGCGCGGCGGTCTGCGTGTATCTCGGTCATACCAGGACTCTAGTGACCGGCACTCTAGTGACGACCACTCAGTCCTTCAGCGGCACGTCGTCGCCGACGATGAAGCCGCCACCCCGGCTCCACGTGAGGTACCGCCAGGACAGGTTGACGAGCGTGACCACCCGGTTCCGGTTACCCAGGAGGTAGATCAGGTGCAGCCCCAGCCAGGCCAGCCAGGCCAGCGTGCCGCGTAGCCGCAGGCCACGGGGTAGCTCCACGACGGCCGACCGGCGGCCGATCGTGGCCATGATCCCCTTGTCGTGATAGCTGAAGGGCTGCGTCGGCGCGCCTGCGATCAGCCGGGCCACCTGCTCGCCCGCGTGCCTGCCCTCCTGGAGGGCTGGCTGCGCCAGCTGGGCCACCGGCTTCGCCTCGTTGACGGCGATGTCACCGACGGCAAAGACGCGGTCCTGGCCGCAGACCCGCAGGTCGGCCTGGACCTCTATCCGGCCGCCCTTGCCGCGGGGCAGTCCGGCCGTCCAGCTTGTCTCCGGCCCGGCCACGCCCGCGGCCCACACAGTGATATCGCTGCGTTGCTCGCTGCCATCGGCGAGCAGCACCGATCCGGCCCTGACCTCCTTGATCGCCGTGTTGAGCAGCACGTCGACGCCGCGGTCTACCAGCTGCTGGCGGGTATACCGGCGCAGGCTGTCCTTGTACGGGAGCAGCAGTGCCGGGCCCATCTCGATCAGCCGGACGCGGAACATCGACCTGTCGATCTGCGGATAGACCGCTGGCAGCGCCAGGTTGCGCAGCTCGGCCAGGGTGCCGGAGAGCTCGACACCGGTGGCTCCGCCGCCGACGACGGTCACGTCGAGCTCGGGATTGGTCAGTCCCTCGTTGCGGCGCTCGAGCGCATCCATCAGCCTGTTTCGCAAGGCGACCGCGTCGCGCCGGGTGTACAGGCTCATGCTGTGCTCGGCCGCGCCAGCGACGCCGAAAAACGCGGCCGCCACCCCGGTAGCGATGATCAGGTAGTCATAGCTCAGCTGCTCGCCCGCCGCCAGCGTCGCGATCCGCCGCTCGAAGTCGAGGCTGGCCAGCTCGCCCTTGCGGAAGCGGGCACCGCGCCGGCCGGCGGCTGTCCACAGCGGATAGGCGACGTCGGCCGAAGTCAGCCCGGCCGTCGCCACCTCGTACAGCAACGGCTGGAAGGTGCTGTAGACGTTGCGGTCAACGATGGTGACTCGCGCCCCGGATCCGGCCAGTGCGTGCAGGGCGGACAGTCCGGCAAACCCGCCCCCGATGATCAGGACCTCCGGGCCGTCGGCCGCCCGCCGTCTTGATCGCATGGCGCTCCCATCAGGTTGGCGATGCACACGACCCTGCCCGCGGCTTACCGCCCAAAACGAGACGCGGCGTATCGCCGGGAACTGGCCAGCGCCGCAGTGGCGCTGGCCGCTGCGGTCACCCGGCGAGATCCTTGATCTGCTCGATCAGCGCGATCCGCTCGGCGTGGGTCGGCGCCATGGGCGCGACGTTCAGGGTGGTGACACCGGATTCCTTCATCGCCGCGACCCGCTCGGCGACGAAGGACTTCGGCCCGATGAGGGAGACGTGCTCGAGTAGTTCCTGCGGGATCAGGGCGGCGGCCTCGTCCTTGCGCCCGGCCAGATAGGCGTCCTGGATCGCGGCGGCCTCCTGCTCGTAGCCGTACCGGACCGCCAGGTTGTTGTAGAAATTACGGCCGCGGGCGCCCATCCCGCCGATGTAGAGCGCCTGGACCGGCCGGATCAGGTCAATCAGGCCCTTGACGTCGTCGCCAATGGCCAGGGCCGTCTGCGCGAAGACGTCAAGCGGCGGCAGCGACGGGTCGCGCTTGGCCTTGCCTGCCGCCAGCGACGGTCCCCAGACATCGTTGGCCTTCTCCGGGTAGTAGAAGATCGGCTCCCAGCCCTCGGCGAGCTCGGCGGCCAGCTCGACATTCTTCGGGCCGAGCGCAGCGAGGATGATCGGGATCCGCTCCCTGACTGGGTGGTTGATCAGCTTCAGTGCCCTGCCAAGGCCGGTGCCCTGCCCGGCTGGCAGCGGGATCTGGTAGTACTTGCCGTTGTACTCCAGCCGCTCCCGCCGCCAGACGGCGCGGCAGATCTCGATGGTCTCCCGGGTGCGCGCGATCGGCGCGTCGTACGGCACGCCATGCCAGCCCTCGATCACCTGCGGTCCGGAGGCGCCGATGCCCAGCGAGAAGCGGCCGTCGGAGACGAAGTCGATACCCGCAGCGGTCATCGCGGTCAGTGTCGGCGTGCGTGAGTACAGCTGCATGATGCCCGAGGCGAGCTCGACGCGCTGCGTCACGGCGGCCAGGTACCCGAGCTGGCTGACGGCGTCGTAGCTGTACGCCTCCGGCACGAAGACAATGTCCAGGCCGGCCTTCTCGAAGTCCGCGAGCTCGGCGGCGGTCTCCTTGAAGCCGCCCGCATAGTTCAGAGCCATACCGATTCGCATGCAGCACCCTTTCGCGCCAAGTGGCCGCGGCTGGCGGGCCGCAGCTGGCCAGACGGCCCCGTTCCCTCACTAGGGATGAATCGTAACTGCCGGGACCTATTACGGACAGACGCCAGCCACCACGGCGCTAGCCAGCCGCCTCCAGTAGCCGCGCCACCGCGCGCAGCGCGAGCTCGTAGGACGCCGCGCCAAAGCCGGCGATCGTGCCGTCCGCGACGCCCGCCACCACCGAGGCGTGCCGGAATGACTCGCGCGCCGCGGGGTTGGACAAGTGCACCTCAACGAGCGGCGCCGTGCGCATCGCCAGCGCATCCCGGAGCGCATAGGAGTAGTGCGTGAACGCAGCCGGGTTGATCACCACAGGCAGCCGGAGCTCGGCGGCCTCGTGCACCCAGCCGATCAGCTCGGCCTCGTCGTCGGTCTGCCGCAGGTCGATCTGGAGCCCGAGCTGCGCGCCGAGATCGGTGCACGCGGCCGCGATGTCGGCCAGCGTGGCTGACCCGTAGATCTCCGGTTCGCGCGAGCCGAGGCGGCCAAGGTTCGGGCCGTTGAGTATCAGCACGGTGGTCACCCGGTCAGCTCACTTCCGCGTAGGCGAGCTCGAGCAGTTCCTCGGGCGGGTCAGCCATGATGCCGGGCCTGGCCAGCCCGTCGAGCACGACCAGGCGCAGCTGGCTTGCGCGTGACTTCTTATCGACAGTCATGGCCGCGCGCACCGCCGGCCATGCATCGGCGCGGTACCGGGCCGGCAGGCCGACGGACGTCAGCACGGATCGGTGTCGCAGCGCCGTCGGGGCGTCCAGCCGGCCGGCGAGCCGGCCGACGGCTGCCGCGAAGCACATCCCGATCGATACCGCCTCACCGTGGCGCACCGAGTAGTCCTCGACTCGCTCGATGGCGTGGCCGAGCGTATGCCCGTAGTTCAGCGTCTCCCGCACGCCGGTCTCGCGCAGGTCTGCCGAGACCACAGCCGCCTTCATCGCGATCGCGCGCTCGATCAGCTCGCGCTCGTGCCTGCCGCCCGGCTTGGCCGCGCCGGCCGGATCGGCCTCAATGAGGTCGAGAATCACCGGGTCGGCGATGAACCCGGCCTTGATCACCTCGGCCAGCCCGCTGGCATACTCCGCCGCCGGGAGGCTCGCCAGCAGGCTGGTGTCGGCGAGGACCCCGGCCGGCGGGTAGAACGCGCCGACCAGGTTCTTCCCGTCGGCGGTATTGATGGCCGTCTTGCCGCCGATCGCGGCGTCGGTCATGCCGAGCAGCGTGGTCGGCACCAGCACGACCCGCACCCCCCGCAGCCACGTCGCGGCGACGAAACCAGCCAGGTCAGTCACCGCTCCCCCGCCGACGCCGACGATCGCGTCGGTCCGGCCGACACCCGCTGCGGCAAGCTGCGACCACAACCCGGCCGCCACGCTGATGTCCTTGGCCGCCTCGCCGTCGGGGACCGGCTCCGGCCGTACCGCGAACCCGGCCCTGGCCAGTGCCTGGCAGACCGGCGCCGCGACGCCGGGCAAGCCCGCCGAGTGGATGACGACCACGTTCCGGGCCTGATCACCCATCAGGGACGGCAACTCAGTCAGCACACCGGTACCGACGACCACCTCATACGGCCGCTCGCCACCCACCGCAATGCGGGTCGCCGTCACCGGCCGCCGCCAGCTACGTCGTCCCCGACGGCGGCCGCGATCTCGGCTGCAATCTGGTCGGGCTCGCGGCCGTCGGTGCGCACGATCAGCCAGGCCAGCCGGCCATACACCGGCAGCCGCTGCTCGAGCAGCGCCTTGAGCTGGGCGCGCGGGTTCGTGCCAATCAGCAGCGGCCTGGCCCGGTCGAGTCCCACCCGCTTGGCCAGCTCGGCAAAGCCGGTCTCCAGGTACACGACCCGCTGTCCCGCGAGGCTGGCCTGGGTGTGCTCGTCCATCACCGCGCCGCCGCCGAGACCGACGATGCCCGGGCCTGCCGCATTCGCGCCGGGGGCCAGCGCGGCCGCGACGGCCGCGCGCTCCAGCCGGCGGAACTCCGGCTCGCCATCGGTAATGAAGATGTCGCTGACTGGCTTGCCCGCAGCCGCCTCGACGATGGCGTCAGTGTCGGTGAAGCCCACCCCAAGCCGCGCCGCCAGGGCGGCACCGACCGTGGTCTTGCCGGCCCCCGGCGCTCCGATGAGCACGACGGGCCGGAACGGGGCCGCCCCCGTACCCGCCGTCCCATTGCTCGCGGTCACCGGATCACCAGGGCCTTGAGGTAGGCCTCAGCGTTGCGGGCGGTCTCGGCGACGCTGTCACCGCCGAACTTCTCGAGGACGGCGTCGGCCAGCACGAGCGCGACCATGGCCTCCGCGACGACCCCGGCCGCGGGCACGGCCGTCACGTCGCTGCGCTGGTTGATCGCCTTGGCGGCCTCGCCTGTCCGGACGTCGACTGTGGCGAGCGCGCGCGGCACTGTGGAGATCGGTTTCATGGCGGCGCGCACCCGGATCGGCTCGCCCGTGCTCATGCCGCCCTCGATCCCGCCGGCCCGGTTGGTCGTCCGCCGGATGCGATCCCCGCTGCCGTCGATCTCGTCGTGCGCCTGCGAGCCGCGCCGCGCGGCCGTGGTGAAGCCGTCGCCGACCTCGACGCCCTTGATCGCCTGGATGCTCATCAGCGCGCCTGCCAGCCTGCCGTCCAGCCGGCGGTCCCAGTGCACATGGCTGCCGAGACCCGGCGGAAGCCCGTAGGCGATGACCTCGACCACGCCGCCGAGTGTGTCCCCATCCCGGTGCGCGGCGTCGACCTCGGCCTGCATCGCGGCACTGGCCGCGGCGTCCAGGCATCGCACCGGGTCCGCGTCGATCCGCTCGGCGTCGGCCGGTTCCGGCACGTAGTCGTCCGGCGCGCGGACAGCGCCGAGTCCGACGACATGGCTGACGATCTCCGCGCCGAGTACCTGCCGCAGCAGCCGGCGGGCCACCTCGCCGAGTGCGACTCTGGCCGCGGTCTCCCTGGCGCTGGCCCGCTCCAGTACCGGCCTGGCGTCGTCGTGGCCGTATTTCTGCATCCCGGCCAGGTCAGCGTGGCCAGGCCGGGGCCTGGTCAGGGGCGCACTGCGGGCCTGCTGCGCCAGGATGTCCGCATCGACGGGGTCGGCCGCCATGACGGTCTCCCACTTTGGCCACTCGGTGTTGCCGATCCTGATCGCGATGGGGCTGCCCTGCGTCAGTCCGTGTCGCACGCCGCCGGTCAGCTCGACCTCATCCTGCTCGAACTTCATCCGGGCGCCGCGCCCATAGCCGGCCCGGCGGCGCGCCAGCGCGTGCGCGATGTCGGTGGTGGTGATCTCGACCCCGGCGGGGACGCCCTCGCAGACGGCCACCAGCGCGGGGCCGTGTGACTCCCCTGCGGTCAGCCAGCGCAGCATGGTCCCGATCTTGCCATGCCGGGTGCGGTGGCGTTCGTTTGCCCATCGGGGCACCGGGTATTCAGGCATCGCACTACGGGGAAACGTCGATCTTGCACCAGCCGCCCGCGCCCTGCCAGGCGGTCGTCGGGGAGGCACGTTCATGCGCCTGATGGCGCGATCTTCTTCTTCTTCGCCAGCCAGGCTGAGTGCCAGCCTGGCCGACTCGGCTGCGCCGGCTCGTGGCGTCGCGTTCGCTGCCCTGCGCAGCGTTGCTGCCCTGTGCGTCGCTGCCCTGTTCGGTGTTCCTGCCCTGTCTAGCCCGGCCCTGGCGGCGACCTCCGCCCAGCGTGCTGCTGCCGTCGCGGTCGCGACACCCTCCACGGTCACGTCGGGCACCGCGGTCACGCTCCAGGTGACGTGCGGCAGCCCCCAGGCCACCTCAGCCGTGCTGCGCGGAACAACGCTCGGCCTGCCGGAGCAGATTCCGATGAACAGCCTGCCGTCAGGTGGCGGCGTCTTCTCCGTCACGGTCACGCTGCCTAGCGGCATCCAGCCCGGTCGGTTCAAGCCCGCGATCGACTGCAGCGACGGCAGTTCGGCCACCGCCAGCGTGCGGGTCACAGCGGTGCCAAGCTCCGCCGCCGCGCAGACCAGCTACGGCACTACCTCCACCGCGACGAACACGAGCCTGACCGCCATCGGCCTGGCACTGATCGCCGTCGGTGCCGTCGCTGGCGGCATCGCGCTGCGCCGTCGCTCGGGCACCCGCTCCTGACGTCGCCGCTGACGCACTGGGGGCCGTAGCGCGCGCTCCGAACGCTTCGAACTCCGCCGCGGCGCGGTGGCGCGCGCCCAACCCGCCACCATTGGGCAGGAGGTTGGCTTTGCTGCCCCACATTGGGCAGGAAGGCCAACCTGACGTCCCAATCCCGCGGCTGCGAGACCGTGGTAGCGTCGAGATGATCATGTGCGGGACGCCGTAGTCCTGCCGCATCCACTCGCAGCAGCGCTATCGCCCGTGAGTTATCCATGACCAGACAGGTAATCAAGCTCGGCTCGAGCTCTATCGCCAGCCGGGACGGGCTTGCCCTCGATGTGATCGCCGGCCTGGTCAGCCAGATCGCCGGCGCTCAGCGGGCTGGCCACGAGATCATCCTCGTCACTTCCGGCGCCGCCCGTCTTGGCCGCCGGCTGCTCGCATTCGAGGGACCGACCGCTGGCGCGGCGGCCGCGCTTCAGGCGCTGGTCGGATCCATCCGCTCGTCGGTGCAGTCGGCCGACGGGTACGACTCGCTTGTCGAGTCGCTTAAGGCGATTCTGCGCCGTTACGACGGGCCGGACGACGGGCCGCAGGCGGTGGACACCGCGCTGCCTGCTGCGGTCGGGCAGCCCGCGCTGATGGCGCTCTACCGCCAGCTGGCCGCAGCCGTCGGCGTCGAGGTATGCCAGATCCTGGTCTCGCGCAGCGACCTGGCGTCGGCGCGGGCGATGGGCGACCTCGGCCACGTGCTGCGCGAGGCCACGGCCCGCGGCCTGCTGCCGATCGTGAACGGCAACGACGCTACTGACCCGCTGTCGGCCCTCGACAACGACCAGGTCGCGGTGGCGGTCGCGGTTGCCGCCGAGGCATCGAGGCTGCTTTTCCTGACCGACGTGCGCGCGGCGTACCGGGACTCGGCATTGAGCCAGCGCATCGACCGGCTCACCCCGGCCGAGGCGCGAGCAGTCCGCATCACGACCGGCGGCTCGGGCCGGGGCGGCATGGGCTCGAAGCTGAGCGCTGCCGCCAGGGCCGCATGCTGCGGCGTCGAGTGCACCATCGGCTCCGCGCGCGAATCCGATGTCGTGGCCCGCAGCCTGAATCCGCGCGCCCGGATGGGCACGGTCGTCCGCGGCGCCGGCCATCAGCTCGAGCCTGCCAGGCGCTGGATCGGCGGCATCGCCTACTCCGAGGGCTCCGTGCACGTGAACCGCGACGCGGAGCAGAGTCTGCGCACTGGCAGCACGCTGTTCCTGTCTGGCGTGAAGCGCGTCGACGGCGACTTCGCGGCCGGTTCGGTCGTCGAGCTGCTCGACGTGCGTCATCCCGAGCGGCTGCTCGGCCGCGGCTCGGTTGCGCTGCCGTCGAGCCTGCTGCGACTGCTGCGCGCGCTCTCCCCGCAGGAGGTGGCTTGCGTGATCTCGATCCTGCTGCGGCTCCGGTACGGCAGCGCGGTGGCCGGCGACGAGCCGGGCGAGCCGGGCGAGGCGGGCGAGGCGGGCGAGGCGCGCGACGGACCGGGCGAGCCTGCCAGCGCTGCATCGCTCATCGATCCGGACGTCTACAAAGACTGCCGGGAACTCGCCGGCGGCACCTCACGCGCGAGTCAGGAAGCCTTTGCCCAGCTCGCTGCCTTTTCCCCGGATCGCGTGGCAGAGCTCACCGACTCGCTGATACTGGCGCAGCCCCATCTGTCGACCACGTTCCTGCTGAGCCGGGGATTCCTGAACGGGCAGGTACCCACGGATCCGGCGGCACGCCGGGTTGTCCGCGGTATTCACGCGGTGCACCGGGAATCGCTGGTCGTCTACCCGGGCTAGCAAGCGCCCTGCGGAACGACCACGTACTGACGCAGGTACAGGTCCCGGAACGTCACCGGCCCGCGCGGACCGGGTACAACGTCGATGTTGATCCCGGTCTCCGGCACCGACAGCAACTTGAAGCCATCGAGCAGGCGCGGCGTCGCGTTCCAGAACGCGCCCGTCCCCGCATATGTGTCCAGGAACCGGCTGGCCGCGCCGGCATCGGCGGCCACGATCGACGCGGCCAGGCCCGAAGTTTCGCGGTTGGCGATCTCGGCAGCGTCGGTCGCGTTCTGCGCCGGGGCCAGCGTGATCGTCGCCTCGGCGCCGGCGTCCAGCGCCCACTCGTGGCCGAGCGCATGCGCATGCGGCGGCAGCGAGACGGCGATGCCGAGCTTGTGAGCTAGTGCCGTGACCGCAGGAACCGTCTGGTCCCAGGTAGCGCCCTGCACGAGCAGCAGATTCAGCCGGTTGCAGACGCCGAGCCGGTCCAGGCTGCGCTCGATGAGCTGGAGCGCCAGCCCGGCGTCGGCGGACTCGTCGACGTAGATCACCGCCCCGCCGTCGGCGTGCGCAAGGGTGCGCACGCCGTGCAGCGCCGCCTCGCGCGCGAGGGCGCGGGTGCTGTCGCCGCTGCCGCGAAGGATGACAAGCGGGATCAGCGCGGGCTGGCGGACCAGGGCAGCGGCGCTGTCACGGCCGGGAACGCGCACCAGCTGGATCGCCGCCGGATCGAGCCCGGAGGCCGCCATCGCGGGGCTGACGACCTCGTCGATCAGGACCGCGGCCGACCTGATGGCACTGGAGCCGGTGCGCAGCACGCCCGCGTTGCGCGACTTAATCAGCTGGGAGGCGATGTCGACGACGACATTGGGGCGGGCCTCGAAGTTCGCGCCGACGACGCCGACAGGCCGGCGCCACTCGTGCAGCTCAAGATTGTCGGGCAGGTTGCGCACGAAGGTCCTGGCCGGCTCGTCCGGCACGTCGGCCAGCGTGCGCAGCTGATCGGCCATCGCCTCGATGCGGCTCGCGTCGAGGGTCAGCCGGTCCACGAAGGCGTCAGCCAGCCCGTCAGTCTTCGCCGCCCGAACGTCGTCGGCGTTCGCGGCCAGCACCGCGTCGGCGCGCCGGGCCAGGTGCACCGCGATGTCGCGCAGAGCGGCGGCCAGGCCGTCGGCGGAGACGTCACGCAATCGGCCTGCTCCCGCGCTTGCGGCCCGGCCGGCAGCAACGACGGAAGCGTCCGCCTCGCCCGCCACGTCCATCTGTTCTCCCTGCCCGGCTGGCGGCCAGGTGTCCTGGCCGACCCTCCGAGCATAACTATCGGGCTGACCGCCAGGCCCAGTCAGCCGCCGCCACCGTCGATGCTGGTCTGCGGACTGATGTGGGCCGGCTACCCGCTCTCGACGCGCCGCCGGTCCCGTGGTGACCCGCCGGGCCGGGCCGGAGGTCGGGCGCCCCGACTAGCCCGCCGGGACGGGCGCCTGACTAGCCCGCCTGCTCGCGGCGGGTCCGATCGCGACCGCGGCCGACCGTCTGGCATGGTGACTCGCGTGACTGATGGCACTCTCGCGGCGGCACACCCTGGGCCGGCGGCAGACCCTGGACTTGCGGCGGATCCGGTGCTGCGGCCGCTGCGGTTCGGCCTCGTCGGCACGGGTTACTGGGCGCGAGTCGCGCATGCGCGCGCCCTCGCGCAGACGCCGGGTATCGAGTTCGCAGCGGTCTGGGGGCGTAGTCAGGAAGCTGCGGCCGCGCTCGCCGCCTCCTTCGGCGCCGAGGTGCACGGCGACTTCGACGCGTTCCTGGCTGCGGTCGACGCGGTCGCGTTCGCGGTGCCACCGGACGTGCAGAGCGAGCTAGCGGTACGTGCCGCGAACGCCGGTAAGCACCTGCTCCTGGAGAAACCGCTAGCGCTGAGCGCCGAGGCGAGCGGCGCGCTCGTCGCGGCGGTCGAGGCAGCCGGGGTCGCATCCGTGGTGTTCTTCATCTCCCGGTTCCAGCCTGACGCGCGGGCGTGGCTCGATGAAGTCACCAGCGCCGGCGGCTGGGCTGGCGGGGAGGCCGCCTGGCTTGGCTCGGTGTACGCCGAGTCCAGCCCGTTCAACACGCCGTGGCGGCGGGAGAAAGGTGCTCTCTGGGACCTCGGCCCGCATGTCGTGTCGCTACTGTGGGCGATCCTCGGGCCGGTGGAGTCGGTCACCGCCGACACGGGCCGCGGTGATCTCACGCACCTGGTGCTGCATCACCGCGGCGGTGCGACGAGCACGGCGACCCTGACGCTCGGCGCGCCCGAGCCTGCGGACGGCTTCGACCTGATGGTCTGGGGTGAGCGCGGGCGCGCGTCGCTGCCGCCGCTGGCTGACGACCCAGTCGGCGCGCTGCGGGTCGCCGTGACCGAACTGGCTGACAACGCCCGATCGGGGCAGGTCAGCCACCCGTGCGACGTGCGGTTCGGTGATGCAGTGACCCAGGTGCTCCTGCAGGCGCAGGACGCGATCAACGCCCGCCGCGCCTAACCTGCCCGCGGCGCCTAACCTGCCCGCCGCGCCTAGTCTGCCCGCCGCACCGATGCGGCCGCGACTGCCGATCGCGGTCGCAAGCGCCCGCGCAGGCCCAGATATGCGCCCATGATCGTCCATGGAAGTGAAGTTCCTGTTGCTATAGCCCCAGCAACTTCACATCGATGGTCGGGCTCCGTCGTCGCGCGCCGGCTGACGAACCTCAGCCCGTCTCGCCAGCCTTCCGCCGCGCTTCTTCCAGCCGCCGGTTCGCGGCCGCCGCGCGGCGAGTAGCCGCCGCCTGGGTGCGTTCGGCCTGCTTCGCCTCGCGGGCGAGTTGCGCGTCCGTCGCGCGGGTCTCGGCGAGCTCCCGTTCGAGATGGCTGACCCGCCGTCGCAAGAACTGACGCTGTTCTGCTACTCCCGCCACTCCACGATCGGCGTCCGCTAGCGCGGCAGCCGC
>DATHPF010000439.1:0-2296 GCA_035484155.1 Streptosporangiaceae bacterium
CCGGACTTGACCAGCTTCGCAGCGAACCTGCAGGAAACCGTCAGGTCAGGATCCGGCCAGCGCTCGATCAACGGCGGATCACAGTAAGGTAAGGGCAGTTTCGCCACGAGGCTGGCAGGCCGCATGAACGCCGCAGGATAAAGGAGTCCGCCATGCGCCGACTGATCCGGCGGCTCGCGCGCGTCGAGACCGTGGCCGTGCTGGTGGTCGCATGGCTGGCTGGCGCGCTCGGGCTTGGGCTGGCCACCAGCGCGGGCGCGGTGCCGACGGCAGCGCTGATGACGCTGGGGCCGCTGCTGGGTGGCCTGCTCCTGCTGATCGGGCACAACCTCGACCTAGCCAGCCGGATCGGCAACCTGGCCACCCAGTCCGAGCGGACGCTCGAGACCGTGCGGCGGCTCGGAGCGCGCGTCGAGAAAGAGGTCAAGACAGAGATCAAGCAGACATTCCGCCAGCTGGAAGCGTTGCAGAACCTGAGCGTCGTACTGCCGGCCAGCGACGTGCTGCCCGCCACCCGGGGCTGGGCAGCGTCGCCAGACCTGCTCATGGTGCTGGTCGACCTGGTTATCACCGAGCGGCCGTCGCTCGTCGTGGAATGCGGCAGCGGCGCGTCCACGCTGTGGCTCGCACTGGCGATGCGGCGATTCGAGATCGACGGCCGGATCATCGCGCTCGATCACGACCCGGTTTTCGGCGGCAAGACCCGCGACCTCCTGGCCCGGCATCACGTCGGCGATCTCGCCGAGGTACGGGACGCCCCGCTGGAGAGCTTCAGCCTCGACGGCGAGACCTACTCGTGGTACGCGAGGCGGGCCTGGGAGGACCTGAAGGGGATCGACCTGCTGTTCGTCGACGGCCCGCCCGCGACCACCGGTCACCAGGCCCGCTATCCGGCGCTGCCGTTGCTGAGCGGGGTGCTGAGCCCGGTGGCCACCGCTGTCCTAGACGACCTCGTCGTGCCGGACATGCAGAAGGTCCTGCGGCTCTGGCTTGACGCGTACCCCGATTTCGGCTCCGAGATCCTCCCGCTGGAGAAGCAGGCCGCGGTGCTGCGCAGGAGCTAGCCGCCTGGCGAGAACTGCTCCCCGCTATCCGGCAGCAGGACTAGGTACGCGGGCCAGGGCGAAGAACTCGGCGCGGGAGCGCGGGTCGGTGCGCAGCGTGCCAAGCAGGGCGGAGGTGACTGTTGTGGCGCCGAGGGCGCGGACGCCGCGCTGGGTCATGCAGGTGTGCTCGGCCTCCATCACCACGCCGACCCCCCGGGGGCGAAGATTCGCGTCGAGGCACTTGGCGACCTGCATGGTCAGCCGTTCCTGGGTCTGCGGCCGGGCGGCAAAGTGTGCCACCAGGCGAGCCAGTTTGGACAACCCGAGGATGCGCTCTCCGGGCAGGTAGCCGACGTGCGCGACGCCGGAGAAGAGCAGCATGTGATGCTCGCAAAGAGTCCGGAACGGGATCGCGCGAGCCAGCACCAGCTCGTCGTAGCCCTCGTCGTTCCGGAAGGTGGTGAGCCGGAACGGCTCCGCGGCCAGCAACTCTGCGTAGGCGTGGGCCATCCGGGCCGGCGTGGCTCGCCGATCCTCGCGGTCGAGGTCGATCCCGAGCGCGGCGAGGAAGTCCGCAGCGGCCCGCTCCGCGGCGTCCAGATCGACGACGCGCTGCCCCCCGTCCAGGTCCACGGCCTGACGTACGGTTGGGTTCAGGGCCGGGTTCTCATGAGCTACCAGCAGCCCCGGACTCGGCCGGGTGCCGTTGGCTGAACTCGGCTTCGGCGGACCTGGCGTCCGGTCGGGGCCGTCGGGGATTGGCTGGTGGGTCATGGTGCTCCCGTTGGCAGACCCGGTCTGCCTCGTTCTGCGGCAAGATCACTCATGTAGTCTATCGATAGCAAAAACTCGCGAAAGAGGCTTATGACTGTTCTGGTCGGCCGCCGCGAATCGTTCAATGCCGCGCACCAGCTGTGCGACCCGGACCTGTCCGATGACGAGAACCGGCGCCTGTTCGGAAAGTGCGCGAATCTGCACGGGCACAACTACGTCCTGGAGGTGATCGTGGCCGGCGAGATCGATCAGGTCACCGGTTACGTCCTGGACCTGAAGATGCTGTCGGACGTGATCCACAGGCAGGTCATTCACGACGTGGATCACCGCAACCTGAACACCGACGTGCCTTGGCTCAAGGGGCGCATCCCGACCGCGGAAAACCTGGCCCTGGCCTTCTGGGAACGGCTTGCGCCCGAGCTTCCCGACGCGCTGCTGCGGTCGGTCCGGGTCTGGGAGACCGACAAGAACTGGGC
>DATHPF010000440.1:0-25025 GCA_035484155.1 Streptosporangiaceae bacterium
CCGGCTGGTCAGCCAGGCTGGCCGGGCTGGCCAGCGCCGGCTGGGGACTGGTCGTCTGGGTGTTCGGCGAGGCCTTCGGCGGGATATTCGCGCCCGGCCTCACGTTTCTGTTCGGGGCGCCTGGCGCGGCTATCTTCTACTGCGTCGCCGGACTGCTGATCGCGCTTCCGCTTCGCTACTGGCAGGCGGACCGACTGGGCCGGCTGGTCGTCGGCGGCCTCGGGCTGATGCTGGTGGGGATGGCAGTGCTGCAAGCCTGGCCAGGCCGGGGCTTCTGGCAGGGTCGGCTGCATGGCCAGCCAGGCTCCCTGGCCGGGATGGTCTCCACAATGGCGGGCACGCCGCAGCCCCATTTTCTGTCGGCGCTCGTCAGTCACTTCGCGGCACTGGACGCGGCACACGGCTTCGCCGTCAACCTCGTGGCGGTGATAGCGCTCGCGGCGACCGGCGCCGCGTTGCTGAGCGGCAGGCGGCCGCTCATGCGGCCGGCGCTGGTGCTCCTGCTCGCCCTGTGCCTCGTGGACTGGATACTGATCGAGGACTTCGGGTTCTTCGGCGGCCTTGGCACCGACCCCAACAGCATGATCCCGGTGGCGCTGCTCGCCGTCGCCGGCTATCTGGCGCTCACCCCGGCCCCAGCCCCATCCCCTGCGACCGAGCCCGCGCCCGCGCCGGAGACCGGGCTGCCTAAGACTAAGACCAGGCCGACAGCCGTCCCGGGCCCGGCTCGATCTGGCGCGATGGCGGCAGCCGGCGCATTCGCGGGCGCCAGCATGCGTGCGGTGCTCGCGCTCTGGGCCGCCGCCATCGTCGTTGTGGGGGCCGGCCCCATGGCTGTGGCACAGGCCAGCCCGACTGCGGCTCCGATCATCGCCCAGGCCATCGATGGGGACGCTGCGCCGCTGAACTTCGCCGCCCCAGGGTTCACGCTGTCTGATCAGGACGGGCGATCGGTCAGCCTCGCGAGCCTGCGCGGCAAGGTCGTGCTGCTGACCTTCCTGGATCCGGTCTGCACCTCAGACTGCCCGCTGATCGCGCAAGAGTTCCGCGCGGCCGACCAGATGCTGGGGACGCAGACGCACGGCGTGGAAATGGTCGCCATCGTCGCTAATCCGGTCTACCGCTCGGTCGCGTATACCAGGGCCTTTGACGCGCAGGAAGGCCTCAGCCGGCTGCCCAACTGGCTCTTCCTGACCGGCTCGCTCAGCCAGCTCCAGCAGGCGTGGAATAGCTATGGCATCGCCGCGCAGATACTGCCCGCCGGCGGCATGGTCGCGCACAATGACATCGCGTACGTGATCGACAGTGCCGGCCACACGAGGGCCGAGCTGGACTTCGATCCTGGTCCGGGCACCGCGAGCACGCAATCGTCGTTCGCCAGCGAGCTGGTCTCCACGGCCCAGCAGGCCATGAGGCGAGCGTGAGGGGCGGGCGCGGTCGGCCGCCTGGCAGCAGGCCGGGCCGACGCCTGCTGGGGCTGGTACTGGCCGTAGCGGGAGCGCTATTCGTCGCGGCCTGCGGGAGCAAGCCAGCTGCAACCGCGCCGAGCCGGGCTCCCGCGGCCGTCATAGTCGTCCCGACGCTGGCCACGTCTGTGTCCAGCAGCGGCGGCGCCACCTGGGCCGTCGTCGACATGGGCGGGGCCGCGTCGGCGTACGAGAACTTCTGGGAGCTGTTTGTCCGGCCGCCGGGCGCCAGCGGCTGGAAGCTCGCGACCCCGACCGGTGTCGCCAGCAACGGTGGCCTCGTTATGACGGCCGCCGGCGCCACAACGCTGGTCACGGGCTTCCGGCCAAGCCAGGACCTGACGTTCTCCCCGCTCGCGTCGACCACGGACGCCGGAACTCAGTGGTCGCAGACCGCGCCCCTGAGCCCGGGCTTGGGCGATGGCCCCGACGCGCTGGCCGGCAGCGCCACCGGCCAGCTGATTGCGCTGACCGACAGCGGCGACGTCGAGACCAGCACCAGCCTCGGCGCGACCTGGGCCAAGCTGACCACGCAGCGGTCGCTGGCTGCATCTGAGGCCGGCCGTGCGTGCGGTCTGCAGGAGCTGACCGGCGCTGCCTGGACACGCGCGGGCTTGCCCCTCATCGCCGGCAGGTGCGGCAAGCCGGGCGTCGCCGGCATCTTCGAGTACTCGGCGGGAACCTGGCGGCTGATCGGCCCGGCACTCCCCGGCGCCCTGTCCGGCGCGGCGATCAACGTCCTTGGGCTGGCCTCGACGGGCGCGAGGACGACTGCGCTTCTCGCGGTCACTGCACACGCAGGTACCTCGGTGCTCGCCGCGTGGTCGGCGAACGGCGGCACCGACTGGCAGCTCTCACCCGCGCTCGCCGCTGGGCGCACCAGCACCGCGTCGGTATCGATCTGGGGCGACGGCTCGGCCGGAGTCGTGCTGGCTCCCGGCAGCCCGCGCACTGGCGCCACCATCGGCTGGCAGGCAGCGAGCTGGCAAACGCTGCCGACGCTTCCGGCCGGGACTGCCACGCTGGCGATCGGATCAGGCGGTGAGCCCGAGGCGCTGGCCGTCAACAAGGCCACGATGACGGCCTGGCAGCTGCCCGCGGGATCGAGTCAGTGGACCCTTGCGCAAACCTTGCCGGTGACCATCCCGTACGGATCGTCTAGCTGAGAGGGCGCCGTGAGCTACCTACTCGAGCACTGGTCGTTCGACCCGTTCATGATCATCGTGATCGTGCTCGTGATCTGGCACGAGATCGGGCTCGCCCGGCTGGCAGCCCGGTCCCGGCCGGACCGCACCAGGCAGCGCCGACTGCGCTCGATCTGGTTCTACTGCGGCCTCGCGGTGCTGCTGATCGCGGTCCAGTCCCCCATCGACTACTGGGCTGACGATTACTTCTTCGTGCACATGATCCAGCACTTGCTGCTGATGTTCGCCGCGCCGACCCTGATCGTGGCGGGCGCACCCTGGCAGCCGCTGCTGGACGCGCTGCCCGGCCGGTCGGGCAAGGTGGCAACGCGCGAGGTCCTGACGGCGGGCTGGACCCGGCCGCTGCGCGCTGTCGGCGGCTTCCTGCTCCGGCCCTGGATCAGCGTGGTGATCTTCAATCTGGTGATGATCTTCTGGCATCTACCCGGCCCATTCGATCTGGCCGAGCGCAATCAGGCTGTGCACATCTGGCTGATGCACTCGAGTTTCTTCCTCGCAGGCCTGCTGTTCTGGCTTCAGTTCATCGGATCGGCCCCGTTCCGGATCAGAATGTCGACAGTCGGCCAGGCCGGCGCCCTCCTCGCCACCAACTGCGTGATGTGGGTGCTCGCGATGGCCATGGGGTTCCTGTCGAGCACGTCGTGGTACTCGGTGTATAACCACGTGCCTGGCGTCACCCTGCCGGCTTACGCCGATCAGCAGATCGGGGCGGGCATCCTATGGATCTGCGGCGACTTCTGGGCCGTCCCCACCATGATCTTCGTGATCCGCAAGCTGATGTCCGAGGACGGCAGCGTCAGCGCCGCCGTGGACCGCATACTCGGGCGCGGCTCGGCCCGATACAACTGGGCGAACCGCGGCTAGCAGCGCAACCTGCCAGTCAAATCAGACATTTCAGATCTGTGCGGCTGAGCCTTCCCAACGCGTGTACCTGCGGTACGAACCCTTCGTACCTCACGTACACGCGTTCGCGGCCGTCTATGAGCGGCGCCCGAAATGCGAGATCTGCGGCCGGGCGCTGGGGCCTGCGTGGTGCGGACCGGGCGTAAACGTTGCGCTCCGACCGGTTGCGCTCAGCCCGCAACGGGCCAATCGGTCGCCAGCTGGCCGCGACCGGCGCCAAGCCCGCGGAGCACTGCGCAGGTCCTGGCGGCTCGCCGGTGCCAGCCCGCGTAGCATTGCGCCCGTGCCGAGGGCCCACCAAGCTGGCGTTATTGACGTGGACGACCCGCGAGCGGCGGACGTTCGCGAGCTGCTCGGCATCCATCTGGCCTATATGAAGTCGCAGAGCCCGCCCGAGAATGTCTTCGCCCTTGACGTGAACGGGCTGCTCGATCCCGCGGTGACGCTGTACAGCTACCGTCGCGATGGCGAGCTGCTGGGGATCGGCGCGCTCAAGCACCTGGGTGATCGGTGCGGCGAGGTGAAGTCCATGCATACCGCGGCGGCAGCACGTGGGGCGGGCATCGGCCGGACGATGCTGACGTATCTCATTGGCACCGCCCGTGGTCGCGGCTACCACCTGCTGAGCCTGGAGACGGGGTCGATGGCGGGTTTCGAGCCCGCCCGAGCGCTGTACGCGAGTGCGGGATTCAGCGAATGCGAGGCGTTCGGCGATTATCAGCCGAGCCCGCACAGCACGTTTATGGCACTGTCGCTGACCTGACGTCGCCGGGCCGCTGAATGTGCGATAAAGTCGCGGCCGGCCACGACTGATCGCCAATCTTCGAAGTGGCGCGTCACCTGGAATTCTCTGCGCAGTTGACTCAGCGGCATGACGGCTTAGAGTAAACGCAGTATGCCGGCTTTGCGGTAGGAGGTACCGATGGGGTCATCGCTCGGGCAGCGTCTGCGAGCGCTCCGGATCGAGCGTGGACTGAGCCAGGCTGACCTCGCCGGGGACCTGGTGTCGCCGAGCTATGTGTCGCTGATCGAGGCGGACCGGCGGTCGCCCGACCGCGAGGTGCTCACCGGCCTGGCCCACCGGCTCGGCTGCTCGTCCCTCTACCTGGAGACCGGTACCGTCCCGGAAGAGATCAACGAGCAGCGCCTTCAGCTGCAGTTCGCCGAGATCGCGCTGGCCAATGGCGAGCTGGACCAGGCTCATGACCGGTTCCGCGCCATGGCCGTGCAGGCAAGCAGCGAGGTGAGGCACGGCGCCATCTGGGGCCTCGCCCGCACCGAGGAGGCGCTCGGCAACCTGCACGAGGCCGTCATGCATCTGGAAGCCCTCCTCGAGGCGGCCAGGGCAGGCGAGCCGGGTGCGCCGAGCCTGCTGAGCCTGCTGATCGGCCGCTGCCGGATTTACCGGCTGGCTGGCGACTTCGCTCGCAGCATCGAGGTCGGCGAGGACGCCGTGCGCGAGGTCCGCGAGCTGGGCCTGGAGGGCACGGAAGACGAGATTAAGCTCGCCTCGTCGCTAGTCGGCAGCTATTTCGCCAGGGGCGACATGTTCTCCGCCCAGCACCTGGTCAGCCGGGTGATCGAGCGCGCCGAGAAGCTCGGCTCGCGGCAGGCTCAGGGCAACGCCTACTGGAACGCCTCCACGGTCGCGGCGGCACGCGGCCAGCTGACGGACGCTCTCGATCTCGCAACCAAGACCCTGGCGCTGCTGGCCGAAACCTCGCCGGACCAGAACCTGGCCGGGATGCGCGTCACCTACGCCTGGCTCCTGCTGCGCTGCGATCCGCCGCGCCTGGACGAGGCGGACGCGCTGCTAGCGCGAGCACACGATCTGCTGGCAGACCTGTCGTTCGGCCCGCACCTGGCGAACTGCGAGACCGAGATGGCGCGATCGGCCCTGCTGCGCGGCGACTTCGGCGATGCCATCAGCATCGCCGAGCAGGCGATCGCGCGGTGCGCGGACGCCAGGGCTGCCGAGGGCGAGCACGCCAAGGTCGTGAGCGGACTCGCGCTCATCATGTCTGGCCAGCCTGACGAGGGCGCCGCGCTTGCTGCTGGCGCAGCAGAGCGCCTGGCGATGATGGGATCGCAGCTCGATGCCGCGCAGGCGTGGCGGGACCTGGCCGAAGCTCTCATCGACTGCGGCCGGTCTGACCAGGCGGTCGAGGCGCTGCGGCGAGCTGCCGACTACGCCGGCGTGCGCGCGTCGACGGTCCGGGCCAGCATCGGCGCTCCGGTCGGCGACTAGTCAGGGTCCGGCCACCACGCCCGCGCCGGCCCTCAGGTTCGTCAGCAGGAACTCCAGGCACTGCGCCCGGCAGTCGATGACATTCTGCGGCCGCGCGTACCAGTGACCTTCGTCGGCGTAGATGGTCAGGTCGTAGGGCCGCCCGGCCCGCTCCAGCGCGGCCGCGAGCGCCTCGGCATGGTGCACCGGGACGCGGGCGTCCTGGCGGCCGTGGAAGAGCAGCAGCGGCACGCCGATGTCGGCCGCCCGGCTGACCGGTGACGTCCTGATGAGCTGCTCCCGATCGTCGATCAGGTCACCGATCCGGGCCGCTTGCTCCGCGCCGGCCGAACCGCCGAGCGACGGCAGGCTGGCGACGTAGCTCGGCAGATCCGTTGGCGCGGATCCGGCGACGACACAGGCAAGCGGCACCTCTGCCTGCGTGGCCAGCATCAGCGCGGCGTAGCCACCGTAGCCATGGCCGATGGCGGCGATCCGGCTGGTGTCGATGACGCCGGCGACTTCGGCTGACTGAAGCACATCGACCAGGTCATCCTGCATGGCCAGCGCCCATTGCCGGTCGCCGGCGTCCCGGAACCGCTTGCCGAAGCCACGCGAGCCGCGGTAGTTCACCTGGATGCAGCAGAGGCCGGCAGCAGCGAGGAACTGTGCCCACGGATCGAACTGCGGCCGGTCGCTGGCCCACGGACCGCCGTGCACCGCCAGTACCGCCGGCCACGGCGGCGGCGTGTCCGGCCGGGTCAGGAAACCGGTGATCAGCACGCCATCGCGGGCGCGGTAGCGCACCGGCTCGCGCGGCTGCATCGCGGCCCTGGCGAAGCCGGTGAACCTGGCCATCGGCTTGCTGACCGCGTCGGTGGTCCGGCTGAACGTAACGAAGGCAGGCCCGCCGACCGGGAATGAGATCTCGGCGAGGCAGTAACTGGAGTTCCGGCCGGTGATCGTGGCCGGCGCACCTTCCGCGATCCGCGCGAGCCTGGCCAGGTCAGTGGCCGCATCCCGGCTGAGTGCGGACTGCGGTTCGCCAGGGTCAGTGGTGGTGACCAGGTCGGGTTCACGCCCGTCCGGCGACATCAGCACCGCGGTGACGTCGAACTGGTCGCGACCGCTGATCACCTCAGGCGACCAGTCCGGGCCCGACATCCTGACCAGCGCGACCGTATCCCGGTCAGCCGAGCTGAGGGCAAACAGCGTCTGCTCGTCCGAGCTGAACGCCAGCGGGCGCGAAGCCCGCCCGTCGCTGACCGGGATCTCGCGAATCGGCGACCAGGCCGGCTCGGCCAGGCAGGTGTGCCACCAGGTACAGGTACTCGCGCCGGTGCACACGGCCACGGCTTGCGTCCCGGTCGCGAGCCAGCGGGTCGCCTGCCCGCTCGGCGGCTGCCACTCCGACAGCACGGCACCGGTCGGCGTCACCGCCCGGAGCTGTGAGGTCCCCGCGGGAGACTCGCGGACCGCGATGAGGATGTGCGGCTTGGCGCCGCCCACCTGCCCGACATAGTGCGCATCGCTAGCAACGTCGGGTGTCAGCGGTGTGAGCGACCGTGTCCTCAGGTCGAGCCAGGCCAGCACCCGCTGGAGGCTGCCTGCCTGGCTGAGTACCAGGATCAGGCCCCGGCCGTCGGCGCCCCAGTGGAAGTCGCGCAGCCGCCAGGGCCCCAGGTCGGACGCAAGCTGCATGGGCGACTTGCTCGCGCCCACCCAGACGTTGGCCGCGCCGTCATGCCACCGGACGGCCGCGAATCTGTCGCCTGCAGGCGCCAGTCTCGGCCGCGTCCAGTCCGGCGTGCCCCGGAAGGACGCCTGCTTGACTTGTGAGACATGCACACGCAGACCCTGATCAGTACGGGCCGCCGATGGGCGACCGGCTCTTTGCCGCCCCTAGGACGTTATCGGGCGACATCGCGCGCCGTCAAGGCAGCCTTGACTACGGTAGTTATGCACCAAACCTCATCTGTAGTGCAATTGTAGTAGCAGTTTGACCGTCTGTCATGACTGCTAGGCCGAGGCGGCACGTGCCCGCCTCCGACACCAGATGGGTGGTTACCTCACATGACCAGCATCCGTATCGCCATCGCAGCTGTGCTCGCCGCCGCCGCGGTATTCGCTGGCGCCACGTCGCGCACGACGCCAAGCCCGACGGTGAGTGCCTCGCACAGTGTCGCGATGGCCAGGCCCACGGCCGATAGCCCGGTGCTCTGCTGCTAATAGTGAGCGCTGTCGCCCGTGCCTGCCGGCCGGGTGCGTGCGCCTGCCGTCATGCCGCAGGCCTCAGCCAGCGCCGGTACCTGGGCCGTGCTGCCTTGCACCAGATCGCGGCGGCCAGGTCCTGAAGCAGCCGGGCCTGACACGCGTCACGCTCGTAGAAGATGCCGTAGCTGAAGGCGTTCTCGCCGGCTAGATGAGCGGCCACGCCAAGGCGCCGCTCGAGCTGGCGGGCAATGACAGTGTCCTGGTGCTCACCGAGGACCGTCTGAACGTTCTTCAGCTGCCCGGCGAGCCGGCTAGCGTCCGTGCCTGCCACGGCCGTCACCGCCTCGGCCGCGTACCTGGCCCGCTTGGCGGCCTTGCGCGCCTGGTGGAAGGCGACGTCCCGGTCGTGGCCGGGCGGCGCGGCAAGAGCGCGGCGCATTCGCCGCGCGGTGGCGCGGTAAGCGGTCGCGACCGCGCCCGCGAGTGCCGGCCCGGCGGCCGCGTCGGCGTCCGGGCCAAGCGGCGGATCCGCGATCAGACCGTCCAGATCGGCGAGCAGCGCCGTGTAGCGCCGCGAGTTCAGCGCCTTGAGCACCGCCGCATGGGCGGTCGCGCCCGACCGCGCAAAATGGGAGTCGATCCGCGCCGCCACCGGGCCGAGCAGCTGGGCGGTGTCGGTCTGCTCCCGCTGCGCGTGCAGGTGCGCCGCCAGTACCTCGCTGTCACGGGCCCGGCCAAGCACGTCACCCAGCCATCTGAGCTCGGCGGCCACGTGCTCGCTCCCGGCGTCGCTGATGACCGTGCCGAAGGTCCGCAGGGTGCTGCGCAGCCGCCGGGTCACGATCCGCATCTGGTGCACCGAGTCCGGCCGGAACCTGCGCACCATGGGGTCGAGCGCGACGAGCTCGGCGGCCTGCGCCGCCAGGTAGCTGGTGATCACCTGGTAGGCCGGCCCGGCGGCCGTGGCCCGCGGCTTAGCGGCCGGCGGCGGCAGCTGGGCGCTCAGGACGCGCTCCAGCTTGGCCGAGCGTGCCGACACCGTCAGGCCATGCTCGCGCAGCACGGTGTCGACGGCCGTCAGCAGGTCGCCGTCTCCAGCCGCGAGCTCGACCTCGACCTCGCGCCAGCTCGCCGCCGACGAGGGATCGTCCTCGCGGTGCGCGGACACCCGGTCATCGGCGACTTCCGCCAGCACCTGACCCGCCGGGTCCAGCAGCCTGATGGCCTGCCGCCGCGTCGAGACGCTGGCCACTGGCCGGAGGGCGGCGCCGCGGCTGCGGGCGCGGACCAGATCGGCGAGCTCGCGCGGCACCCGGGGCCGAGACCCGCGCGGGGCGCCCTCACCGCTGCTGTCCAGGGGCAGCCTGATCTCCTCGCGCGTGCGGCCGCCGACCGGCAGCTTCAGATGCCAGCCCGCGTCCTCACCGCCGGTCCGGCGCCGCAGTGTGATCCCGGCGCGGAGCAAGCGCAGGTCCGGCGTGTCGAAGTACTCGGCAACGAGCAGCTGCTCCGGCGGCCTGGCTGTCGCAGCCACCTGCGGTAGCTGGTCGAGCGCGGGCAGCACGACGTCCGGCTCAGCCTCGTACTTGGCCTCGGTCTCGTTGACACTGACTGTGTGGTTGACCCTGGCTGACTGGTTAACACTGGCTGGCATGTGCATCCCGCTACCCGGTTGCGGCCGGTGAATCCCTCATCGTAGCCGCGGCCCGGGGCGGGAAGGGTCCCGCACGCCGCGGTGTTAGGGACGAGCATGCAAGTTGAGATCTGGTCCGATGTCGTATGTCCCTGGTGTTACCTGGGCAAAAGGCGCTTTGAGGAGGCGCTCGCCGGGTTCGAGCACCGCGACGACGTGCAGGTCGTCTACCGGTCGTTCGAGCTGGACCCGACGGCACCGGCGGGCGTGACGACGCCCACGATCGAGCGGCTTGCCGATAAGTACGGAATGACCGCCGCGCAGGCGAGCCAGGCCCAGCAGGAGATGGAAGAGCGTGCGGCGGGCGACGGCCTCACCTTCCGGATGGGGGGCCTGCGCAGCGGCAATACGAGGGATGCCCACCGCGTGATTCAGCTGGCCAAGGACCGCGGCCGCCAGGAGGCGGTGGTCGAGCGCCTGCACCGGGCCTACTTCACTGAGCAGGACTCGATCTTCGATCACGAGGCGCTGACCCGGCTGGCCGTCGAGGCTGGCCTGGACGGCGACGAGGTGGCCAGCGTGCTGTCCGGCAGCGCCTACAGCGACCACGTCGACACCGACGAGGCGATGGCGCGCGAATTGGGCGCGAGCGGCGTGCCACTGTTCGTCATCGACCGCAGGTACGGAGTCTCCGGGGCACAGCCAGCTGACACGATCAGCCTCGTCCTGGAGCGCGCCTGGACCGAGTCCGGGGCCAACGGGAGCGGGGCGTGACGAGCGGGCCCGGTTCTGGTTCGCTACTACGCATGACAGTCCCAGTCACCCCCGAGGTCAGCCCCGAGGTCAGCAAGGTCACCCGCGACCTGGGCGAGCCGCCTGCGTGGTTCAGGGCAGCCCTGGCCGCGCCGGTCAGCACCGGCACGGTCACAGTCGACGGCGCCGCCATCGCCTACCGCGTGTGGGGCGCAGAGAGCGCCAGCGGCCTCGTGCTCGTACACGGCGGTGCCGCGCACGCGCGCTGGTGGGATCACATCGGTCCGCTGCTCGCGCACGACCGGCGGGTCGTGGCGCTGGATCTGTCCGGCCATGGCGACAGCGGCAGGCGCGATCGCTACAGCCTGGACGGCTGGGCGCACGAGGTCCTGGCGGTCGCGCGCGCGACCGGCGTCACCGATCCGCCGATCATCGTCGGCCACAGCATGGGCGGGTTCGTGGCGCTGCGGGCGGCCGGGCTGTTCGGCGCGGACCTCGAGGGCATCGTGGTGATCGATTCGCCAGTGCAGGACATCACGCCCGAAGAGCAAGCGGCCAGGGAGGAACGCGCTTTCGGCCCGCTCCGCGTCTATCCCACCCGCGAGGCTGCGATCGCGCGCTTCCATCCCATGCCCGATCAGCCGACCCTGCCGTACGTCCTCCAACACGTGGCGAGCACGTCCATCCGCGCGGTCGACGGCGGCTGGAGCTGGAAGTTCGACCCGGCGGTGTTTGCCCGCAGCCGCGGCGCCCTGACCTTGCTGCGTCACCTGGACTGCCGGGTAGCGCTGTTCTTCGCCGAGCACGGCATGGTGCCACCCAAGACGACCGAGCTCATGTACGACAAGCTCGGCCAGCTAGCGCCGGTCATCGAGATCCCCGCCGCCGGTCATCACGTCATGCTGGATCAGCCCATCGCGCTGGTGACCGGGATCCGCACCCTCCTGTCGGACTGGGATCACTCGCTGCCGGCCCGGCCCGCGGCGGCCGAGCCGACCAGGTAGCTCAATGCCCGGCCGGGTCATCGTTGTCGGGTCGGTCAACGTGGATCTGGTCATGCGCCTGTCCGCGCTGCCAGCGCCCGGCCAGACGGTGCTGGGCGGCGAGCTCGACCGAGCCGAGGGTGGCAAGGGCGCCAACCAGGCGGTCGCCGCAGCCCGCGCCGGGGCGCAGACCCACCTCATCGGCGCGGTCGGCGCGGACGACGGCGCCCACTCGGTTGCTGCCCTAGTCGCCGAAGACGTGCACGTCGGCGCCGTCGACCGCCTCGACGCGGCCACCGGTCACGCGTTTGTACTAGTCGACGATGCCGGCGAGAACCAGATCGCGGTCGCCTCGGGCGCGAACGCGCTCGTCTCCGCCAGCCACGTGCTGGCCGCGCTCAGCGACCTCGGCCTCGCGGCCGCCGACGTCCTGCTCCTGTCCTTCGAGGTGCCCGCGGCCGCGCTCAGGGCGGCTGCCGGCGCCGCCGCCGAAGTCGGCTGCCAGCTGGTCGTCAACCCGGCGCCGGTACGGCCCCGTTCCCTTGATCTGTTCGCTGGTGCGATCGCGACGCCCAACGTGCACGAGCTGGCCGACCTCGCCGCGGAGCTGGCTAGTACGGACCTGCCGGAGCCTGGCGCCGGCCCGGAGCCGGGCACGGCCGCCCTGGCCCTGGCCCTAGCCCGCCAGACGGGCGGCGTCGTGGTGGTGACCATCGGGCCCGGCGGTGCGGTACTGGCCGATCCGGACCGCACCGATCAGGGTCAGGGCGCGCCGCTGCACGTCCCCGGTCATCGGGTGGCCGTGCGCGATACCACTGGCGCCGGCGACACGTTCACGGGCGTGCTCGCGGCGAGCCTGGCGGCCGGGTACGACCTGGTCGCGTCCGTCGGCCGCGCTGTCGCCGCCTCCGCGCTGGCGGTCAGGGCGCACGGGGCGCGCGCCGGCATGCCGACCGCAGCGCAGATCGACGAACAGTGCGCTGCTGGGCCGGGAATCGCCGGTACTTCGTAACGTCCGCTGTTCGTCACTGCGGCCTCTTAGTAGCCACCGCTGCTGGTCACGACGGCGCCAAGATGCCGCCCCGTGTGCAAACTTCGCCCACGCCCCGGTTTGGCCCTGGCCGGCACCGAACACATACTCGCTGTGCCAACAGCAAAGACCAGCTCAGCGACAGTAACAGCGGATCCGATCAACGACTTCTTCGCGGGACTGGGCGAGCCAGGACATCTCGCGACCTTCGAGCACGAAGTCGGCACGGTGCGATTCGACGTGCCCGACGCGATTGCCGCAGCCGACGTCACCGACGTCGAGCACTGGCACGTGACCATCGACGACGGTGACGTCACCGTGACCCGCGAGCAGATGCCGGCTGAGGCCGTCGTCCGGGTCGCGCGGCCATTCATGGAACTCATGGTGACCGGCCGGCTGAACGCCATGGCCGCTATGCTCCGCGGCCTGCTGACCGTCGACGGCAGCGTCGCCGCGCTGATGGTGTTCCAGCGCTGCCTGCCGGGGCCACCCGGCTCTACCGGCAAGGTCGCGCCCATAAGTTCGCAGGCAGTGATGGCTCAGCGGAGGCCAATGTGAGTGACGGGCTTGTCCAGATCCTGGAGGGCAACACCTTCGTCGTCAGCGACGACAAGGGTGATATCGAGGCCTCCCTTACCGACCCGACGGGGCTGTTCTCGTTCGACACCCGGTTCCTTTCCCGCTGGGTGCTGACGGTCAACGGCCAGCGGCTGACAGCACTGTCAACCGACGATCTCCAGTACTTCCAGACCCGGTTCTTCCTGGTGCCGGGCAGCGGCACCGTGTACGTGGACGCCAAGCTCTCTGTCATCCGGCAGCGCGAGGTCGCCGACGGATTCCACGAGGAAGTGCGCGTACTCAACCACGACAACGTCCCTGTCGACCTGGACATCCGGATCGAGGCAGCGAGCGACTTTGCCGACCTGTTCGAGGTCAAGGACGCGCTCAAAAAGAAAGGCAAATACGGGAACGTGGTCGCTGGTGACAGTCTCGTCTTGCGGTATCAGCGTGAGACGTACGTCCGCGAGACCTGGATCTCCGCCTCGACGCCGGCCAGCATCGACGACCACGGCCTCAGCTTCCGCATCACCGTGCCTCCGCACGGCGAGTGGAAGACCGACCTGCAGGTCGTGGCGTCGCAAGGCGAGCCGGACCGGCAGACCGACGGCCCGATAGGGATCCGCGGCCAGCGCCGGGTCCGCGAGGACATGTCGCGCGGACTGGAGAAGTGGCTGCAGCGCGCGCCGACTGTGGACTGCGACTGGCGGCCGCTTGAGCACATCTACAAGCGCTGCATGACCGACCTGGCCGCGCTGCGGTTCTCCACGCTGACGCTGCCTGGCCGCGCCCTGCCCGCGGCCGGCCTGCCCTGGTTCATGACGATCTTCGGCCGCGACAGCATCCTGACCAGCCTGCAGGCGCTGCCGTTCACCAGCGAGCTCGCCTCGACCACCTTGCTGGCTCTCGCCGAGCGCCAGGGCACCCGGATTGACGATTTCCGCGACGAGGACCCTGGCAGGATCCTGCACGAGATGCGGTACGGGGAGATGACGGCGTTCGAGGAGCGGCCGCACTCGCCGTACTACGGCAACGCCGACGCCACCATGCTCTACGTCATCTTGCTCGATGAGTACGAGCGCTGGACCGGGGACGTCAAGCTGGTCCGGGAGCTGGAGCACTCCGCCAGGGCGGCCCTGAACTGGATCAGCGACTACGCCGACCTGCAGGGCAACGGCTACGTGTCCTACCAGCGGCGGAATCCCAAGACGGGGCTGGAGAACCAGTGCTGGAAGGACTCCTGGGACTCGATCTCGTACCGCAACGGCGACCTGCCTGGCTTCCCGCGCGCCACCTGCGAGCTGCAGGGTTACGCCTACGACGCCAAGATGCGCGGCGCCCGCCTGGCGCGGCTGGTCTGGAAGGATCCGGCCTACGCCGACCACCTGGAGAAGGAGGCCGCGGACCTCAAGCGGCGGTTCAACCGTGACTTCTGGGTCAAGGACGGGGAGTACTTCGCCGTCGCGCTCGACGGCGACGGGCGCCAGGTCGACTCGCTGACCTCGAACATCGGGCACCTGCTCTGGAGCGGCATCGTCGACACGTCCAAGGCGAAGGCGGTCGTCAAGCACCTGATGGGGCCGCGGCTGTTCTCGGGCTGGGGCGTGCGGACGATGGCTGAGGGCGAGGCCAGGTACAACCCGATCGGCTACCACGTCGGCACGGTGTGGCCGTTCGACAACTCGTTCATCGCCTGGGGATTGCGCCGGTACGGGTTCAAGGCGGAAGCCGCTGCCATCGTCGCCGGGATCCTCGAGGCGGCCGAGGTCTTCGACGGCCGGCTGCCGGAGGCGTTCGGCGGTTACCAGCGCAGCACAACGATGTACCCGGTGCAGTACCCGACCGCGTGCAGCCCGCAAGCCTGGTCGACGGGAGCACCGCTGCTCCTGCTGCGCGCCGGGCTCGGGCTGGAGCCCAACGGCGACAACCTGGTCGTTGACCCGGCGCTGCCATCCTGGATCGGCAACCTTGAGCTGCTGGACCTGCCAGGCCGGTGGAAGCGGATCGACGCCTTCGGGCGCGGCCGGATCGACACCGACCGGGTGACGGGCCGCTAGCTCAGCAGCACCGCTAGCTCAGCGCACGTGTAGCTCCGGTACAGGAATTCTGTACCGGAGCTACACGCGTCGCCTGCGCTATCAGACGCCGGCGTACTGGCGCGTGGTCTCGAACGTGAGGTGCCCGTCCGTGACCCCGACGGTGACCTCCTGACCTGGCGAGACCTGGCCGTCCAGCAGCATGCGCGAGAGCTGGTTGTCCACCTCGCGCTGGATCGTCCGGCGCATCGGCCGGGCGCCGAACTCGGGCTGGAACCCGTGGTCGGCGATCCAGTCCACTGCGGCGGCCGTGAACTGGACCGTCACGTGCTGCGCCCGCAGCCGGCGGCGGGTCTCCTCGAGCAGGAGCTGGGTGATCTGGCGCAGCTCGGTCTGGTCAAGCTCGCGGAAGATGATGATCTCGTCGATGCGGTTCAGGAACTCGGGCCGGAACGACTCGCGCAGCCGCCGCATCAGCTGCTCCTGCAAAGCGCGGTCCTGGCTGTCGTCGGTAGTCGCGCCCTCGCCCGCGAAACCCAGCGCGGCGCCGCGACGGGTGACCACGTCCGAGCCCAGATTGCTCGTCATGATCAGGATGGTGTTCTTGAAGTCGACGGTCCGGCCCTGGCCGTCGGTCAGCCTGCCGTCGTCGAGGACCTGGAGCAAGACATTGAACACATCGGCGTGGGCCTTCTCGATCTCGTCGAGCAGGACCACCGAATACGGCCGCCGCCGGACGGCCTCGGTGAGCTGACCGGCCTCCTCGTACCCGACGTAGCCGGGCGGAGCCCCGACGAGACGGCTAACCGTATGCCGCTCGGAGAACTCGCTCATGTCCAGCCGGATCAGCTTGGTGTCACCGCCGAACAGGGCCTCTGCCAGGGCACGGGCCAGCTCGGTCTTGCCAACACCCGTGGGCCCAAGGAACAGGAAGCTGCCGACTGGGCGCTGCGGGTCGCCAAGGCCCGCCCTGGACCGCCGGACAGCCTCGGCGACGGCGGCGACGGCCTCGTCCTGGCCGATCACCCGCTCGTGCAGATGCCCCTCCAGCTCAAGCAGCCGATTCCGCTCCTCCTCGGTGAGCTGCTGGACCGGAACGCCAGTGGCCCGCGACACCACCTCGGCGATGTCGTTGACCGTCACCTGCGGAACGACGCCTTCCTCCCGGCTCAGCTGATCGATCTGCGCGCGCACCTCGTCGATCTGATTGCGGAGAACTGAGGCCTGCTCGTACTGCTCACTGGCGACCGCCTGATCCTTGTCGCGGTGCAGTTCCTCGGCGCGCTGCTCCAGGTCGCGCAGTTCGCTGCGGGGCGTCCTGGTGCGGAGCCGGACGCGAGCGCCCGCCTGGTCGATCAGGTCGATGGCCTTGTCTGGAAGGAATCGGTCGGTAATGTACCGGTCGGACAGCTCGACGGCCGCCACCAGCGCCTCATCGTCGTAGCGCACCTGATGGTGTGCCTCGTACCGGTCACGCAGCCCGCGGAGGATGGCGAGGGCGTCGTCGACGGTCGGCTCCGCTATCAGGATGGGCTGGAACCGCCGCGCCAGGGCGGCGTCCTTCTCGATGTTCTTGCGGTACTCGTCCAGCGTGGTCGCGCCGATGACATGCAGTTCACCGCGAGCGAGGGCGGGCTTGACCATGTTGGCGGCGTCCACCCCGCCCTCGGCCCCGGCACCAGTCCCGACAATCGTGTGTATTTCATCGATGAAGACGACAAGCTCGTCTCCGTGCTCCCGGATCTCGTCGATGATCCGGCGCAAGCGCTCTTCGAAGTCACCCCGGTAGCGGGTACCGGCGACGACGCCCGAGAGTTCGAGCTGAACGACGCGCTTGCCCGCCAGGGTCTGCGGGACGTCCTCGTCGACGATGCGCTGAGCAATGCCCTCGACGATCGCGGTCTTGCCGACCCCGGCCTCGCCGATCAGTACCGGGTTGTTCTTGCCGCGGCGGGACAGCACCTCGATGGTCTGCTCGATCTCGATATCCCGGCCGATAACCGGGTCAACCCGTCCTTCCCTCGCCATCGCGGTCAGGTCCCGGCCGAACTCGTCCAGCGTGGGGGTCGAGGTCCGGCCATCCTGGCCTGGCGGTACTACGCCCTGACCAGCGAGGTAGGCCTGCTGCAGCGCCTCGGGAGTCACCCTGGCAGCACCCAGCATCCGCCCCGCCGCCGACTCCGGGTTGACCGCCAGCGCAAACAGGATGTGCTCGGGGCCGATGTAGGTCGATCCCAGCGAGTGCGAGATCCGGTGCGCATCCAGCAGCGCCCGCTTCGCGCCCGGCGTCAGCTGCGGTGGCTGGCCGCTCTGCCCGCCCCCGTGCTGCTGTTCCTCGATCGCACGGGCCAGCGCATCGGGATCTGCACCGGCCCGGGCCAGCATCTGCCTGGTCGGGTCGAGCCTGGCGGCGGCCCAGAGCAGGTGCTCGGTGTCCAGGTCGGCGCCACCGCGCTCGGCGGCCAGCGTCGCGGCCGCTCCGATGAGCTCGCGGGCCGGCCCGCTCATCAGCCGCGTGATGTCGACGCGCTGGCCGGGCTGCGGAGGGCCTTGCCCCGCGCCGTACAGACGTGCGATGAAGTCGTCGAATGGGCTGGAGCCTGAGCCCTCAGGTCCGTAATAGCCGTTGCTCATCGCGTGCCCACCCCCGCCTGCTCGCCTGGCTTGTCGCTGGCCCCCGCCAGCCTGGGCCGGCCAGGATGCTGGCCGGAACCCGTAACCCGCATTCTGCCCCTCCGGCACTCTGACGACGCAGGCCAGGTCAGGGTGAAGTCGGAGTGACGATGCCCATCGGTAGCCTGATAAGAGCCTGATTGTCGATGACAGGGAGAGCGCCAGCGCATGACCGAACGCAAGCCCTCCGGAATGAGCTTCACCTCATGGATTGACCAGCAGATCAGCGAGGCAGCTGAGCGGGGCGCGTTCGACAACCTGCCCGGCGCCGGCAAGCCGCTGCCGAAGCGCAGCGACGCAGAGGACGAGCAGGCGTGGCTGCGCGGCTACCTGGCGCGTGAGGGTGTCTCGGCCGAGGTGCTCCTGCCGGCGCCGCTCAGGCTGCGCAAGGAGGCGGCCAGGCTGGCGGAGACCGTGGCCGCGCTGCCGTCGGAGCAAGAGGTACGCGAGGCCGTTGCTGAGCTGAACCACCGGATCAAGGAATGGCGGCGGATCCCCGTCGGGCCGCCCATCTTCGTGCCGCTGGTGGATGAGGACGTAATGGTCAGCAAATGGCGGGAGGCGCGGGTGACGAAAGCCCCGGACGCAGCCACTACCGAACTCGATCACGAGAGCCAGCCGAACGGTGCTGAGCGGGCCGTGCCTTCGCGGTCGCGGCGCCGGCTGCGCTTGAGGCGTCGCGCGGGATCGTGACCTGCTCTCGGCACACCATCCGGCAGTAGTGCCTGGTGTTGCCGCCAGCTGAACGGGATCAAAAAGTCTAGACGTCTCGATTCTGCAACATCCCTGCCAGGACGGCTTAATGACGCTTCCCGGACGGTGGCGCCAGGACTAGCCTTCGGGCAATCCCGGGGGGGATCCGGGACGACCTACCCCAGCCGGCGGGGACAACCCACCAAGCCGGCGGTCCTTCCGGGCGGCCACTGGCCGCCACGCACAGGAGGTAACGGTGAGAGGGATATTCAGGACCGTCGCCGCAGTCGGCATTGTGGCCGTACTGGCCGCGGCCGCTGGCTGCGGCTCGGGCTCGGCTGGCAAGTCCAGCGGCTCGTCAACCGGTGGCACGACGGCCAGCGGCAAGTTCTTGGGTTGCATGGTCACTGACACCGGCGGCATCGACGACAAGTCGTTCAACCAGTCGTCGTGGCAGGGCATGCAGGCAGCCGCGGCCACTGATCCGAGCAAGATCAGCGTCACCTACCTGCCGTCCAGCACGACGGCGGACTACGCGTCGAACATCAGCGCGCTGGAAGCAAAGAAATGCGGGATCATCGTCACGGTCGGCTTCCTGATGGCCGGGGCGACCGAGGCTGCGGCCAAGGCCAACCCCACGCAGAAGTTCGCGATCGTCGACTGTTCCTATGCCTCTTTCTGCCTGACCGGGAAGAAGGAGAAGAACATCGACCAGCTGGTGTTCAACACCGTGCAGGACGGCTTCCTTGGCGGCTACCTGGCGGCGGCCATGAGTAAGACCCACATCGTGGCGACCTACGGTGGCGAAGATTTCGGCACCGTGACCATCTACGAAGACGGCTTCCAGGACGGCGTGAACTACTACAACACCCAGCAGCACGCTAGCGTCAAGGTGCTCGGCTGGGACGAGCAGACCCAGAAGGGCAGCTTCATCGGCAACTTCACCGACCTTGGCGCAGGCCAGGCGCTCACCAACACGTTCATCGGCGATGGCGCTGACGTCATCTTCCCGGTCGCGGGCGGCGTTGGCCTCGGGACCGCGAAGGCGGTCCAGACCGCGGACAGCGCCGGCAAGAGCGTGTCGATGGAGTGGGTGGACACCGACGGCTGCATCAGTGCTGCGCAGTACTGCCAGTACATGCTGACCAGCGTGACAAAGGGCATCACCGAGGCGGTCAAGACCGCGGTCCTGTCCGCAGCCGGCGGTACCTTCGCGGGCGGCACCTACGTCGGCACTCTCGCCAACGGCGGCGCGGTTCTCTCCCCGTTCCACGACTACGCCAGCAAGGTTCCGGCGGCGGTGCAGGCCGAACTCAAGACGCTGGAGCAAGACATCATCAGCGGCAAGATCACCCCGTACACCAAGAACCCGGTGTAAGTCCGTAGCACGTACCGTCTGAGCCGGCAGCTGCCCAGGCCCGTGGCCTGGGCAGCTGACCGCAGCCAGTTAGAGCGGAGGGCGGGCGGGTGAAGCTTGAGCTGCGTGGCGTCACGAAGCGATTCGGCAGTCTCGTCGCCAACGATCACATCGACCTCGTCGTTCAGCCCGGCGAGATCCGGGCACTGCTCGGCGAGAACGGGGCCGGCAAGACCACGCTGATGAACGTCCTGTACGGGCTGGTCCAGCCCGACGAGGGCGAGATCCTGATCGACGACAAGCAGATCCAGGTCCGGTCACCGAAAGACGCGATCAACGCCGGGGTCGGCATGGTGCACCAGCACTTCATGCTGGTCCCTGTCTTCACGGTCGCCGAGAACGTCACACTCGGCGCGGAGCCAGTCCGCCGCTTCGGGCTGCTAGACCGGCGCCGTGCCCGCGCGTCAGTGCGGGACCTATCGGAGCGCTTCGGGCTCCGCGTCGATCCGGACGCCTACGTCGAGGATCTGCCGGTCGGCGTGCAGCAGCGAGTCGAGATCATCAAGGCGCTGCTGCGGGACGCCAGCATCCTGATCCTGGACGAGCCCACGGCGGTCCTGACCCCGGGTGAGACCGATGACCTGTTCCAGATCATGCGTCAGCTGCGCGACACTGGCCGGTCCATCGTGTTCATCTCGCACAAGCTCAAGGAGGTCCAGGCGATTGCCGACAACATCACCGTCATTCGCCGCGGCACGGTGGTGGGCGAGCGGCCGCCGACCACCAGCGATTCCGAGCTGGCGGCGCTGATGGTGGGGCGCTCTGTGCAGCTCCGCGTGAGCAAGGAAGCGGCCAGCCCGGCTGGAGTGGTGCTCGACGTCCGCGACCTCAGCGTGCCGGGCGAGCACGGCGACCTGGCCGTGCAGTCGATCTCCTTCGACGTGCGCGGCGGCGAGATCCTGGGGATCGCTGGCGTACAGGGCAACGGGCAGACCGAGCTGTGCGAAGCCCTCATGGGGCTGCGTCCGTCGACAGGATCCGTGGCACTCGACGGAGCCGACATCAGCGCCGCGAGCACTCGTGATCGGCTGCGCGCTGGGATCGGCTATATCCCGGAGGACCGGCAGGAAGACGGGCTAGTCGGTGCCTTCTCCGTCGCCGACAACCTGGTGCTGGACGTCTACGACCGCCCTCCTTATGCCACTGGCATTGCCCTGAATCTCGACGCCATCAAGGAGGCCGCGGTCCACCTGGTCAAGGAGTACGACGTCAGGACATCGTCGGTGCTCACTCCGGCCGGGACGCTGTCCGGCGGCAACCAGCAGAAGGTCATCGTCGCCAGGGAGCTCAGCCGGGCCAACAAGCTGCTGCTCGCCAGCCAGCCAACCCGCGGCCTGGACGTCGGCTCGATCGAATTCGTGCACCGCGAGATTGTCCAGCAGCGCGATCGCGGGGTGGCGGTCGTTATCGTCTCCTCCGAGCTCGACGAAATCTACGCGCTGTCGGACCGGATCGCCGTCATGTACGAAGGCAAGATTGTCGGCTTCAGCTCGCCGGACATCGCCGAGCACGAGCTCGGCTTGCTGATGGCCGGTGCCGTTGCCGGTGCCGCCGGCGCGGGCGCAGCCGGGCAGCCGACTGACAACGCCGCTCCCCAGCAGCTCGACGCCGACGAGATTCTCGAACTGCCAGCCGCCGAGCCAGCCGCCGGGACGCGAGCAGAGGATCCGGCCGGTGAGTGACGCCCCGGCCGCCGTGCCCGATCCGGTACCGGCCACCACCGGCGCCGCGACGGCCGAGGCGGCCGCCCCTCCTCGGCCCGATAGGCAGCGTGCCCGGCTCACGGGGGGCGCCATCATCAAGGCGGTCACGGAGGGCAGCTCGGCCGTCATCACCATCCTCGCCATCTTCCTGGCGCTCGTAGTCGGCGCCGTGCTCATCGTGTTCAGCGATCCGGTCGTGACGCGAGCCTGGAGCTCGTTCTTCGCAATTCCGGGATACGCGCTGGGGCAGACGTGGGACGCGGTCTCCTACGCCTACTCGCAAATGTTCGAAGGCGCGATCCTGAACCCGTCGACGATCAGCGCGGCCTTCCATGGCGGCTCGGTAGCGGCTATCTTCTACCCGCTCTCGGCGACGTGTGCCCAGGCGACACCGCTGATCCTGACCGGCCTGTCGGTCGCCATCGCGTTCAGGGCCGGCTTGTTCAACATCGGCGCGGCCGGCCAGTGGGTCGGCGGCGCTATCGTGGCGACCTGGCTGGGCTTCGGTGTGAGCCTGCCACCCGTGATCCACATCATCGTGTGCGTGCTCGGCGCGTTCGTCGGCGGCGCCGTGATCGGCTGGTTCGTCGGCCTGCTCAAAGCCAAGACCGGTGCGCACGAGGTGATCGTCACGATCATGCTCAACTACGTGATGTACGACCTGCTGCAGTACCTGCTGTCCCATCCGGCGATGCTCCAGAAGCCAGGCCAGACCAACCAGATCGCTCCGTTCATCGCGAACGACGCTAACCTCGGGCACGTCGGCGGGCCGCCCCCGCAGGCCGGGGTCGGTTTCCTGATCGCCGTAGCCGCCGCCGCAGCAGTTGCCTGGCTGTTGTCCCGCAGTACGACGGGTTTCCAGTTCCGGACTGTGGGCGCCAACGCGAGCGCAGCCCGCACCGCTGGCATCAAGGTGGAGCGGTCCTGGATCGTCGTGATGCTGCTGGCCGGCGGCCTCGCTGGCCTGTCCGCAGCCACCGTCATCCAGGGCACGAACACCCAGCTCACCTTCAATAGCTACGGGACCTACGGACCCGACGGGATCACCGTCGCGCTGCTCGGCCGGGCTAAGCCCATGGGAGTCGTGCTGGCCGGGCTGCTCTTCGGCGCGCTGCATGTGGGCGGCACTTATGTCGAGGCTGCCACGCTGGGCCAGGTCCCGGCCGACATCGTCCAGGTACTCGAAGGACTCATCGTGCTCTTCGTCGCCGCACCAGCGCTGATCCGTGCCGTCTTCCGGCTGCGCGCCACTAGCGGTTCCGGCATGGAGGCCGTGACGAAGGGATGGAACGGGTGACGGCCATAGTCACGGCGGTCCGGAGGCCGCTCGCGGTCAACCGCAGGTACGCCGCCGCCGTCACCTTCGGCGTTCTCGGGCTTATTAACGTTCTCGTGTTCGGCCTGCTCGCGCATTCCGGTGACGCCGCCTTCAGGCTGTCGTCGGGGGGCTCGGGCATTCAGATACCGGTCATCCGGGTCCCCGCCGGGCCTGTTTGCTTCGCACTCGGCGTAGTCTGCATCGGCCTTGGCGTGCTCCGCGCGACCACGGAGCTGAGCGTCCGAAGCAAGCGCCTGTCTATCGCGGCCGTCCTGCTGTGCTTCGTGGTATCCCTGCTCTGCTGGGCCGACGCGGGCGCGATCCCGCTGAACGTCATTAACATCATGCAGGGCACCTTGATCGCTTCAATTCCGCTAATTCTCGGCGCCCTGGCCGGCTGCCTGTGCGAGCGCTCCGGCGTGATCAACATCGCCATCGAGGGGCAGCTGCTGTTCGGCGCGTTTGCCGCCGCGATCGTGGCCAGCGCCTTCGGCGGGTTGTGGGTGGGGCTGGTGGCTGGATCGCTGGCAGGCGGGCTGGTCGCCGTGCTGCTGGCCGTCTTCGCGATCACGTTCCTGGTGAATCAGGTCATCCTCGGTGTCGTGCTCAACGTGCTCGCGCTCGGGATGACCGATTATCTCTACGACCGGCTGATGGCGCAGAACGCGAGCTACAACACCGGGATCACGTTCGGCTCGATCAAGATCCCCGGCCTGGCCAGCATTCCGGTCATCGGGCCGATCTTTTTCGACTCAAACATCTTCCTGTACATCACCTATGCCGTGATCATCGGAGTTCAGGTCGCGTTGTTCTACACCAGATGGGGATTGCGGGTCAGGGCGGTCGGCGAGCATCCGACCGCAGCCGACACAGTGGGGATTAGGGTGCTCTGGACTCGCTACCGCAACGTCATCCTGGGCGGCCTGATCGCCGGCATCGGCGGCGCCTACCTGACCATCGGCTCGGTGGGGAGCTTCAACCCCGACATCAGCTCCGGCTTCGGTTATATTGCGCTGGCCGCGCTGATCTTCGGCCGCTGGACGCCGCTCGGCTCGCTCACGGCGGCGTTGCTGTTCGGCTTCTGCCTGGAACTCGCGCTCGTCCTGCCCACTGTCAACCCGGCGCTGCCGCCGCCGATCATGAACATGGCGCCGTACGTGGCCACGATCATCGCGGTCGCAGGACTGGTCGGCAAGGTCAGAGCACCCAAAGCCGACGGAGAACCGTACGTCAAGTCGTGACAGCTAGCGTTCCGCCAGCGGAAGTTCACGCCAGCGGAAGTGAGAAGGGCGACTGAATGGACATTGACTGGGCGGCCCTGCGCGCCGCCGCCACGGCCGTTGCGGCTCGTGCGCACGCGCCCTACTCCGGCCTCAAGGTCGGTGCCGCCGGCCTCGACGCCGACGGCACGCTGGTCACCGGCTGCAACGTAGAGAATGCGTCGTACGGGCTGACTCTGTGCGCGGAATGCGGGCTGGTCAGCGCACAGCGCGCAGCGGGCGCCGGGGCGCTCGTGGCAGTGAGCGTCGTCGCGGGCGACGGCGCTCCCCTGGTGCCGTGCGGCCGGTGCCGCCAGCTTTTGCTCGAGGCGGGCGGTCCCGGCCTCCGGCTCGACAGCGAGCACGGGCCGCAGCGCCTCGACGACCTGCTGCCTGGCGCGTTCACCGCCGCCGACCTGGCGATCCGCAGCGAGAGCGGGCGCGATGCCTGACGCCGTCGACCTGATTCGGGCTAAGCGGGATGGCGGGCGGCTCGCAGGCACGGACATCCGCTGGCTGATCGATGCCTACACAGCGGGCACCGTCGCCGACGAGCAGATGTCCGCGCTGCTGATGGCGATCTACTTTCGCGGCCTCGATGCAGGTGAGCTGCGCGCCTGGACCAGGGCCATGATCAGCTCCGGCGAGCGGCTGGAGCTCAGCGGCCTGGCCGCGCCGACAGTCGACAAGCATTCGACCGGCGGCGTCGGCGACAAGGTGTCGCTGATCCTGGCTCCGCTCGTGGCCAGCTGCGGCGCGGCGGTGCCGCAGCTGTCCGGCCGCGGTCTCGGCCACACCGGCGGCACGCTCGACAAGCTGGAGTCGATCCCCGGCTGGCGCGCCACCTTGTCCAACGCCGACATCATCCGGGTGCTGTCGTCCACCGGCTGCGTGATCTGCGCCGCCGGCGACGGCCTGGCGCCGGCCGATCGCCGCCTCTACGCGCTCCGGGAC
>DATHPF010000441.1:0-18149 GCA_035484155.1 Streptosporangiaceae bacterium
CGAACGGCTGACCTGTGCCGCCACCCAGGACGCCGCCCTCAGGCGAGTCGCGCTGCCGGGCGGAGTCGAAGACGCCGGGGCGGAACGAGCGAGCGCGGCGCCGATGCCTGCGACCGTCAGTGCGACCAGAACCCAGCCGACAACGGCCAGGATCAGGACGGGCCGCCGCGCCTGGCTGGGCTGGCGCGCCGCTGACCGCGGCTCTGTGCCGATCGGCTCAGGACTGGCTGTCATCGTGGCGGCCCCTGGCGCCGTGCCGTTGGCCCGGCTGCGGCCCGGCGCTGGAAGCAGCGCGCTGCCTCCGCCCACTGCCGCGCGTACGACCAGGTCGGGGGCCGGTCGTGCGGTTCCCTGGGGACGCGGATCTGGTTCGGCGGCCCGGCCGCGGTCCGGAGCTGGCTGTGCGGCGCTGGGCTGGCCGGGTTGTGGTCCCGCGCTGCTGACCTGGCCAGGCTCTGGTCCTGGGCGGAGGCCCCGGCGCGGTGCCTGCCGCCGCGGCCCGGCTTTCCCCCGCCTACGGGCGGCCGTTGCGCTGGCGGCCGCGCTTGCGGCCTCGGCGGCACTGGCGTCCACCGCGCTGCCCGCGTCGGCTGCGTCAGGAATGGCGCCCGCCTTCTTCTCCGCCGCACTGGACCGGCGGTAATGGCGCTCCGCGCGGCGGTAATCGCCCTGCGCCTGGGCAAGCACGCCCAGGCTGTGCTGGCCGCGGGCGACGCCCCGGTAGTCGCCGACGATCGCGAACAGCTCCACCGACGCGGCGTAACAGCGTTGCGCCTCCTCCAGATCGCCGCGTACCTGGGAGATCGCTCCGAGTTCGTGGAGCCAGCCGGCCGCGTGGCCGGTGGCGCGGCCGGGAAGCAGTTCGAGCGTGGACTGGATCAGCTCGCTCTCGCGCGTGAGTTCTCCCCAGGCATGAAGCTGTGCGCATACCTCGCGGGTGAGGTCACTGGCCTGCTCGGCGTCGCCGGCGCTGAACAGGTGGTGCCTGGCTTCGAGCAGGTCATGCAGGTCGGACTCGCGGTCCTGGGGCCAGGCCGCGGCCCGCCACCGCCAGTAGCGCGCCGCGCGGCGATGGGCTATCACCAGTTCGGCGTCGCGGCCGGCCTCCGCGAGCTCGGCGTGGAGGCGGACCGCCACTGCGGGGTCCACGTGCCAGCTTCGGGCCGCGCGGCTGTCAGCGGCATCCGCGGTCAGCAGTCCGGCGGTCACGCACGAGGCGAGGACCTCGGGCAGGTCCGCTGGCGGCTGATACGGCGGGGTAGGTCCAGCCTGATCGGGCGCGCGAGCCGCGGCCCAGTCGTGCCGTCCGAGCTGGAACAAGATCGCGTTGCGGTCGGCCGGCTCGCGATAGACGGAAGCGCCGATCAGCAACTTCTGTGCGCTGGAGGTCAGGCCCGGGGCAAGCACCGGAGGCGCCAGCGCAGTGGTATTGACCGTCGAATCTGGTAACGCGGCCTCGCCGCTGGTCGGACTAGGCATCTTTGCTAACAATGTGCTCTCTTCACCGGAATCGGGCGTCACCGATATGGTGGATATATAGCACAGCGGCTAGCTGGCGAGTGGCCCTTTTTTACTTCGAGTAATGCGTCGGTGCCAAAGTGTTGCCAATCTTTTTGAGTCTTGCGTGGTTATCTACGGCTATTAATCCGTCAGCAATAGTTCAGCTCGGGATAGCCGGGATTCGCCCAGATATGCAGGAGGCGGCTCCCGACGGGAGCCGCCTCCTGATGTTGTGCGCTAGCTAGCAGCTATGCGTGCTGTACCGGCCGACTCGGCCGATCTGACTAGAGCGGACGGACCTGCTCGGCCTGCGGGCCCTTTGCGCCCTGGCCGGCGGTGAACTCGACGCGCTGGTTTTCCTGCAGGCTGCGGAAGCCGTCAACCTGAATCGCGGAGTGGTGGACGAAGACGTCGGCGCTACCATCGTCCGGGGCGATGAAACCATAGCCCTTGTCTGCGTTGAACCACTTCACGGTGCCCTGAGGCATGTGCCTTCTCCTACTGGGTGATCTCCGGGATCCACGGACGAGGATCCTGGGTCGCCACGACGCCGCGCCGTTATCCCGGCAAACATGCCCTGCCCGGATCCGTTGCCCGTGCCGCGTACGCAAAATACGAATGCAACCACGTCTATCAAACACCATCCGACGCGTCGGCGTGTCATCGTCTGGCCGACTTAGCTGTGACCACGGACGCAACCAGCGGTTCCCTGCCCGCGAATGCCCAATGTTTGCTGGGGATTCTGGCCGACGTGGTCGCTGGCCGAGCGCCGAAAATGCGCTGACGAAAATCTTGCCGCCACGCCAATAAAGGCGATTCTATCCCAGGACATGATGACGATACCATACATATAGCGACATAACCCGCGTGACAATCGGCGGGACCGCCCCGACCGTCGGCCCAGTAGTACGAAACCGAACTGTTCGACCTCGTAGCGCTCAGGCGCGGCGGTCCCCGGGCGAGGCGCGCCGCCCCCGGCCAGTGTGACCGCCGTGCGGCCTGCCAGCCCGCCGGCCTATCTCCGCTGCCCACCAGCCCGCAATCTCGTCCCGCTGGTGGCGAGCGCCCTGCTGTCTGCCGCAGATGCCCGTTTTAGAACCTTACGCGAGGAAGCTGGGGGCGAAACCGTGTACCGGGGCCGGGGGACCTAGCCGGGGCTAGAGTCGCGGCTCGCGATTCGCGCGGCGATGCCGTCGAGCAGGCAGTCGAGGCCGAACTCGAACCGGACGTCGCGCGTTTCGGCTGCATCGGGGTCGATGCCCGAGTCCAGGAACCTGACGACGTTGGGGAAGATCCCCGTGCCGGCGAGCCGGTCCCGCCACTCCTGTCGTTCGCGCAGCGCCTGCCGCAGCCCGACCGCCCGCGCCTGCTGCTCGGCTTCCACGGTGCTGATCTCCTGGGTCTCCTGCAGCACGGTGCCGTTGACGTAGGTGTTCACGGCCGTGAGGATGCCGATCTCCCCGGCCGGGTCCAGGCGCAGCGGCCGCACGAGCGCCAGCGATTCCTCGAGAATGAGGAGCGTCGACGGCCCGAGCGGCGGACGGCCGCCGACGAAATTCATCAGCCAGCGGTGCCGGCTGAGCATGGCCCGGCTGCTGACGGCGAGCGCACGCAGGTCGGCGCGCCAGTCGCCGGACGGCGCGGGCACCTCGATCTCGGCCATCAGCATGTCCCGCATCAGCTCGAGCAGATGCTCCTTGCTGGAGACGTGCCAGTACAGCGACATCGTGCCGGCCTGCAGGACCTGGGCGATGCGCCGCATGCTGAGCGCCTCGGCGCCCTCGGCATCGGCGATGGCGATCGCCGCGTCGACGATCTCCTCCCTGGACAGCCGGGGCCGCGCGCGGTCGCGGTCGCGGCCGGCCGGCTGACGACCTGGCCGCGGCGCCCCGGCATCCATTGGCCGCCACAGGTCATCGGGATTGCCTTGCCAGCCGTGCCATCGCGGCTGGCGCGGGCGGCCTCCGCCCGGCTCGCGTTCCATGGCCGTCTCCCGTCGCTTGACTCTCGTACAGCGTACTGTAAAGTACACCGTACGACACGTCGACGTACGGTGTACGAGACGAAAAACGGAATGAGGGAGCGAGAAGGTGACGAGCGCACCGGCCATCGAGGCCCGCGGCCTCCGCAAGGCCTTCGGCAAGACGCAGGCCCTGGACGGGCTCGACCTGCAGGTAGCGGCGGGCGAGATCCTGGGCCTGCTCGGCCCGAACGGGGCGGGCAAGACCACGACCGTCCGGGTCCTCACCACGCTGCTGCGGCCCGACCGCGGCAGTGCGACCGTCGCCGGGCACGACGTCGTCGCCGACGCGGGCAAGGTCCGCCGGGTCATCGGCCTGACCGGCCAGTACGCCGCCCTGGACGAGTCACTGACCGGACGGGCGAATCTCGTCATGGTCGGCCAGCTCGGCCGCCTGAGCCTCCGGCAGGCCAGGACCAGGGCTGCGGAACTGCTCGAGCAGTTCGAGCTGACCGACGCGGCCGACCGGGGCGTGAAGACCTACTCCGGCGGGATGCGCCGCCGGCTGGACCTGGCGGCGAGCCTGGTCACCCGCCCGCAGGTGCTCTTCCTGGATGAGCCGACCACCGGCCTCGACCCGGGCAGCCGGATCGTCACGTGGGACGCCGTCCGGTCGCTCGCGGCCGACGGCACGACCGTGCTGCTCACTACGCAGCATCTGGACGAGGCCGACCAGCTTGCCGACCGGATCGCCGTGGTCGATCACGGCACGGTGATCGCTGACGGCACCTCCGCGCAGCTCAAGGCGAAGATCGGCGGCGAGCGCGTCGTGCTGACCGTCGCCGGGCCGTCCGCTCTTCCGGCGGCCCTGCAGGTCCTCACCCGCCACGCTGACGGCCCGGCGACGGGCGATGAGGCGACGCGGATCGCACAGGCGCCAGTCACCTCGGCGGCCCGTCGGCTCCCCGAGATCGTCAGGGAACTCGACGCCGCCGGCGTCGTGCTCGACGACCTGTTCATCCGTCATCCGTCCCTGGACGACGTCTTCCTGACACTGACCGGCCACGTCACCGCCGCGGCCGCCGACACCGAAAGCGAGCAGCCGTGACCCCCGCAGTTCTAGCGCCTAGCGGCCTGACGTCCGAACCCGCCCTCGGCCGGGCCTGGTGGGCCGTCAAAGACACTCTCGTCCTGGCCAAGCGGAGCATCGCCCGCATCGCGCGCGAGCCCGAGCAGCTCATGGACGTGACCATTCAGCCGGTGATCTTCATCCTCCTGTTCGCCTACGTCTTCGGCTCGGCGATCCGGCTGCCCGGCGGCGGCAGCTACCACCAGTACCTGATCAGCGGCATGTTCGGGATGTCGATGGCCGGCACCGCGTCGGGCACCGCCGTCGGCCTCTGCGCCGACATGTCGACCGGCCTCATCGACCGGTTCCGCGCCCTGCCGATCTCACGGGCCGCGATGCTGGCCGGACGGGCCCTTTCTGATCTGGCCACCCAGGCACTCGGCGTCCTGGTGCTCGTCGGCACCGGCCTCGCGATCGGCTGGCGGATCGAGGCCGGAGTTGGCCGCGCGCTGGTCGCGGTCGTGCTGTCGCTGCTTTTCGCGCTCGCGATGACCTGGATCGGGGCCTGCGCGGGCATGGTGCTGCGCAGTCCCGAGGCGGCGCAGGCTCTGGGATTCGTCTTCTTCCTGCCGCTGACGTTCTGCTCGAACGCCTTCGTTCCCACCCAGGGCATGCCTCCGGTCCTGCGTGCCTTCGCCGACTGGAATCCGCTGAGCGCTCTCGCTGCGGCCTGCCGGAACCTGTTCGGCGGCCCGAACCCGGCGAGCGCGGTTCAGGCGTGGCCGATGCAGCACCCCGAGGTCGCGGCGCTCGCCTGGTCGATCGGGCTGATCGCGATCTTCGCGCCCCTCGCGATTGCGCTATATCAGCGCAAAGTGCTGCGCTAGCGCGGATGACTCACAGCAGGCCTGGCCGCAAGGCTCAGCTGTCTTGGAGGAACGCCGGCTGAGCTAGGGCCATGCCCGGACCAGAGGGCCTCGGGCAGCGCCAGGAAGGGAGCTGGATGTCCACCCTGACGATGTCGCAGCCGGGCCTGATGCAACGACGGGCCCAGCTCGAAGGATGCTGGCGAGCCAGGCTCGAGCGAGTGACCGAGCTGTCGCTGGCCTACCACGACGCCGCCCAGGTGGCCGAGCCCCCGGCCGGGCGCGGCCAGCGGGCCCGGCGCCTTCGGATTCTCGCCCGGCGTACCGTTTCCGAAAGGCAGGCGCTGGCCGAGATCGAGGCCGCGCTCGACCGCCTTTCTGCGGGGCAGTACGGCCAATGCGAGCAGTGCCACGAGCCGGTCCCGGCAGCGCTGCTCGCGGCGCATCCCGAGGCCAGATACTGCGCCAGGTGCATCCTGCCGGCGCCGCGCGCCGGCCATCGGAATGACCAGGAAATGAGCGCGGCTCTATAGCATACGCAAATAGTGCAATTACGAATTGATAATTGTGATTTTCATCATACCGTTGTAATTGCATTTTCGGCATACATCGCATGCGAACATCGGGCAGAGTAAGCGTTCGATAGCGCCCTGCGTGCGTGACGGCTGCCTGTGAGCAGCCACAGTCGCCTTGTGCCCGCGACGAAGTCCGCTCGCTGCCGTTCCCGGAGAACCCCCCGGCCAAGGCAAAGGGTGACAGCCGAGCGCGCAGGTGCGCGCCCGACAAAAGGCCCCACTTGTCCATCTTCCGGACATCCAACCCCTGTAAAACACGCAAGATCAGCTACGCGGCATCGGGCCTGGCGCTCGCCGCCGCAGCCGGCGCAGTCGGCGTCTGGTCAGCCAGCGCAGCGACTCAGCCGGCCTCCAGTTCCTCCCCGCCGGTGCCTGCGGTCGTTCACCTGGCCGCACGAGCCGTCAGCCCCCCGCTCACCGCATCCGGTCAGGCCAGCGCAGGCCAGCAGACCGCGGTGCTCGACGCGTTCACCGCCGTCTCGGCGGGCCGGGCGCGTCCGGCGCTGGTGGGCATCGGAAAGGGCGGCGGTCATCACCGCGGCCGGAAGGTCAGGCTCACCCCGAAGCAGATCGCCAGGGCAATGCTGCGCAGCTTCCGCTGGTCCACGTCCCAGTTTCCGTACCTGAACCTGCTGTGGTCGCGGGAGAGCAGCTGGAATGTGTACGCCTCCAACCCGTATTCCGGGGCGTACGGCATCCCGCAGGCCGTTCCCGGCAGCAAGATGGCCAGCGCCGGACCGAACTGGGAGCGCAACGCGAAGACCCAGATTCGCTGGGGCCTGCGCTACATCAAGGACCGGTACGGCTCGCCGCGAGCCGCCTGGGACCACGAGCTGGCGACCGGCTGGTACTGATCGCCCGGACCTAGACCCGCTCAGGCGGGGAACGGGGCTGGCGCGGTGCCGGACACCTCGATCAGGTCGATCTGATCCGGGGTGGCGGCGCGGGGGTCGGCGCTGACCAGCGTCTGCCCGGCCCCCGCGTCGCTCATCATCTCCAGCGCCCGGTCGACCGGCAGCAGTGCGTGGCCGGGCGCGCCGTCCGCGGTGGTGAAGCCTGGCCGCAGTGACCGGCCGAACACGAGCCGGGCCAGCCCGACGAGCGGCTCGAGCACCTCGATCGGGTAGTCGGTGCCCGCCAGCATCGGCACGCCGGCCGCCGCCATCACGGTGTACGGATAGGCCCGCGCCACCCGGCCGGGGCCGAGCGCGGGGCCAAGCTGGGCGGCATCGGTCACCGCGAATGACGGCTGGATGCAGGCCACGACGCCGCCGGCCGCCATGCGCGCGATCAGGTCGGCCGACAGGACGCTGGCGTGCTCGATCCTGGGCGCGGCAGCCGCGATTGCCGCCTGATCGCCGTCCCAGGCAAGGTCATAGGCGTCCAGCACGACCTGCGCGGCGCGATCGCCGATCGCGTGCGTGGCGATCCGCCAGCCGCGCCCGGCCAGCGGCGCGATCCTGCGGGCGAGCCGCCCGGCGTCGGTGAACAAAAGCCCGGCGCCGCCCACGTCGGCGAAGTCCTGGCCCAGCGCGCAGGTGCGCGGGCCCAGCCACCCGTCGGCGTAGAACTTGACCCCGGCCAGGCGCACCCACGGGCCGCAGTCGGCGCGGCGCGCGTCCAGCTCGTCGAGACTGGCCTCGCCGGCGAGTCCGCTGGCCAGGTAGATGCGAACCCGGACCGGCAGCGGGCCTGCTTCCTGCGCCGCCGCGAGCGCGTCCAGGTACTGCCAGCTGCGCATGCCCATCTCGGTGATCTCCACCAGGCCCGCCGCTGCGGCCCGGCTGAGCCCGGCGAGCAGGCGGCCGGCCAGGCCCGGCTCGGCCAGCGGCGGATCGAGCACATCCATGGGCGTCGTGCCCGCGGCCGCGACCTTGTGGTGAAACTCACGCACGGCCGCGGTGCCCGGCGGGAAAGCCACGCCCGCCGCATCCCGCAGCAGGTGCGCGTGATGATCGACGAGGCCAGGCACGGACACCTTGCGGGGGGCTTCGGGGGGTCGTCCCTCCGGGCCAGCAGAGTCAGGCACGCTGGCTATTCTGCCGCGTGATCTCGGGCTATCCGATTTGCGCGGCGGCGGGTGAGCAGGAAGCCTGGGGGACGGCGGGGCAACACAGCTCAGTGAAGGAGACAGCGTGGCGTACAGGACTCCGGCGAATGACATCGTCTCGATCATCGATGCCCCGCCGACCCCGGTCGCATCGCTCGCTCCGGGCCGCAGGTTCGCCGCGCTGGTCCACTACGAGTCGCACCCGCCGGTGGCCGTGCTGGCGCGTCCCTTCCTGTCGCTCGGCGGGATCCGGGTCGACCCCTCGATCGCGGGCCGGCAGCGCACCCGCCGGCTCACCGGCCTGTCGGTTCTCTCGGTGGCCGACGGGGAGGTGCGGCCGGTCAGACTCCCCGAGGGCAGGTCCGTCAGCGTGCCGGTATGGGCGCCGGATGGCAGCCGGTTCGCCTTCACCATGGACGAGGCCGACGGCATCGCCGTGTGGGTGGCCGATGCCGCGACGGCCATCGCCGCGCCGGTGCCCGGCCTGCGCGTTCGCGACGTGCTCGGCGGCGACCCGACCTCGGCCGGCTCGACCATTCAGTGGACCAGGGACGGTGCCTGGCTGCTCGCGCTCGGTGCTCCCGGCGCGGCGTCGCCGCTTGCGGCCGAGCCGATTGAACCCCGCGTCGAGGAGTCGGCGGGCAAACACTCGCAGATGGCCACCTTCCAGGATCTGCTGCGCACCGATGCCGACGGCGACGTGTTCGAGGAGCTGGCGACGACGCTGCCCCTCCGGGTGGACCCGGTCACGGGCGCAGCGGCCCAGCTCGGTCCCGCCGGCCTGTACTACCACCTCAGTGACTCACCGGATGGCCAGCACCTGCTGGTCTACCGGCTGAAGCGGCCGTTCTCGTTCCGCGTCCCCTATCCCTACTTCGCCCGGACGGTCGAGATCTGGTCGGCCAGCGGTGACCTGGAGCGCGTCGTCGCGGACCTGCCAGTGAGTGACGAGGTGCCGCGGCAGGGCGTGCCGACGGGGCCGCGGATGGTGTCGTTCGAGGAGTCGGAGCCCGCGAGCCTGGTCTGGGCGGAGGCGCTGGACGGCGGCGACCCGCGGGCCAAGGCTGAGCACCGCGACCATCTGCTGCGCCTGGCCGCGCCGTTTGACGGCGAGCCGCAGGTGGCCGCGCTGGTCGAGCACCGCTGCCTCGGCTGGTACGACATGGAGACGCCGGGCCAGCTGATGATCACCGAGCACGACCGGGATCGCCGGTGGCTTACCACGAGGCTGACCGACCTGTCGTCGCCGGAGCCCGGCCGGGTCATCTTCGACCACTCGGCCGATGAGGCCTACCGCGACCCCGGTGCGCCGATGGTCACCGTGCGCCCGAACGGCGCGCGGACCGTCCTGCAGGACGGCAGCCACATCTACCTCCGCGGCGACGGCGCCAGCCCGGACGGCGACCGGCCGTTCCTCGACCGGCTCGACCTGACCGACCTCAGCACCGAGCGGCTCTTCCGGTCCCCGGCCGACGCCTACGAGCAGGTACTCGGCTTCCTCGGCGATGACCGCGACAGCGCGCTGATCTGGCACGAGAGCAGGATCGAGCCGCCGAATCTCGAGGTACTGCGGCTGAGCGAGGCCGGCACCGGCGCCGCCGCCCGGCGCCAGCTCACGGCCTGGCCAGATCCCCATCCGCAGCTCACCGGCATGGACAAGCGCCTCCTGAGCTACGACCGGGGCGATGGCGTGCAGCTCACCGGGATGCTCCACCTGCCGCCCGGCTACGACGCTGACACCGACGGGCCGCTGCCGCTGGTCGTCTGGGCCTATCCGCTCGACTACGGCGACGCCGCCACGGCCGGCCAGGTCCGCGGCACCACGGAGCGGTTCACCCGGCTGAACGCGTCCGACCCCGTCTGGTTCGTGCTGCGCGGCTTCGCGGTGCTGCAGAACGCGACCATGCCGGTTATCGGCGACCCCGAGACGATGAACGACAGTTACGTCGAGCAGATCTCGGCGGCCGCGTCGGCGCACATCAGCGCGCTGGTGAAGATGGGGGTCGCCGATCCGGGCCGGGTTGCGGTCGGCGGGCACAGCTACGGCGCGTTCATGACCGCGAACCTGCTGGCCCACACCGACCTGTTCGCGGCCGGGATCGCGCGCAGCGGCGCGTACAACCGGAGCCTGACCCCGTTCGGATTCCAGACCGAGCGCCGCAACTTCTGGGAGGCGACCGGTGTCTATGACCGGGTATCGCCGTTCCGGTACGCGGACAAGATCAGCTCCCCCCTGCTGCTGATCCACGGCGCCAGGGATGCCAACTCCGGCACCTTCCCGATCCAGTCGGAGCGGCTGTTCCAGGCGATGCAGGGCACTGGCGGCGTGGCCAGGCTCGTCGTGCTGCCCCACGAGAGCCACGGTTATCTGGCCCGCGAGTCCGTGCTGCACGTGCTGGCCGAGCAGTTCGACTGGCTCGACCGCTGGCTGTGTGATGACTCGGGAACTCTCGGCGGCACGGGCGAGCCGCGGGCGGCCGCGGACTGACGGACGACAGTGCCCCGCGGCAGCCCGTTCCCGTAAAAAGGGGCGTGGGCTGCCGCGGGGGGATCTGCCTAGTGCAGCAGCCGGAGCGTGTTCACGTCGTCGTCGACGTAGTACACGCCGCCGTGGCCGGGCCTGATGGCCAGGCCGAACAGCGCGCCCGCGCCCAGCGGCGCCGGCGGGGTGCTGTCGAGGTACTTCGCGGCGATCTGCATGCCGGACGGCGTGGTCTCCACGATGCGGCCGTCACTGCCGTTAACGGTGAGGATGTCGCCGTTCGGGGCGATGGCCATGCCCAGCGGGTTGTTCAGGTCCCCGCCCGAGGTGACCACCGCGCCCGTGCCCGCGCTGCCGGGACGGAAGAGCGCGTGCGGGATCGCGGTGATCGTGTTGTTCTGGGTGTCCGCGACGAACAGCGTGCCGTGCCTGCTCAGGCCGACGCCGGTGGGACCGAACACGAACGCCGTCGAGTTGGCCTGCTCGGCGAAGCCCGAGCCCACCCTGGTGATCGACACGAGCCGCGGGGCCGCGTGCCGGCGGAGCAGCAGCGTGAGCCGCAGCACGGTGCCCTTGTTCACCACGGCCGTGGTCTTCTGGACGCCGCCGTTGAGGGTGTTGGTCACGAACAGGTCGGCCACCCGGCCGTGCTGGACCATCGTCGAGTCCCACGGCCCGTTGATGCCGTGGCCGCGGAAGGTCTCCGCCACCTGGCCGTTCCGGTTCAGGACGATGAGACAGCCGGCCTTCGCGGTGGTGACGCTGCCGTTTGCCGATGGCAGGCTGCCGACGACGACCCAGCCGCCACGCAGGACCTCCAGCGCGGTGGTGAGGCCGACGCCGCCCGGGCACCTTCCGCTCACCATGCTGTTTGTGATGTGGGCGAACAGTGTCCGGTGACCGCCCGGGGTTATCTGCACGATCGTCGTGCCGGTGCCCTGGTCGTTGGACTTGGCGTTGAAGTTGCTGATCAGCACGCTCCCGGCGTGCAGACGGCCCATGCTCTGCCTGACCACGAAAATGCCATACGGGTTAACGTCCCCGTTGGCCGGGACAGTAGAGGCGATGGTCCGGAGCTTGCTGAAATTGTTGATGTAGGCGTGTGGCGCGCTTGGCGCCGCCTGGGCAATCGGTGCCACAGCGAATCCGGCCGCTGTTATGGCTCCGGCGGCCGCGGCCGCAGCCACTACCCGTTGACGAACCGACATACAAAGCTCCCCTCGGAGGCTGGCCGGCGCGTGCGCAGGCTCGGCCGCAGGAGCATGACCGCACAATGCACCGGGCGACTCGGTATTTCGGGCTCCGCGTCGCTGCCCCCTGAACGGGAAAACGGCCCCGCTGGTTCAGCCGGGCCGTTTTCTCGAAGCTTTTGTGGCTACCGCAGGTACTGCTGGGCGACTGTGGGGTAATCGTGCAGGTCTTCCCTCGTGAACCAGACGCCGATTTCTTTCTCGGCCTCCTCAGGGTTCCCGGAAGCGTGCACCAGGTTGGCCACGGCGACGTTATGGGCGTTCGCATAGGTCCTGCTCATGTGCGCGAAGTCACCCCTGATCGTGCCGGGCGCGGCCTGATCGGGGTAGGTCGATCCGACCATCTTGCGGGTGCAGGCGACCGCCTCGACGCCCTCAAGGACAATGGCCAGAACGGGCCCGCTCTGCATGAACTCGGCCATCAGGTTGTAGACCGAGGAACCGAACCGCTCCTCCAGGTCAAAGTAGTGCCGCTTGGTGAGCTCCGCGTCCATCCACACCATCTTGGCGGCCACGACCTTGAGCAGGTTGTCCTCGAAGCGCGTCAGGATGCGTCCGGCCAGCCCCCTGGCCATTGCGTCGGGCTTGAGCAGCACCAGGGTCCGCTCGACTCCGGTGTCGTTACTCATCGGATTCCTCTCACTGCGTGATTATTTCGGGGCGTTATTTCAGCTCCTGCCGGAGCCAGGCCCGGCACAGCTTAGCGATGGCAGCAAGCCACTCGGGCCACGAGTGGCAGCTTCTGGCCGGCCGTTGCCGTTTTGAGATCGCCTGCAGGCAAGCGGTTTTCTGTCGCCGGCTGCCGCCCGGAGGCGGATGCACAGGACGAACGCCACATCGGCGCCGCTACTAGCGCCTATTCTCGCTAGTCTCCTAACTGCCGGCTAACCCGGCCCCGAGTTCAGGGAACCCGCCTGCGCGCGGCTGCGCTGCGCGCCGATCGCGCATCCGGGTCCCGGTTAGGCAGTGAAGCTGTGGATGACACCTGGTCGGCCAGGGACCTGCCCGTGCTTGCGGCCACGGTGCACCTGCTCGAGGACAGCTACATGGTCACCGTCACCGACATCGCGACGGCGACCGGTCTGGACGAGGCGGCCGTGGCCCGGGCCCTGGAGGCGCTGGACCCGGTCTACGTCGACTTCCGGAAGACGACCACCGGCGGGGACCCGACGTTCTGGTACGTGCTCAAGGTCACCCCGATGGCGCGGCAGACCGTCGGCCAGTGGCCGACCCCCGAGACGCTGATCACCAGGCTGGCCGATGACCTCGCCGCTGCCGCCCAGCGCGAGCAGGATGCCGAGCGCAAGGGCCTGCTGTCCTACGCGGCCCGGCTGGTCGGCGACACCCTGCGCGACGTGTGCGTCCAGGCGGCGGTCAGCGTTCTCGGCTCGTCGCTGGCCGGGATGGAGGCTGACCAGGGCGCCGAGAAGGCCGCCGGTCCCGGGGAAGCCCCGGCTTAATCCGCGCCCGACTCATGCCTTATGCGGCGGCGGAGAATCTGGACGCTCGACGGGCTTCTTCGGGGGACGTCCCTCAGGCGGGCGAAACGGCGGGATCTGCACTTCACCGGGCCGGCGCGGGCCGGACCAGAGCGCGGGCACGACATCGAGCTCGCGGGCGATCGCGTAAGCCGCCTGCTCGTAGTTGACCCGCCAGCCGACGAAGTCCGGCCAGGCCTCTTCGGCCTTCCGCTCGATCGGGAAGTCCACCTTCTGCATGCGGGCGATCGCGTCCCGGAATTCGTCGTAGGTGATCTCCGTGCCCCTGGCCGGGTCGGGATCCTGGGGGATGTCGTAACCCATGGCCCTGGCTATCTCGCTGAAGCAGATGAAGCCGGATCGCAGGCACAGGCGGGCGGGCACGGTCGGGGCAATCCCGGGTGATACCGACAAGATCAGCGCCGCGGAGTCCAGCACGGCCAGCAGGCCCGTCACCCAGGACGACAGTGGTCGCGGCGAGCGGAACCGGACCAGCGGCAAGTACGTGGTGTGGCTCTCGGCCACGTCCGCGGCCCACCGCTCCCATTCCTCGTAGAGATCGGGCAGCGTGTCCACCGACGATACGCCCGAGCCGAGCGCGTAATAAGTGCGCGCGAGCAGCTCAGGCCCCCAGCTGGGGACTCCCGCCCGGGCGTTGAGTAGCGCCACATCGGTCTCCCGCCGGTTGAACGACGAGTACAGCGTCGGCAGGTAGGCGATCTGCAGCGTGACGGTGATGATGCCGGTGATTGACGCGATGTCGAGAATGGCCTGCTGGGCGGCGCCCTTGGCGCGATCTGTGCCGATCTCCCAGAGCGCCGGCCCCGCGGTATGGAAGGCGTCGGTAATACCCCCGTGGACCAGCGGCCAGAACAGCAGCGAGTAGCCCACGAAGAACATCCCGAGCCAGGCGACGAGCTGGGAGATCAGCAGCGTCGCGGCGTAGGCGGACAGGATCCGGTCCCGTCGCCGGTATTCCTTGATCGGCTTGAGCACGACCTTGTAGGTAACGTTGACCACCCGGTCGATCAGCCGGGTCAGCCAGTTGGTGACCGGCCTGGGAACCACCAGCGTCCCGATCACGCTCGTCGCGGACGTGATGATCAGCAGCACGCCGACCGCCGCAGCCACGTCGCGAGCCGGCAGCGGCACGACCATGGCACTCCTCACACGGATCGGCTCGCCGGCCCCTGTGTTCGCCAGCGTCACGCGGATATGCGTTCGGGCAGATTAACCCACGGGTCGCGCCGGGCCTGCGGGTGACCCCGTCCGTCGGCTGGGCAGTTCCGCAGTACATATTGAAGCGGGCAAATTGCCAAATTATCATCGGAATGCCAGCCGGAGTCGGCTCGGAGACGCATCGATGGTGAGTTCAGGCAGTTACTACCGCCAATTGACGAGATCTCACTACACGCACTTGCGTGGCGCAGTACCGTCGTGCAATTCTCGATGTGCACAAGTTCTTTGGTCCGATAAGGTAGCTGATAACGCACGGAGCGTTGCAGCCGCACTAACGACCGAGAGGGACCGCGCGGGTGAACACCGTGGAGTACCAGCAGGTGCTCGGGCGCAGAATCGCCCAGGAGCGCCGCCGCCACGGCCTGTCCCAGCCCGAGCTCGCGGCCATGGTCGACCAGCCGGTCGCCTGGCTATCGCAGCTGGAGCGGGGCGTTCAGCCCATTGAGCGGCTCTCGGTACTGAAAACCATTGCCGACGCGCTCGAATTGCCCCTCACGGAATTAGCGGCCGACGCCGGCGAGGACGTTCATCCCGCGAGCCGGACCGGGCCTGCCGAGGCGCTCCGCGTCGTGCTCGCGGGAGCGTATTCGCTCTGCGCGATGCTGGGTGAGATTTCTGCGCCGCCGATCGCGGACCTGCGCGCCCAGACGGAAAAGGCCTGCGCGCTTGCTGGCGCCGAGCGGTACGCCGAGCTTTCGCAGGTGCTGGCCAGCCTGCTGCCGGGCCTGGAGGCCGCGGTCAGGATCTCGCCCCCCGGCCAGCAATCCGACATCTGCGAGCTGACCGCGGTGTCGTACCAGGCCTGCGCCGCGGCGCTGGCCAAGCTCGGCGATCCGATGGCCTCGTGGATCGCGGCGGACCGGGCGATGGCGGCGGCGGAGAGCGCAGGCAACCTCCTCCTCGCCGCCGCCGGAGCCTACCGGCTGGCGTCGGTCTTCCTCGACGCCCGCGAGCATGCGCTGGCCGACGAGACCGCGCGCACGGCGCTAGCCGCCCTGACGCCCTTGGCTGAGCTTGGTGACCCCGACGCGCTCTCGCTGTGCGGCGGCCTCAGCCTCCTGAGGGCGGTCGTCGCGGCCCGGACGAACCATCCGTCGGCGGCGTTCGGACAGCTGGCGAGGGCCCGCCGGCTGGCCGGCCGGCTCGGCGGCCAGCGGGCCAACGGGCTGCCCGAGTTCGGGCCGCAGTACGTGGCGCTGTACGAGATCGCGGTCAGCCTCGACCTCGGGGACGCCGGTCACGCCCTGCGCACGGCGTCGTTGGTGGACACGCGGCTGCTGTCGCCGGGCAGGCAGGCGCGCATGCTGATTGACGTCGCGCGCGCGTACGCGCTGCGCCGGCAAGTCGCCGAGGCGACCGAGGCCCTGCTCCGCGCGGAGGCGCTCGGCCCGTGTCAGGTGCGCGATCGCGACCGCGCCCGGCAGGTCATCGGTGAGCTGCTCGCGATGCGGACGCCGCCGCCGGTGAACCTGGCTGCGCTCGCGGATCGCATGGAGGCAGGCCCCGCCTACGCGGACGACGGCCCTATCTCCGCCGCGCTCTAGATCCGCCGCGGTCCATCGCAAGATGCGGCGATCGGGTTACCTTCAGGGCGCTGCGGCCAAGGCTGATGCTGCTAGTGGATCTTGGGCGCTGGTCCGCTACTGCGCATGCGCCGTCTGTCGGCGGTGACGGCGATGGCCGCGGACGCCATGAGCGCGACTGCGCCGGCTATCCAGAGAACTGGGAGCCAGACCTGAGTCGACGGCACGGTCAGGTGCAGCTTATAGACGGTTCCCAGGACCACCGCTAGCGGCAGGGCGGTGCCTAGCACGCTGACACGGGTGTATCCGAACCGGATGAGCAAGGGAAGCTGGATCGCGACATTGACGGCGAACAGAGCCCAGGACAGCGCCAGTACCGTCATGACGGTGCGACCGCTGAACGGTACGGTCTGCGCGCGGGCGAGGAGAACGGCCAGCACCGTACTGACCGAGGCGGTGGCGACAAAGAGCGCTATCGCCCAGGCGTAGTGGCCGTACAGCATCGAGCGGCGGGGCAGCGGCAGCACCGCGTAAAGAGTGTCCAGGCCGGCCTTGTCGGCGACATTGAACGGGTAGGAGGCGAACTGCGAGGTGAAGAAGAAAACGAGCGCCGGCACGAGCACTGTGGGTTTGCCAGCGAACAGCAGGACCCCCAGTGCGAACACCAGGAAGCCCTGGTAGCGGTATGGCGCGACCGTGCGCAGGTTCAACATGGCCATACGGGCAACGGCGGTCATGCGTTCCTTCCAGTGGGCATCGGAGAGTCGGGCTGGCGCCGACCGGCGCCCGCGTCCCGATCGGGATTCCGCTGGGGATCGCGGGCTCCCACGTGGATGGCGATGTCCTCCAGGGTCGGTATCTCGACGAGGACGTTCCCGCCTAGCAGGTCGGCTTCGCTGGTGCGTACGAGAGCCTGCGCGGCCGTTGACGTCCGGCGGATACCGATCAGCTGGACGCCGACGCACTCGCGCAGGTCGTCCGGACCGCCGCGCACGACCCGGTAGGCATCGAGGACCTCGTCTTTGGTGCCGGTCTGCACGACGCGGCCGTTGTGCATGAGGGTCAGATAGTCCCCGATGCGGTCGAGGTCGGAAGTGATGTGCGTCGAGAACAGGACGCTGTGTCCCTCGTCGAGGAGGAAGTCCCCGATGATGCCGGCGAGCTCGTCACGGGTGACGGGATCCAGGCCGCTGGTCGGCTCGTCGAAGACAAGCAGCCGCGCGCGGTGCGATAGCGCCACGGCGATCATGAGTTTCACTGACATGCCGCGGGACAGGTCTTTGACCTTGGCCCGCAGATCGAGGCCGAACTCGTCGAGCAACTGGCGGTAGCGTGCGCCGTCCCAGCGGTCGTAAAACGGACGGAGCGTTCGCTCGACCTCGGTCAGCCGCCAGTCGCTTACGAGGAAGGCGTGGTCGAGGACCACGCCAATCTCCTGGCGCAAGGCGACGGGTCCGGGCACGAGGTGGCCGAGCAGTTCGATCTCGCCGGTGTCGATCGGGCGAATGCCCAGCAGACAGCGGATCGTCGTTGTCTTTCCCGCGCCGTTGGCACCTATCAGGCCCATGACATAGCCCGTCGGCAGCTCGAAACTCACATCGCGCAACGCGAAGTTGTCACTTACGGCGCTGCCCACGCCACGCAAGGCAAACGCCAAGTCGGTACTCACTGGTGGATCCTTCCTGATCTCAGGCGCGCTGCTGAGCTGCAACCCGGTCATCCGATATGTCCTCCTGCTCGGCCTGGATCAGTCCGTCCAGGATCTGGATAAGGTCGTCGCGCTGGAGGCCGGCCCGTCTGGCGACATCCAATGCGGTCTGCAGCCCGTCTTCCACCTGGCGCAACAGCTGCTCCCGCACGAGCGCCGAGTCCAGCCGCTGCACGTAAGCGCCCTTGCCTGGGATCGTGGCGATGAACCCCTCGGCGGCCAGCTCCGCGTAGGCGCGAGTGGTGGTGATGACGCTAATCCGCAGGTCACGCGCGAGCGCACGGACCGACGGCAGAGCGGCGCCTTCGGCCAGGTCACCCGACTGGATGGCGGTCTGCACCTGCTCCTTGATCTGCTGGTAGAGCGGCACGCCAGCGCTGTTGGACAAGCCGGGTGCCTGGTATCCGGCGATCCAGCACCGGTCAGAGAGCTGGATCCTGGCCGGACCC
>DATHPF010000442.1:0-51680 GCA_035484155.1 Streptosporangiaceae bacterium
GCGATGTCGTCGGCGGCACGGTCCCAGTCCGCATAGAACTCACGAGCGGCCGGGTCTAGGTAGACGAAGCGGGCGTTGTTGGCCGGCCTGCGGGCGTCCGCCAGCACAGGAGCGTAGAGCGCGCGGGCAAGCCGGTTGGCCGCGAGCATGTCGTGGCGGGCATTTCGGACCCAGGCGGGGGCGTCGGTGATGGCATCGAGGATCTGCTGGATGCCGTCGGTGACGCCCGGTTTCTTTCCCCGCCGCTGCCGGGGCCGGGCTGGCTGGGCGGCGCGGGCAAGGTCGAACAGGTGGGCGCACTCGGCCTCGTCGAGCTGAAGCGCCCTGGCCACACCCTCCAGGACAGCGTCGGAGGCACCAGTGAGGGTCCCGCGCTCCATGCGGATGTAGTAGTCGATGCTGACACCGGCGAGTAGCGCGACCTCTTCTCGGCGCAGGCCCTTGACCCGGCGGTTGCCGCCGTAAGCGGGCAGGCCGGCCTGGACGGGGGTGATCCGTGCCCGCCGGGAGGCGAGGAACTCGCGGACCTGTTCTCGGTTGTCCATGGCTCCACGGTAGGTGACGGCGCTGCAGCCTGGGAGGTACCGCCGTTACCTGTAAGAACAGGCACTCCCACGGGCGCGCGCAACGCGCGTTGACTGGTTCTCGTGAGCACAGCCACCGGGAGAGATGGCGCGCCACCCATGCCAGCGACGGCACCGGGTTGGACGACGCCCCAACGACAAGGGCACGACATGAACAAGAACCCCAGCAGCGCCACGGTGAAGACCCCTTCGTCGAACTTCACCGGCGACGTGTGGATGAACCCGGTGTTCGGCGGCGACGGCACCTCGCAGCTCACCTGCGGCCTCGTCCGGTTCAGCCCGGGGGCGCGCACCAACTGGCATAGCCACGTCAACGGACAGCTGCTGGTGTGCGCTGACGGGACGGGGCTGGTCGGCACTCGCGACGGGAAGACCGTCGTGCTGCGCGCCGGTGAAAGCGTGTGGACCCCGGCGGGCGAGGAGCATTTCCACGGCGGCACCGCCGAGAACATGATGTGCCATTACGCGATCCTCGACGCCTCCGGCGACGGCGAGGCCACGACCTGGCTCGAGCCGGTCACCGACGAGCAGTATCAGGCCGCGCATCGCACGGCGGGGGCGTAGTCGATGGCGATCAGCGCATCCGCGAAGAGCAACCACGATCAGCTGTTCGGCGATCGCGCCTCCACTCTGGCGCACTCCGACCCCGAGCTGATCGAGTACTTCGGTAACTTTGCCTTCGGCGAGGTGCCCGCCGACGCCGCGCGGCTGGATGAGACGCTCGACCTGCGCACACGGCTGATGGTGCAGCTGGCCGCGATCCTGGCGGCCGGCGGGCTCGCAGAATTCCGCGTCGTGGCCGCCGCAGCGGTGGCCAACGGCGGGGTGAGCCCGGTCGAGTTGAAGGAGATTGTCTACCAGTCGGTCGCCTACGTGGGCATGGCCAGGGCGTTCGACTACCTGCACGCGGCCAATGACGTCTTCACCGAGGCAGGGGTTGAGCTGCCGCTGCCCGGGCAGTCGGCATCCACGCCCCAGACGCGCCTGGAGCACGGCCAGGCGGTGCAGAGCCGCATTGTCGGCGACGACGCGGTGACCGTTCGCCTCACGGACACCCCGGCGGACGAGGCGCACTTCCAGCGCTACCTGACCGCTAACTGCTTTGGCGACACCGTCGGGCGGGGCGGCATCGACCTGGAGGTGCGCGAGCTGCTCACGTTCTCGATGCTCGTCGCCCTAGGCGGTGCCGACGCTCAGGTGCGGGGGCACGTCAACGGGAACCTGCGGGTCGGCAACACCCGCGCGAGGCTGCTCGCCGTGCTGACCGTGCTCGTGCCCTTCATCGGCTACCCCCGCACCCTCAACGGCCTCGCCGCACTCAACGACATCACCGGCAGCTGACTACAAGCAACGAGGAGCATGACATGGAATACCGACTGCTGGGCCGGACCGGGGTATCGGTGAGCCCGCTGTGCCTGGGCACGATGATGTTCGGGCCATGGGGCAACGACGACCGCGCCGACGCGACTCGCGTCATTCACCGCGCGCTCGATGCCGGAATCAACTTCGTCGACACCGCTGACGTGTATTCCGGCGGCGAGTCGGAGGAGATCGTCGGCGAGGCCCTGAAGGGGCGCCGCGACGATGTCGTGCTGGCGACCAAGTTCTTCATGCCGATGGACGACCGGCCAAATCACAGCGGCGGGTCCCGGAAGTGGATCATGCAGGAGGCCGAGAACTCGCTGCGGCGCCTGAAGACGGATTATATCGACCTGTATCAGGTGCATCGCCCGAGCGCGACGACGGCTGTCGAGGAGACCCTAGGTGCGCTGACCGATCTCGTCCGCCAGGGCAAGGTCCGCTACATCGGATCGTCCTCCTACCCGGCCAGCCAGATCGTCGAGGCGCAATCGGTCTCCCGCGAGCGGAACTTGGAGCGGTTCGTCACCGAGCAGCCCCCGTACTCGATCCTGGTCCGCGGTATCGAGGAGGACGTGCTCCCCACGGTGCAGCGTTACGGCATGGGAACCCTCGTGTACAGCCCGCTATCCGGTGGCTGGCTGACCGGCCGGTGGCGCAAGGGCGCCCCCGGTACGCCCACGTCGGCCGCACGTCCGGGTGCCCGCTTCGACATGAGCACCCCGGCGAACCAGCGCAAACTGGACGTAGTCGAAGAGCTCGCGCTGCTGGCCGAGCAGTCGGGAATGACGATGATCGAACTCGCGCTGGCATGGGCGATCAATCACCCGGGCGTCACCTCGGCGATCATCGGCCCGCGGACCATGGAGCAGCTCGAGTCGCAGCTGCCATCGGTGCGCGTCACGCTGGACACCGAGATCCTGGATCGCGTCGATGAGCTCGTAGCGCCAGGCGCAACGCTGAACGCGGACGACAACAGCTACGGCGCGGCCGAACTGACGCCGCAGGCCCGCCGGCGGTAGATACCCGGACGAGCACGTCCCCGCCCAGGAACGCGGCAATGCACACAGCAAGCATGGATCCCGCGTCGGCTAGTGCGCGCCCGCCAGCTCAGTCGCGTAGACCAGTTCGAGGATGCCGGCCGGGTATGCCGTGCTCTGCTCCAGCCTCAGCTGGCCCGGATGCGCGTCAGGGGAGAAGAGCGGGACGCCCTCGCCTGCGGCGAAGGGGAGCACGTAGAAGCGGTAACGGTCGACCAGGCCCAGGCTGACCAGGGAGCGTACGAACTGGGTGCCGCCGTGGGCGATGATCTCGCCGCCAGGCTCGGCCTTAAGCCGGGCGATCTCCTGCGCGGTGTCGCCGCTGGCAATCCTGGTCTGCGGCCAGACGGCGGACCGCAGTGTCCGCGAGAACACCACCTTGGGGATGTCGTTCATCGGAGCCGCGTTGACGTCGGAGCTGTTGGGCCAGAAGTCCGCCATCTCCAGGTAGGTGACCCGGCCCATGATGTGCGTGCCGGCGCCCGCCAGCCGCCGGGCGAACAAGTCGTCGCCCACCGGGTCCTCGATGTCCCGCATGACCTGGAACATCTCTGTCCCCTCGTCGCAGCTGTAGCCGTCGAGCGATGTCCAGGCGTGCACTACCAGGTCCCGCATCCCGCGTCTCCGTCCGTCTCCGATCGTGCCCAGTCTCATTCGTCCTCGTTACCCCAGCTGGTCGCGGCGGCGTGTCAGGTAGGCGATCTCGGCCGTGTTGCCCGCAAACTCAATCGCCTTGTCATACGCCGCGCGCGACTCCTGACTGCGGCTCAGCCGGCGCAGCAGGTCAGCGCGCGCCGCATGGTAAGCGTGATAGCCGGCCAGCTTGTGCTCGAGACGGTCGACGGCCGCCAGCGACACTTCCGGGCCGTCAAGCTCGGCGACCGCGATGGCCCTGTTGAGGGCAATGATCGGGGAAGCGTCGAGGCGGACGAGCTGGTCGTAGAGAGCGACGACCTGGGACCAGTCGGTGTCGCGCACGTCGCGAGCGTAAGTGTGCACGGCGCTGATCGCCGCAAGGATCTGGTAGCGACCTGGAGCCACCCGTGCGGCCAGGCGCTCGCGCACCAGCCGGTGACCTTCGGCGATCAGTGCCGCGTCCCAGGCCCCACGGTCCTGCTCGTCGAGCCTGACCAGTTCGCCGCTCGCCGACACTCGGGCGGAGCGGCGGGCCTCGGTGAGGAGCATCAGGGCCAGGAGGCCGATCACCTCACCGTCCTCCGGCATGAGGGCACGGATCAGGCGAGTGAGCCGGATCGCCTCGGCGGTCAGGTCGTGGCGCACGGGATCGGTATCGGGGCTGGTCGCGAGATAGCCCTCGTTGAAGACGAGGAAGAGGACGGTGAGTACGCCTGAGATGCGTGCCGGGAGATCCTCCGCGGGCGGCACCCGATAAGGGATGCGCGCCTCCTTGATCTTGGCCTTCGCGCGGGTGATCCGCCGCCCCACGGCGGTCTCCTGCACAAGGAGGGCACGGGCGATCTCCGGCACGGTCAGACCGCCGACCATGCGCAGCGTCAGCGCCACCCGGGTCTCCATCGCGAGCGCCGGGTGACAGCAGGTGAAGATCAGCCGGAGCCGCTCGTCTTCGATGGCTCCGAGAGGCTCGGGCGGGTCGTCGTCGTACAACAGCTGAGCCTCCTTTACCTTGTCGTCGCGCTTGTTCTCGCGCCGGATCCGGTCGATGGCTTTGCGGTTGGCGGTGGTGGTCAGCCAGGCGCCAGGGTTGGGGGGTACACCGTCGGCCGGCCACCGCGCGACGGCGGTCGCGAACGCCTCGGCCGCCGCCTCCTCGGCGACGTCAAGGTCACCGAAACGCCTGGTCAGGGTGGCGACCACGCGTGCCCACTCCATACGGTGGACCTGGGTGATCGCCTCACGGACGTCGACGACGCTCACAGAAACGGCCGCACCTCGATCTTCCGGTTGCAGGCCTTCGACCCCTCGGCGGCGAGCTTGAGTGCCACGTCAAGGTCGGCGGCCTCCATGATCCAGAAGCCGGCGAGAAACTCCTTCGACTCCAGGAACGGCCCGTCGGTGAAAATCGCCTGCTCGCCGCGGTTGTCGATGACCGTGGCCGAGCTGGGCGCCGCGAGGCCGCCGGCGAAGACCCAGTGACCCTCCGCCTGAAGACGATCGTTGAACACGTCGATGGCCGCCATCTCGTCCGGGGTGGCGAGGTCGGCGGCGTCGTAGAGCACGGAAACCAGGTACTGCATCTCAGATCATCTCCTGTGGTTCGGGGCGCTCTTCGTGGGCGGCCACTCACGCCTGCTACGAACACCCACGCCACGATCCGACACTGCCGCCCGGATCTCTTTCAAGGACTTTCCGGTACGCGGGGCGCGAGCGCTGGCACTGCCATCAAAAGCCCGATGAGCGTCGGCGGTAGCTGGGTGATCCGGCCAGGCGACCGCGTATCCGGCGGCGGCGCCTTCGCTGAGCCGCGCGTACCGGAGCAGCTCGCGGATGATGCCAGCGTTCCCCATCGCCCACCCAGCGCTTGGCTCCAGATCGCTCGATGCGGCCCGGTGCTCGTGGTTGGACCACCGAGCACCTGCCTCGTCGACGGTGGCACGCGCCGTGAGGTCGTCGACCAGCACGTTCGAGAAGTCGAAAGCGTCACCACGCTCGACAATGCGGTCGCAGGCGAGCGCGAGGACGCCGGCAGTGCCGCAGCACCTGGCATTGTTGTCCCAGAATCCGGGCCGGATCCGACGCGGAAGTCCGGACTCGCGGACAGTGTGCCAGCACCGGTCACTGAGCGCGGTCCAGGTCTCGTCTCTGGTTATCTGCGCGAGCAGGCGAAAGACCTGGGCATCGCCGGCCGGACCGTTGCACCAGCCGTAGCTGTAGCGATCAATGAGCTCGGGCCGGTGAGGTGGATCGGAGTGCGCGACGAGAAAGCCGTCCGGGTCCGCCTCGTTCCGGCTGACCACGTCCGCTGCGCCAGCAAGCGCCATCTCGATCATGTCCTGTCGGCCGGCGGCGTCCCCTACCGCAGCCAGTGCATACACGATTCCCAGGGTGCCGTGTGCGATGTGGTGCGACCGGGCCGGCGATGGCCGCACGGCCCAGTTGACGCCGCAACGAGTTCGATCAGCCGTTGTCAGGTACGGGGTCACGGCCGTTACGGCTAGGTCTAGGTCGCCCGCGTGCAGCGCACCGAGTCCGATGCCGGCGTTACCCATGAGGAGCTCGAACATCTCATTCCATCGCAGCCCGTCGAATTGACAACGAACCCGGTTCAACGCCCGGTCCGCGTCCGCGTGCTGGCCAAGAGTTCGCAACGCGACCGCGACGCCGACGAGCCCGAAGTACAGCGAGGAGCCCTCTAGGATGTCGACCTGTGCCCTCAGCGCATCTGTACTCCGTGCGACGGCCCGGCGGTATCGGTCATCGCCGAAGTGCTGGTATGCCTCGTGCAGCGCGATGACTACGCCGGCCAGGCCGTGGTACAGGCACGGGTCCCCAAGGTCCACACCTGGGCCGTCGATCAGCCAGTCGGCCGCGCCGCGGGCGAGACGCGCGGCCTGCGCACCGCGCGACAACTGATCGGACCGACCCATAAGCCGAGGCTAACGGCAGCGCCGCGCCCAGTTGGCCGCGCCCGGGCTGTCGGATTGGCGTTTCGTACGTACGGCTGAACGAGATCGTCAACGGCAGGCGCGGCATCACCCCGTCCACGGCGCTGCGGCTGGCCAAGCCGCTCGGCACCACGCCGCAGTTCTGGCTCAACGGCCAGCTTGCACTCGACCTGTACCAGGCATCTCACGATGAGGACGAGCTCCGGCAGCTAGAGCGCATCGAACCTGCGCCACGTTGAGCCATCGGCGTTCGAATGATTATTCGCCTGACAGCCTGAGATGGATAGTCTCTACGAACGTGTTATCGTCGAGCCGTGTCGTCGGAGCCGGTACTCACTCGGATCCCGCGGGGCCAGCTGCTGGACGCTGACCGCCTTCAGCCCGACTCGCCGCAAGCGACGGTGCTGTTCTCCGATGGCCGCTGGCGACCAGCAACGATCGTTGCGTGGTGTCGATATCGCCGCGGCTGGGCAGTGCTGCTCCGCTGGCAGGCCGGTCACGAGGACTGGCGACTCCATGACCCGCGATGCTTGCGGCGATCTGTCGAGCATCTCGGAGATCAATAGCAGCCAGGCACAGGCCTGCGCCCGCGTACTTACTGGCCCGCTTGCGCTATTTCCACCAGCGCGTGCAGGTCTCCGGCAGTGTCCAGCGCGGCGACGGCAGCCAGCAACACGACGACTGAGCAGGCGGCGAGCAGGACGATCCGCCGCCGTGGCGGCGCTGTCAGCAGCGCGGCGACTCGCCTCGGCACCGGTCCGGCCAGGGCCAGCGACGCGCGCCGGGTGCGCGAGCTGACGATGCCCAGCGAGATCCTCGGCATCCGGGCCTGTCGCGGCCCGGCGAGCAGGGCAACCTGCCCGATGGTCTGAGCAACGAGAGCGCGATCCCCGGTGACCGCGGCGGCATGCTCGTCAGCCCACCGCTCGATCGTGTACTCCACCGCGCGGGCCACCGGGAGCAGCATCGGGTTGGCCGCGGCTGCCAGCCGGGCCGCGGCGGCGAACAGGTAGTGCCGGCCGGACAGGTGGGCCTGCTCATGGGCGATCAACGCGGTTCGGCCATTGGCGTCCAGATCATCGAGCAGCCGGTCCGACACCACAATCCGGCCGGGCCTGCCTGGCAGCGCGTATGCCTCGATGGCCGGTCCCGGCATGACCACGACGTTGTCGCGACCGTGCAGTGCGGCCGCGTGGCGGTATGCCGCTGCGAGCGCGCGCGCTCGCCTGCTGAATAGGACGATGACGGCTATGACAGCGCCAGCCAGCGCCAGCCCCGCGATCGCCCCGATGGCATTCGGGATGGGATCCGCGCTCCGGATGACCTGCGGCGAGTAGTCGCCCAGTGCAGACAGCACCGGTGACCTGGCCGCCGCGTAGGCAGTCAGCAGCGCCAGCGCAGCGGCACTGCAGGTGGCGAGAGCCACCGCACCGATGCTGAGTACCCAGGTTGCCTGGCGTGGGTCCAGCACGGCAGCCAGCGGCCGGGCGGCGAGGCCCGCCAGAGCCGGGAGTACCAGAGGGAGGTAGAGCAGCCACACGACGCTAGCCGCGTTCCGCGGGATCGCCGGGACCTGACGCTGCCGCGTCCCCCACCTCGGCCAGCAGGCTGCGCAGCAGCCGGGCATCACGCCCGGACAGGCCGGATACGAACCGGCTGAGAACCTCGCCGCGATTGTCGAGGCTGCCGAGCGCCAGGCTCATCCGGCTGGCCGCCAGGCTCGCCTCGTCAACGGGGGCGTAAGTGAAGCCGCGCCCGGAGCGCTGACGTGCCAGTAGGCCCTTGTCGTGCAGCCGCGAAATGATCGTCACCACGGTGCTGTAGGACAGTTCTCGGTCTGCGCCGCCCGAGATCCGCTGGCGCACGTCGCCAGGAGTCAGTGGCCCGTCCGCGGCGCGCAGGATGCCAAGGACCTCGGCTTCCAGCGTTCCGGCAGCGCGCCGCCCGGCGCCAGCCGAGCCGTCCTGAGCAGGCGGGGGCGCAGGTTCGTGCATTAGCCCTCCCGCCGCTAGGTATCATCTACAAAACCTGTAGATGTTCTACAGGTGCTGTAAAGCACCCGCTCCGCTCGAGTATGCCATCGCGGCCCCGCACCGCCAACGTCTACTCGCGCCCCGCCGGGTGGCAGGGCGCGGCCACTGACTTAGCCGAGGCGAGGGGCCCAGATATGGCAGCACAGAAATGACAGCACATCTGACCTACCTGGAATCCGGCGTCGTCGGCCTGATCCAGGGCGTCTCGGAGATGTTCCCGGTCTCTAGCCTCGGCCACAACGTGCTGATCCCCGCGATCGTCGGCGGCAGCTGGGCCCGGGATCTCGACGTTGCCTCCCCGGAATCGCCGTACCTGGCGTTTATCGTCGGACTGCATGTCGCTACCGCCATCGCGCTGCTCATCTACTTCTGGCGCGACTGGCTCAAGATCATCGGCGGCTTCCTCTCCTCGGTACGAGACCTCAGCGTGGAGACCGCCGACCAGAAACTGGCCTGGATGATCATCCTGGCGACGATCCCGGTCGGCATCGTGGGCGTGGTTTTCGAGCACACGTTCCGCGTGCTGTTCGCCAGGCCGATCCTGGCCGGGATCTTCCTCATGGTGAACGGCCTCATCCTCCTCGCGGGAGAGCGCTACCGGACGCGCGCTTCGCTGGCTGCTGATGCGGCGGTCGCCGCGGCCCGCGCGCCCGGTCGGGCGGCCGAACTGGCCGACGCACGCCAGGCCGACCTGCGGCTGGCGTCGATGGGGTACCCGAAGGCCGTCATCATCGGCTCCGCCCAGGTCTTCGCGCTGCTGGCTGGTATCAGCCGGGACGGCGTCACGATCGTGGCCGGCCTGCGGCGGGGCTTGTCCCGCGAGGATGCCGCGCGGTTCGCGTTCCTTCTCGCCACCCCCGTCATCCTCGCCGCCGGCGCGCTGAAGATCCCGGACCTGCTCGGCCCACTGGGTAACGGGATCCGGGGCCAGATCCTGCTGGGCAGCGTGCTGTCGGGGATCGGTGCCTACCTGTCGGTCCGGTTCTTGCTCCGGTACCTGCGGACGCGAACTCTCACCCCGTTCGGGATCTATTGCCTGATCGCGGGCCTGGCCAGCGTCGTCTACCTCGGCCTGGTGCGCTGACGCCAAGCCTGCCGATGACAAGCCCGCGACGGAAGGAAGCTAATCCGTGCAGCACTTCATAGCGACCTACGGCTACCTGGCCATCTTCCTGCTCATGGTGGCGGAATCAGCGTGCATACCAATCCCGTCTGAGCTCGTCATGACGTTCGGCGGCGCGCTCGCGGCCGGCGCAGTCCCTGGCACCAGGCTCAACCTGGTCGGCGTCATCATCGCCGGAGTCGCTGGCAACGTGGCGGGCAGCTACCTCGCCTGGGCCGTGGGCCGCTACGGCGGTCAGCCCGCGCTCCGGCGGTGGGGTCGCCGGCTACACGTTCGCGAGCACGACCTCGACCGGGCTAGCCGGTGGTTCGACCGGCACGGCCCGCGGGCCGTCTTGATCGGCCGGCTCCTACCGGTGGTCCGCACCTTCATCTCGTTGCCAGCCGGGATCGCGGGCATGGACCCAGTGCGCTTCGGGATCTACACGACGGCCGGCTGCATTCCCTGGATTGCGGCACTCGCCTCGGCCGGTTATGCCGTCGGCGCCAACTGGAACTCCATCGCTGGCGGCTTCAAGGGCCCGACGTACATCATCGCGGCGGCCGTAGTGGTCGGCCTAGCCGTCGGCGTCTGGCGCCACTTGCGCCGCCGCCGCGGGCCAAGCGACGGCGGCTTGACTAGTCGGGCACGCCGGTCTCGGTGAGCGGCGTGGCACTCGCGGCGGCGAGCAACAGAAAATCGGCCGCCCGACGGAATGTCTGGCCCACGGCCTCGCCGGCCAGCCGTGACCGGTACGCCTCGTACCTGGTGAGCTCCCACTCCTGGCCGCGCGGCGACAGCGACGTGCCGGCCGGCGCAGCCACCTCGTTCCATGTCCAGTCGCGAACGTCCCCGGGGCGCGTGCCGCGTGCCGCGCGCCGCGGCCGGATGAAGTCGACGTGGTCGACGTCGTGGCCCATCTGGTTGCGGACGAAACGAAGGCCCGCCAGCGTCTCCTCGATCAGCGTCTGCTCCGCCTCCGGCCGCCTGCGCAACTCGCGGTCGTAGACGTCCGGGTGGTAGCGCACCAGGGTGCCATCGACGATGGTCACCCACCAGACAGCCTCGCTGATCACGGCGAAGGCCCGTGGCCGGTCCAGCTCAGTGACCCTGGGCAGCCGGTCGGTGATGTCGCGCATCGCGGTGATCGACCACTGCAAGGCGCTGGCCTCGGCCGGCGGATGGTCGCTGCGCGCCGCCCGGTTCCACGCCACCCGGCAGCGAGCCGAGCAGAACCGCGCGTGCTCACGGCGTGGCGTGAACCCGGCGCCGCACTGCTCGCAGCTTCGCTCCTCGCCCATGCAGCAAGGTTACGCGTAACGTGCACCCTTCAGGCACCGGCCCGCCAATAAGGGAACGGGGTCATGCGTCACGCAGTCGCACCGACAGCGCGCCGCCGACGAGCGCGATCATCGCCCATACGGCGAGTACGCCGAGGCCTGCCCACGGGCTAATGGGCAGACTCCGCAGGCCGGTGGTGGCCTGAATGTTGAGGCCAGCGAGCGGGGTGTAACGCTCAAGTCGGTTGTGCCAGGTCATGTTGCCCACGAACGTGGCGATCACTGGGAATAGGTACAGCAATCCGAGCACGGCTCCGATCGTCACCGCGGAGTCACGCACGATGGCCGCGACGCCGACGCTCAGCAGGGCGATCAGGCCGAGATACAGGACCGAGCCCGCGGCGGCGCGCAACGTCGGGCCGTCGGCAAGGGACAGCGGCGGGAATCCGCGCGCCGGGCTGAAGCCGTGGCCAGGCAGGATGAGGCGCCCCGCGAGCACGCATGCGAGCACGGCAACAATGCCCGCCGCCAGCACCATGCCGCTGACGATGGCGGCCTTCACCGCGACGACGACTGCTCGGCGCGGCATGGCGGCAAGTGTCACCCGGATCATCCCGGTGCTGTATTCGTTGCAGATAGGCAGCACCGCCAGGATGGCGACGACAGCCTCGCCGAACTCGACGCCGGTGAGGCTGAGTTTCGTCGTATCGACTGGGCAGGTCAGGCCTGCCGGGCACCGGTTCGCCGCGATCGCTGCCGCGCTGATGGCAACTGTCGCCGCGATGAGTCCGGCCAGCAGCCATGCTGCGCTGGAGGCGGTGCGCTGCTTGACCCATTCCGCACGCAGCGCGTCCCGGATCGCTGTCAGGCCGGGACGCTGGGCTGCGGGCCGACTAGGGGATAGCGCCGTGCTCATGCGTCCCTCCGGCGGAGCAGGACAGCTGCCATGGCCAGCGCTGCGACAGCGTAGAGGCAGAGCACGGCAAAGCCGGCCCATGGCGTCAGCGGGTAGACGCCGGCCGCGGCCGAGGCGTTGGTGCTGAGCTGCGGGTAATTCGGGATGCTCTGCTGGATGGCCAGCCCGGCCGCCGGAGTGATCCGCAGCACCCAGTCCGCGACGCTGACCGGCAGGACCGTGACCGACAGCAGGAACGGCAGCACGATCAGGCCGATGACGGTGGTGACCGCGGCCGCACTGCGCCGCAGGATGGCGCCGATGGCGACCGCCAGTACCGCCGCGACCGCCACGAAGGCAGCCGTGCCGACGATAACGCGCACCTCCGTGAAGGTGCTCACTGGCAGCACGTACTCGCCGACGTTGCGCTCCTTCGGCAGGCCAAGCCACACCGCGAGAATCGAGGCAGCCAGTCCGGTGATGAAAGCGACCGAACCGATCACGATTGCCTTGGCTGCCAGCACCCGCCCCCGGTGCGGGGTCGCGGCGAGCGTTACCCGGATCAGGCCGCGCCGGTACTCGACGGTGAAAAACATCGCCGCTACCACGACCACCGCGATGAGCCCGACGAACACGCCCGCCAGTGGCTCCTCGACCGTGGTGCTGGGAATTGGTGACAGAGGCCCTGGCGCAAGCGGTGCGATGTCACCGGACCCGCTCACCGCAAAAGCGCTGCCCGCCCGCCGGAAGCCGCCGGGGCTGCGCGGTGTCAGCTTGTTGGTGCCGATGTTGACGCCGCTCCACGCCCCGGCGGGCCAGTTGCCGCGCAGCCCGAGGTTGTCGAACGACCCCGTCGCCAGCGCGGGACCGCCCTGGTCGCTCCCGCCAAAGAGGGATGTCGTCGCCTTGTTGTAGGGAGGTGTGGCCGCGAACATCCCGGCCTGCACGGCCCGGGACAGGCCGGTCAGGTGAGCGGTACCGACCAGTGCCCAGTGCCTGCCGTCGGCTGAGTCGTAGCCGGCGATCGTGTCGCCAGACCGGGTCAGTCGCAGCCAGCGCGGCGAGGCGGCGCTTGCCAGGCCAGGCAGGCCGGCGACGTCGCTGGTGTAGTCATACTGCATCCGTACGCCATGGCTCCCGGTGACCATCATGGCCGCGTATGCCGAGCCCGGCCGCGTGCTGGCCTTGATGATGATGCCGGCCTTGGCCCAGGGTTCGAGGCCCTTATGGGCCGGCGGCGGTGCCTGGCCGACCTGGGCGAGTCCCTGCGTATAAGTTCCGGTGAGTGCAGTCACCCGGATCGTGATGCTGCCGTTCCCGACCAAGGGCTGATGGACGAAATAGAAGCTGTCGCTGACAGCCTCACCGCCAGGCCCGATCGGCACCGGGGGAAGGCATGCCTTGCCAGTCAGAGCAGGGCTGTTCGGACCGTTCTGGCAGCCGATTGAGCCGTTCCCGGCAAGGAAAACTCCAGTCAGCAGGACCAGCAGGCCCGCGACGATCATGCCGATGATCCAGCCGCGGACGCTCCTGAACTTGACCCACTCGGACCGGATCGCCGGGCCGAAGCCGACCCGGGCGGCTGCGCGTGAGCGGCTGACGTCCGGCCGCTCCGTGGCGATGCTTCCGCTGGTCACAGCGCCACCTCCGACGTGGCCTCAGCGCGGAACTCCACCGCGTCCCTAGTGATGCTCATGTACGCCTGCTCGAGCGTGGCGCGGTGCGCGGATACCTCAGAAAACGGCACCCCGGTAGCGCCAAGAATCGCGGCGATCCGCTGCGCCGGGAGGCCGGAGATCCGCAGCACGCCAGGACTGGAGGCGACGACGGCGGCCCCCGCGCGCTCAAGCGCCGCCGTTGCCTCCGGAATTGCGGTGGTGCGTAGCGTCACCCGGTCGCCAGACGCGGTCGCGACCAGATCGGCGACGCTGGTGTCCGCGATGACCTTGCCGCGCCCGACCACGACGAGGTGGTCGGCGGTGTCCTCGAGCTCGCTCATCAGGTGGCTGGATACCAGGACGGTGCGGCCCTGCCGGGCTAGCGACCGGAGGAATCCGCGCATCCAGACGATGCCGTCTGGGTCGAGGCCGTTGAAGGGCTCGTCCAGCATCAAGATCGGCGGATCGCCGAGCATCGCGGCGGCGATGCCGAGCCGCTGCCGCATGCCGAGCGAGAAGCCGCCCGCCTTGCGCCTGGCGACGTCCTGCAGGCCGGCCTGCTCGATGACCTCGCTCACGCGTGCAGCGGGCAGGCCCTGCGAGTAGGCGAGCCAGAGCAGATGATGACGGGCGGACCGGCTCGGCTGCAGCGCCGCGGCGTCGAGCAGCGAGCCCAGGTACCGCATCGGGTGCAGCAAGCTCGGGTACGGGCGTCCGCCGACTAGCGCCCGGCCCTCCTCAGCCGCGTCCAGGCCGAGAATGACCCGCATTGTCGTCGACTTGCCGGCCCCGTTGGGGCCGACGAAGCCGGTGACCTGGCCCGGCCAGACGGTGAACGTCATCCCGTCCAGCGCCATGGCATGTCCGAAGCGCTTGCGCACCCCGGCCACTTCAATTGTTGCTTCCACGGTTCGTGCCTCCTGTGTTAGCTCGAGCAATGCCGCTGACCTGGTTGTATGGCGAGGCGGCTAACACGGGCCGAACCGAGACTGTTATCTCGCCGTTAGGTCCGGTCAGTCATCCTGGAATTCCGGCGGAGACATCGGGGTGCCTGCGGCAGAGAGGATCTATGAGCATGCAAGTGGTGCGCATGCTGACGCGGCCGTTCCGCGTTCGCCGTACGGTCCGGCTGCGGCTGACCGGCACGTTCGCGATTCTCTTCATACTTGCGGGCGCGGCCTTGCTGGCCATCGCTAGCGGCCTGGTGGTGGGCAAGTCGACATCACAAGTGGCGCCAGCCAGCGCGCAGCCACAACCGCGTCTCGGCTTGCAGGCCAGGCTCGCCCTAGCCGAGAACCAGATTCGCAGCTTGCGGGCCCAACTTCAGGCCAGCCCCGGCCAGGGGTCGCCGTCGCTGTCGCATCAGCTGTTCCTGTCCTCGCTGATCGCTCTCGGCATCATGGCAGTCGTGGCGGCGCTGCTCGGCTGGCTGTTTGCGGGCCGGGCGCTCCGGCCACTGCGGGTCATCACCGCGACCGCGCGACGAATCTCGGAGGACAACCTCGATGAGCGGCTGGCCTTCAGCGGACCGCAGGACGAGCTGAAGGACCTGGCCGACACGATCGACGGCCTGCTGGCGCGGCTCGAGAGCGCATTCGGCGCGCAGCGCAGGTTCGTCGCTAACGCTTCGCATGAGCTGCGCACGCCGCTGGCCACCATGCGCGCCTCGCTCGACGTGGCGATGGCCAAACCGGAGCCGCCGCCGGTCCAGACGGTCCTACTCGCGGATCGGCTCCGGGCCGAGCTCGATCGGATCGACGAGCTGCTCGAGGGATTCCTCGTGCTCGCGCGCGCGCAGCACGGCGCGCTGCCCGATCTCGCCGTGGTCTCGGTCGGCGACCTGGCGTCCGCGGCCCTCGCGGTGCGCTCTGGCGTCATCGCGGCCAAGGCACTCACCGTGCAGGCTGAGGTCAGCCCGGCTGGCTCCTGGGTCGCGGGCAGCCAGGCGCTGGTGAGCCGGATGGTGGACAACATCATCGACAACGCGATCGTGCACAACGAGCGGGCCGGCTGGCTCAGAGTCGCGGTCGGCCCGGTGGGAACCGCCACGGTTGCTGCCGGCACGGGCGCCACCACCACGGGCGCCACCACCACGAGCAGCCGCTGGGCCTGCGTAGTCGTCGAGAACGGCGGTCCGGTCCTTGATCAGGCGCAGGTGGACCAGCTGGCCCAGCCGTTCCGCCGGCTAGGCCCGAGCGGCGTCAGTACGGGCCGGATCGCCACAGGCGGTGGCTCCGGCCTGGGCTTGTCCATCGTCGCGGCCATCGCCGCAGCACACGGGGGGACGCTGGATCTGTGCGCCAGGCCGGACGGCGGCCTGCGGGTCGTGGTCAGCCTGCCGCTCGCAGCTGAGGCCGCGCTGACCGGTGCACCAACGTGAGAGTCCTAATCGTCGAGGACTCCCGGTCCCTCGCAGAGGTGCTCGTCGAAGGGCTGCGCGATCAGGGCATGGCCGTCGACGCCGCGCATGACGGGCTCGAGGCGGCGGCCAAACTCGGCGTCAACACCTACGACGTCGTGGTACTCGACCGCGATCTGCCCGGCATCCACGGCGACGCGCTCTGCCAGATGATCACCGATCGCGACGACCGGGTCATGGTCTTGATGCTGACCGCGGCCGGAGAACCCGGAGACCGGGTCAGCGGCCTGGGCCTTGGCGCCGACGATTATCTGGCCAAGCCCTTCCACTTCCCCGAGCTGATCTTGCGGATCCAGGCCCTGGCCCGGCGGCAGCCCTCGGCTCGCGGGCGGATCCTGCGCGCGGCCGGCGTCGAGCTTGACCCGGTCCGCCGTACCGCGAGCCGGGATGGTCGCCAGCTGGATCTGTCGGTCAAGGAGTTTGGCGTGCTCGACGCCCTGCTCCGGGCTACCCCGGCCTACCTGCGCGCCGAGGACCTGCTCGAGCAGGTCTGGGACGAGTTCGCCGACCCGTTCACCAACACGGTCGCGGTCACCCTCGGCCGGCTGCGCCGCAAGCTCGGCGAGCCGCCTGTCATCACCACAACCCCCGGCGTCGGCTACCGGATCGGCGGCGGGCTCACGCACCCCACTGGCCGCGGCTAGACTGGCTGGCAGACCCCTCGCACGGCGTTCATCCCGCCAACCCCCCCAGGGCCGGAAGGCAGCAAGGGTACGCGGGCTCTGTCGGGTGTGCGGGGGGTCCTTTACCGTCCCGGCGAGGATGAGGTCATGGCAGGCGACGCCCCCAGTCCCGGTCCAGGCAGCCTAGGTACGGGCCGCCTAGGTACGGGTAGCACTGACCAGGCCGACAGCGCACGGTCAGGCCCGTCGGCCGCGCCCCTGGCGCTCTACCGCCGCTATCGTCCGGCCACCTTCGCCGAGGTCAAGGGCCAGGACCACGTCACCGAGCCGCTCCGCCAGGCGCTGCGCAGCGGCCGGGTTCACCATGCGTACCTGTTCAGCGGGCCGCGCGGCTGCGGTAAGACGTCGAGCGCCCGGATCCTGGCTCGCTCGCTGAACTGCGAGCAGGGCCCCACTCCCGATCCGTGCGGTGTCTGCGCCTCCTGCGTCGCCCTGGCCCCCGCCGGGCCAGGCAGTATCGACGTGATCGAGATCGATGCGGCCTCGCACGGCGGCGTTGACGACGCCCGAGACCTGAGAGAGCGGGCCTTCTACTCCCCGGTCGCCGGCCGATACAAGATCTACATCATCGACGAGGCTCACATGGTCACCCGTGAGGGCTTCAATGCCTTGCTCAAGCTCGTCGAGGAGCCGCCGCCGCACCTGAAGTTCATCTTCGCCACGACCGAGCCCGAGAAGGTCATCGCGACCATCAGGTCGCGTACGCACCACTACCCGTTCCGCCTGGCCCCGCCCGCGGTGCTGCGTGAGCACCTGGAGCTCATCCTGGCCAGCGAGGGCGTCCCGTACGAGCCCGCCGTGCTGCCGATCGTGATCCGGGCCGGCGCCGGCTCGTTCAGAGACGCGCTGTCCGTGCTCGACCAGCTGGTGGCCGGCTCAGACGACAGCGGCCTGCGCTACGACCGGGCCATCGCGCTGCTCGGTTACACCGACGACCGGCTGCTCGATGAGGTCGTCGACGCGTTCGCCGCCGACGACGGCGCCGCGGTCTTCCACGCCATTGATCACGTCGTCGAGGCCGGGCACGATCCGCGCCGGTTCGCCGCTGACCTGCTCGACCGGCTGCGCGACCTGATTGTCATCTCGGCGGTGCCGGACGCGGCGGTCAGCGGGCTCATCGACACCCCGCCGGACCGGGCGGAGGAGCTGGGCAAGCAGGCCGCAGCCTATGGCCGGGCCGGACTGACCAGGGCAGCGGAGATCATCAGCGCCGGGCTGGTGGAGATGCGCGGCGCTACGTCCCCCCGGCTGCTGCTTGAGCTGATGTGCGCTCAGGTGCTGCTGCCAGCCAACGGCGCCGACACGGCCGGGCTAGCCGAGCGCCTGGACCGACTGGAGCGCAGGCTGAGCGCCAGCGGGCAGGCCGCTACGGCGCCAGCACGAGGCACGGGGGCACCTCAGGCATCGGTACCGGCCACACCAGCATCGGGCACGCCAGCACCGGGCACGTCAGCACCGGCCACGGGGTCGTCGAGCCCGCGGACAGCGAGTTCGCGGACAGCGAGCACCTCGGCACCCAGATCCGCCCAGCAGTCAACACAGCAGCCGACGCCACCAGTGGGGCCTGCCCCGCAAGTGCAGGCGACGCCGGCGTCGGCACTGGCACCAGCGACTGCGAACGAGCCTTCGACTGCCAGCCCAGCTAATCCCTCGCCCGGCGCCGGGACTGGCGAGGTCCCGGCCGACACGCAGGCGCTGCGCGCCCGGTGGCCCGACGTGCTCGCTGCGGTCCAGAGCCACGGCAAGCGCGTCGCCTGGATACAGCTCAGCAACGCTAGCGTCGAATCCTTCGCGGAAGGGGTGCTGACCCTCGCCTTCGCCCAGGCCGGAATGGCCAAGGGCTTCGTCACCGGCGGGTACGACAAGGACCTCAGCCAGATCCTGTCGGACATGTTCGGGGTGACGCCGGTGATCAGGACCTCGGTGGGGATCGGCGGTTCCGTCGATTCGGGACCGGGATCGACGTACTCGCCGCCAAGGCCGGCTGAGCGCTCGACCGCGCCCCGGCCAGCCGACGACGAACCCGGCGCGCCCGACGCGGCCAGGCCGGGCCTGACGGCTCGCGCGGCCGATCCCGGCGGCGGCGGTACCGGCCGTCCGCAGCAGCAGGCGAGCGCACGCGGCGTCTCAGCCCGGCCGGAGTCGTCGCGCGCTGACTCGTCGCGCGCTGCGTCAGGCCGCAATGTGTCGGCCGGCATTGTGTCCTCGAGCTCCGTGTCTTCGAGCGCCGTGTCTTCGAGCGCTGGGTCGTCGCGCGCTGCGTCGGGCCGCAATGTGTCGGCCGGCACCGTGTCCTCGAGCGCTGCGTCCGCCCGCAACGCATCGGCCGGCACTGTGTCGACGCCTTTGGACGACGACAACGAGCCCGCACCTGGCGACCGGCCGGCCCCTGATGTGCTGACCGGGACCGACCTGATCGAGCGTGAACTTGGCGGCCGCATCATCCAGGAGCTCGACAGCCCGTAACGGGGCTGCGCAGCGGATCTGCTACCGCCCGGCGTGCCGGCGCGGCCGGGGACTGCCCGCACCGTACCCTGCGGTGGCGGAGGCCGTAGGCTCGGGATATCGAGCGCAGCACATACAGCGCCGCAAGGAACATGGGAGGGTCGCGTGGAGCCCGGTGGCCAGCTTGATATGCAGCAGCTCCTGCAGGCGGCTGCGGCGATGCAGAGCCAGCTGATGTCCGCGCAGGCTGAACTCGCCGAGGCCGAAGTCGAGGGGACGGCCGGCGGCGGCCTCGTCACCGCCACGGTCAACGGGCAGGGCGAGCTCGTCGACCTGTCAATCGCGGCCGCGGCGATCGACGGCGACGATCGCGAGGAGATAGCCCAGACGCTGGCGGATCTCGTGCTGGCCGCCTACCGGGACGCGGTGCACGCGGTCGACGAACTCCAGCAGGAGACGATGGCCCCGTTCGCCGCTGGCTTTGGCGGCGGCGGCGGCGGGCTGCCCGGTATGCCTGATCTCAGTAGCTTCTCCGGTTTCCCGGGGCTGCCGGGTGTGCCTGGCCAGCCGGGTCCTGACGAGCCGCCAGCTGAGGACGACCCGGCCAGCGAGAAGTAGGCGGGCCCGCGGTGTATGAGGGCGTCGTCCAGGACCTGATCGATGAGCTAGGCCAGCTGCCTGGCGTCGGGCCGAAAGGCGCGCAGCGCATCGCCTTCTACCTGCTCTCCGCCGATCCCGTGGATCTCCGGCGGCTCGCCGCAGTTCTGATCGAGGTCACCGAGAAGGTCAAGTTCTGCCGAATCTGCTTCAACGTCGCTGAGGACGACGAATGCCGGATCTGCAAGGACACGCGCCGTGACTTGTCAGTGATCTGCGTCGTCGAGGAACCCAAGGACGTCGCGGCGATCGAGAAGATCCGCGAGTTCCGCGGCCGGTACCACGTACTCGGCGGCGCGATCAGCCCGATCGACGGGGTCGGGCCCGATGATCTGCGCATCCGGGAGCTGCTCGCCAGACTCGCCGACGGCGCCGTCACCGAGATCATTCTCGCCACCGACCCGAACATGGAAGGCGAGGCGACGGCGACCTACCTGGCACGAATGATCAAGCCAATCGGGCTGCGGGTCACCAGGCCGGCCAGCGGCCTGCCGGTCGGGGGCGAGCTTGAGTACGCCGACGAGGTCACGCTGGGGCGGGCATTCGAGGGACGGAGGCTGCTAGATGTCTGAGTCACTGGATGGACGGTCACTGGGCGGACGGTCGCTAGGCGGACGGTCGCTGGGTGCACGGGGGACGTCCGTGATCGCCAACCGAGCCGGCGCGGATCTGACGGCGGAGTCCCAGCCGGCCGACGAGTGGCGGCCGCTAGCCGACCGGATTGCCGGGAATGCGCGAGATTTCCTTGACGGCCTGACCGCCGTCGCGCGCGGCGAGGGAGCTGACGACACGGTGTCGCTGCTGCTGCTGGAGACCGCCCAGATGATGCTGGCCGGGGCCCAGCTCGGCGCCAGCCAGGACGTCATTCTGCCCGGCAACTGGGAGCCCGACGTCGGCGCGGACCCCGACGTGGACCTGGATGCGCTGCGGACAGGCCTGGCCGGGCGACTGGCCGGATTCGACGACTACGCCGAGATCTTCGATCCGTTTGCCGATACGCAAGCGACCCCGTTCCGGCTTTCTGACGATCTAGCAGCAGTGGCAGCAGACCTCATCCACGGCCTCAAACATCACGAAGCGGGACGAGTCGCCGAGGCGATCTGGTGGTGGCAGTTCTCCTACGTCAACCACTGGGGCACCCACTGCGGCGCGGCGCTGCGGGCGCTGCACTCGGTGGTCGCGCATGCCCGGCTCGACGTCGCCGAGGAACCAGCGCCGCGCTAGCCAGGCCGGGCCTCGGTAGACTCGGAGTTCGGCCTGTCGCGGCCGGGCCTGGCAGGCCCGGACCATCGGCAGGCGCGTCGCGAGCCAGTGATGAGGTGCAGGTACAGCCGTGGCCCTGGTGGTGCAGAAATACGGTGGATCGTCGGTCGCTGACGCGGACGGCATCAAGCGGGTGGCGCAGCGGATCGTCGCAGCCCGCAAGGCCGGCCACAGCGTTGTCGTCGTGGTGTCGGCCATGGGTGACACCACTGATGAGCTCAGGGACCTGGCAAACCAGGTAAGCCCGGCACCGCCTGGCCGCGAACTCGACATGCTGCTGACCGCGGGCGAGCGGATTTCGATGGCGCTGCTGGCAATGGCTATCGCCAACCTTGGCCTCGAAGCCCGGTCGTTCACCGGGTCCCAGGCGGGCGTGATCACCGACTCCACGCACGGCAAGGCCCGCATTATCGACATCACTCCGGGCCGCATCCAGGCGGCGCTCGACGATGGATCCATCCCGATCGTGGCCGGCTTCCAGGGCGTTTCGCAGACGACCAAGGACATCACGACGCTCGGTCGCGGCGCCTCGGACACGACGGCCGTCGCGCTGGCGGCGGCGCTGGGCGCGGATTACTGCGAGATTTTCACCGACGTGGACGGCGTCTTCACCGCCGACCCGCGGATCGTGCCAGGTGCGCGGCGGCTGCCGCGCATCTCGTACGAGGAGATGCTGGAGATGGCGGCCTGCGGCACGAAGGTGCTGATGCTGCGGTGCGTCGAGTACGCGCGCCGGTACGGGATCCCCATCCACGTTCGGTCCTCATTCAGTAACAGAGACGGCACCTGGGTCGTCGACGCGGGGCAAGCGGAAGGCGAGGCGATGGAGCAGGCGATCATCTCCGGCGTGGCACAGGACCGCGGCGAGGCAAAAATCACCGTCGTCGGCGTGCCCGACAAGGTCGGCGAGGCAGCGCGGATCTTCGGCGCCATCGCCGAAGCCGGCATCAACATTGACATGATCGTGCAGAACATCTCCGCGGCCGCCACCGGCCGCACAGACATCTCGTTCACGCTGCCGCGCGACGACGGTCACGGTGCCATGACGCGCCTTGGCCAGCTGCAGGCTGAGGTCGGCTTCGACTCGCTGCTGTACGACGACAGGATCGGCAAGGTGTCGGTGATCGGCGCCGGGATGCGCTCGCATCCCGGCGTCAGCGCGACGTTCTTCGGCGCTCTCGCCGAGGCCGGCGTGAACATTGAGATGATCTCCACGTCCGAGATCCGGATCTCGGTCGTCGTCGACCAGAACGACATCGACGTCGCGGTCATCGCCGCCCACGAGGCCTTCGACCTCGGCGACGGGTCGGAGCAGGCGGTCGTCTACGGCGGGACCGGCCGATGAGCGCCGGCACTGCCGCTGGCCGTCCCGTGCTGGCGATAGTCGGGGCCACGGGCGCGGTCGGGACCGTGATGCGCAGCATCGTGTCCGAGCGCGCCGACCTCTGGGGCGAGGTCCGGCTGGTGGCCAGTGCCCGGTCGGCCGGCCGCAGACTCGAGGTTCGCGGCGAGGACGTGATCGTGCAGGCCCTTACGCCGGAGGTTTTCGACGGCGTCGACCTGGCGATGTTCGACGTGCCGGACGAGGTGTCGGCGGAATGGGCCCCGGTGGCGGCGGCGCGCGGTGTGGTGGTGATCGACAAGTCGGGCGCGTTCCGGATGGACCCGCAGGTGCCGCTCGTGGTGCCCGAGGTCAACCCGGATGCCGCGCGGTCGCGGCCGAAGGGCATCATCTCGGTCCCGAACTGCACCACGCTGTCGATGATCGTCGCGCTCGCCGCGCTGCATCGCGCGTTCGTGCTGCGCGAGCTGGTAGCAGCGTCCTACCAGGCAGCATCTGGTGCGGGCCAGGCTGGCTCCGACGCGCTCTACGACCAGCTCACCAAGGTCGCTGGGAACAGGACCCTCGGGCAGCGCCCCGGCGACATTAGGGCCGCGCTCGGTGACGGCGGCCCGTTCGGGGCGCCGCTGGCGATGAACGTGGTGCCCTGGGCCGGTTCGCTGCGGGATGCGGGCTGGTCCTCAGAGGAACTGAAGCTCCGCAACGAGACGCGCAAGATTCTCGGCATGCCGGAGCTGCGGATCACGGCGACGTGCGTGCGGGTCCCGGTGCTGGTTGGTCACTCGCTCGCGCTGCACGCGGTGTTCGAGCGCCCGGTCACGCGCGAGGAAGCGCAGCAGGTGCTCCGGGAGTCGCCTGGAGTCGTGCTGGCGGACGAGCCGGAGTCGGGCGTCTATCCCACCCCGGCCGACGTCGCAGGCACCGATCCGACGCTGGTCGGCCGCGTCCGGCAGAGCCTGGACGAGCCGTGCGCAATCGACATGTTCGTATCGGGGGACAACCTCCGCAAAGGCGCGGCGCTTAACGCCGCCCAGATCGCCGAGCTGCTGGCGCCCGAGTTGGCCGGCTGACGGACTCGACGGGCTGCGCGCTGCTGCTGGCGGCGGTGCACACGGCCCCGTTCCCTTCCATAGGGCGTCACTTCCATAGTGCTGCCCTATGAGGGGCAGCATTTCCACCATGACGCCCTATGAAGGCCGGCGCCGCGCCAGGCGAGCCGGACATATAGGTCAGGAATGCGGTGGATGATTGGTGCGCATGAGCTCGCCGGCGTTGACGGCGACGGGGACGACGTTGCCTGGCGGCGCCAGCGGGCACGACCAGGCCGGATCGTAGGCGCAGGACGGGTTGTAGGCGAAGTTCAGGTCAAGGACCAGGTAGCCGTCGTCGCCGCCGAGATCGGCGCCCTTGACGGTATCGAGGACGTACCGGCCGCCAGGGTACGTGGCGCCGTCGGCCCTGGTGTCGCGGATGGGCACGAAGATGCCGCCGCCGTAACTGGCCAGCCACCAGACGTCGAGATCCCCGACGCCGGGCAGGTGCGCGACGCCCGCTCGCTCGAAGGGGACGATCCCGTCGGTCGCGGTGCTCACCTCGATCCGGACGGGGTCGACGTCGGTGTCCAGGCGGGCGGTGAATCGCAGTCGCGGGTCATACGGGGCTACCGGCACGCCCGTGAACGTCGCCCGCTCGGCCAGCGGGACCGGCGACTCGTGGTGTGAGCCGAGCAGGTCGTTACGTGCTACCTGCCACGCTCGATGAGCAGCCTCGGCATCCGGATTCGCCCGGACGTCCGCGTACATGGCCGCGACCTTGCGGCGCCAGTCCAGGACAGCGAGCGCGCTCATGGGATCTTGAGCCTAGCTGGCAGGGCGGCCCGCCGCTTAGTCCAGCCTGCGACAGCCCACATCGCAATGCGTTTGCCCCAGGTGGCGCCTCCCGGAAGAATTGCCGAGGTGGCAGTAAGGCGTGCGGAGCCTGCGGACGCGGCGCGGATCGCTGAGATCCACGTACGGTCCTGGCAGAGCAGCTATCAGGGCCTGATAGCGCAGGACTACCTCGACGGGCTCGATCCAGCGGACGGCCGCGACCGCTGGGCGGAGTCGCTAGAGCAGGCTGACTGGTCACGCGGCGGGATACTCGTCATCGCTGATGACGTCGGTCACGTTGCGGGCTTCGCGAGCAGCGACGCATCGCGTGACGAGGACGCCGCGGACGACGTCGGCGAGATCCGCGCCATCTACCTATCACCAGGGTGCTGTGGCCGAGGCCTCGGCCGCGAGCTCATGAGCGCGACGGTCGGGCACCTGACCGCTGTCGGGTACGGCCAGCTGACCCTCTGGGTGCTGGCGAGCAACGCACGGGCGCGGCGTTTTTACGAGGCGGCCGGACTCCGGCCCGACGGCGCGGCCAAGGTCGATGACAGGCGCGGCCTGGCGCTGAGCGAGATCCGCTATCGCCGGTCGCTGCCTAGCCGCGCCTCGGATGATCGGGCCGCGTCATCAGTCAACTGAGCGCTGACTACCCGCGAACTGCTCGGCGTAGATCTGCCGCATGACTCGGCGACGCTCGTCACTGTCGAGCTTGTCGATGTAGAGCTCGCCGTGCAGGTGGTCGGTCTCGTGCTGGAGGCACCGGGCCAGCTCGCCGGTGCCCGACACGATGACCTGCTCCTGCTGCAGATTAAGTCCCGCGACAATGGCGCGGGCGGCCCTGCGTCGCATTGCGCTGATGCCAGGAATGGACAGGCAGCCTTCGACTCCGTCGGCCTCGCCTGTGAGCTCGACGAATCTGGGGTTGATCAGGTAGCCGAGCTGGCCATCGACGTTGTAGGAGAAGGCGGCCAGGCTGGAGCCGATCTGATTCGCGGCGAGGCCTGCGCGGCCAGGCTCCTGGACGGTGTCCAGCAGGTCGGCGATGAGACTGGCCAGTGCATCGTCGAACCGCGTCACCAGATCGCTGGCAGTGCGCAGCCCAGGATCGCCCAGGTAGCGCAGCGGCCGGACGCTCATGCCCTGACCTGCTGCCCGCTCTCGGCGCTGAGCTTGCCAAGCCGGTCGACGACGAGCTGATGCCAGTCGAGTTCGACCTGCACGCGCATCAAGGCGTGCTCCATGACCAGGTCGTCGGCGACGGTCTGGTCAGGCCAGCTGCGGTCTCGCTGATGCTGGAGCTGGCTCGCGCGTGCAGATAGCGCCCGGACCCGGTCTTCGACGTAGCCGCGCAGGATGTCCTCGCTCAGGTCGCCGCTCATCGCCAGTGCGAGGTCGACCGGGTCAGGCAGCAGCCTGATCTCCTGGAGCGCCTCCGCGCGCAGCGCGCGCAGCTCACGGTGACCCTCTGCGGTCATGCCGTAGACCGTGCGGGCCGGGAGCTGGCCGTCCTGCTCGGTGCGCAGCGGCTCGATCAGGCCCTCGGCGGCGAGCCTGTGCAGCGCGCCATAGAGCGATCCGGGCTGCACCTCCGACCACATGTCGGTCCTGTCTATGCGAGCATCGCGTCGCAGCTGGTGGCCGTACATAGGCCCGTGCTTGGCGAGCGCGCCGAGGATGAACAGGCGTGTGGGGTTCATGATTCAAGTAAAACACGAGTACTCAAATTTGACTGCTTCCTGCCACGGCATAGCGCTGGGCCAGGCGCCCGCCGCCAGGGGCGGACGGCTGAGGTCTAGCATCCTGAGCGTTATGACCCACCCAGACGCCGGTCCAGGTCACCGCGACCAAGTGCCTGACCACGGCCATGGGGCTGACCACAGCCACGGGGCTGACCACGGCCACGGGGCTGGCCACGGCTATGCGGCTGACCATGGCCATGGGCAAGGGGCTGACCACGAGGACCCGGCCGGGCATGATCATGATCATCACGATGACAAGCCGGGCGTGGTCAGCAAGCTCGCGCAGCTGGTGCGACCGCATTCGCACGAGGCAGCTGACAAGGTGGACGCAGCGCTAGAGGCGAGCGCGGAAGGGATCCGGGCTCTCTGGCTCTCGCTCGCCATCCTCGGCGCCACCGCCGCCGTTGAGGCGGTCGTGGTCGCGGTCTCGGGCTCGGTCGCCTTGCTGGGTGACACACTGCACAACGCCGCGGATGCGCTCACGGCCGTGCCGCTCGGGGTGGCGTTCCTGGTGGGCAGGCGGCCGCCGAATCGGCGCTACACCTACGGATACGGGCGGGCTGAAGATCTCGCGGGCGTAGCGATCGTCATGGTCATCGCGGCATCCTCGGCGCTGGCGGCCTATGAGGCAGCCAGCAGGCTCGCGCATCCGCGGCCGGTGTCGAACCTCATCGCGGTGAGCGTCGCGGCGATCGTCGGGTTCGCAGGCAACGAAACCGTCGCCCGGTACCGCATCCGCGTCGGCCGCAAGATCGGCTCCGCGGCCCTGGTGGCCGACGGGCTTCATGCCCGCACCGACGGGTTCACGTCGCTCGCGGTCCTCCTCGGCGTAGCTGGCGTTGCCGCCGGATGGAACTGGGCCGATCCGGCCGTGGGGCTGCTCATCACGGTGGCCATCCTGGCTGTGCTGCGGCAGGCTGCGCGGGAGATTTACCGCCGCCTGATGGACGCCGTGGATCCCGAGCTTGTCGACCAGGCCGAGCAGACGCTGCGGGATACGCGCGGAGTCCTGGACGTCGGCCAGGTACGGCTGCGGTGGATCGGCCATCAGCTGCGGGCTGAGTGCGAGGTAGTCGTCGATGCCGCCGCAAGTGCAATCGAGGCACACCAGGTGGCGGTCGACGCCGAGCACAATCTGCTGCACGCCGTGCCGCGACTGACCGCGGCGCTCGTGCACGCCGATCCGCAGGACCCTGCGGGCGCCGATCACCACGCCGTTCTCGCGCCGCGTCGGTAGCCGCGGCCGACCCAGAGCGGCGCACCCGAGCATTCATGGCGCGAGCCTTGCGCGGCGGTGAAAGCGACGGCGTGCGGGCCATCCCGTCATCCCGTCGCCGGGACCCGAGAAATGTCAGAGGGTCGGGGAAGGATGATGGCATGACTGTGACAGGACGCCTAGAACTCGTCGCGCTCGACGCGCCGGATATCGACAAGCTCGCCTCGTTCTACGCGGAGCTGGCCGGCTGGGAGATCGCCCGGCGGGAATCAGACTGGATCGTGGTGCGCACCGCGGACGGCCAGGAGGTGGCCTTTCAGCTAGCTCCCGACCACGTCGCGCCACAGTGGCCGGGGCAGGATCGCCCGCAGCAGTTCCATCTCGACCTGGTCGTCGACGGGCATGAGGTGGCCGCTCAGCGAGCCATCGAGCTCGGCGCCAGCCGGCTGGCCGACGGCCCGACCTGGATAACCCTCTCCGATCCGGCCGGGCATCCGTTCGATCTCTGTCAGCGGGACGGTGCTGGCCCGGCGGTGGGACTGTTCGCGGTGACCATAGACACGGCGGACGCATCTGCGCTTGCTCGCTTCTACGCTGACCTGCTCGGCATGGAGGTCACGTATGAGGGGCCAGAGGGCGCACTGATCACGGGAGACGGCAAGAGCGTGATGTTTCAGCAGGTCAGTGATTACACCCCGCCCAGATGGCCCGATGCGGCACAGCCTCAGCAGGCGCACCTCGACATCCTCGTCGACGACCTGGATGCCGGAGAGGCCCGCGCTATGGAGCTGGGTGCGTCGCGGCTGCCGGGCAGTGGCGAGCAGTTCCGAGTGTTCGCCGATCCGGCCGGTCACCCGTTCTGCCTGTGCGTGTAGTGCGCGTCGCCGACCTGCGGCTCGGAGCCACAGCCATCCGGGAGAGCTGGCTGGCGCGCTGCCGTAGCCGGGCACTCAGCCCTCGCCCCGCGCAGCCCGCAAGGATTGCGAAGGAAGGCCGCGGCAGCGCACCGCATATGTGACGGTTTCGGAGCGCTCTTGGTTTACAGAGAGTTGCTGGCCCACCTGCTAGACATCGGATATGTGTTGTCTTAGGTAGCATTCCGGGATGCAAATCTTCCTGGAGACGGCCCGGTTGACTCTGCGCCGCTTCACTGCGGCCGACGAGGACAACCTGTTCGAGCTGAACAGTGACCCGGAAGTTATGCGGTTCCTCACCGGCGGCAGGCCGACTCCCCGGGACGTGGTGCGGACGAGGATCATCCCATCTTTCCTCGCCTACTACGAGCGGTTCGAAGGGTTCGGCTTCTGGGCCGCCGAAGAAAAGGCGACCGCGCAGTTCGTCGGCTGGTTCCATTTCCGGCCGCCACTACCCGACGCAAGTCCGCCCGGATGGCTCGCCGACGGTCAGCTCGAGCTTGGCTACCGGCTGCGCAGGTCTGCCTGGGGGAAGGGCTATGCCACCGAGGGGTCGCGTGCGCTGATCGACCGGGGCTTCGTCGAGTCCGGCGTGCAGCGCGTGGTCGCCGAGACGACGGTAGACAACCTGGGCTCTCGCCGTGTGCTGGAGAAGTCCGGCCTGACACTTCTTGGCGCGTTTCCAGGCACCGGTCTCGAAGCCTTCGACGACGGCGAGCTGGATTGCGTCGAGTACGCGCTGACACGGGCCGACTGGGAGGCAAGTCGGACGGGATCTGGCTCGGTGAGTGACCGCTAACGCCCGGCCGGGCGAACGTCGAGTCAGTCTCGGCGCCTCCTCGGTTCATGGTCGTGGTCGTGTTCTGGGCAAAGATAGAAGGCACGGGCCTCAGCCCCGGATTTGGGCAAGGCGGATCGCCGTCCGGGTGGACGATCCCCGACAGATCTCTATTGTTCGCCAATAACCTGGTAGCCGTGAGTGAGGACACGGAGCCGGAGCCGACCGCGGGACAGATCACGGTGGAGCAGCCAGGCGCCGGGCAGCCAGCCGCCGGGATCAGGCTTAAATCGGCCGCCAGGATCGCCGGCTTCGATGTCGTCGGCCCTCTCATCGCTTACGCCTTACTGCGGAAAGCCGGATTGTCAGCGGTAACAGCGTTGATCCTGAGCGGCGTGCTGCCAGCAATCGGCGTCACTATCAACGCGATCCAGCGGCGCCGGCTGGACATCATCGGGGCCGTCGTCCTGGCAGGCATCGTCGTCGGAGCGGTGCTCGGACTGGTAAGCCATAACGCGCGGCTGGTCCTACTGGAGGGATCGGTGCCCACCGCGGTGTTCGGGCTGGCCTGCCTTAGCTCGCTCCGCGGGCCAAAGCCTCTGCTGTTCGGCTTCGCGCACGAGTTCGTCGGCCCGGACAGCGCGCGGGGACTCGAGATGACAAGGATGTGGCAGTTCGCCGGGTACCAGCGCGCGTACCGGTTTGTCACCGCGATGTGGGGCGTCGGCTACCTCGTCGAGGCCGGCGTGCGCGTGGCCATCGTGGAGAACACCTCGACGGGCACGGCGCTGGTCGCCTCCAAGTTCCTCCCGTACGTCAGCGCCGCCATCCTGGCAGGATGCACGGCCGCGTACGCGCGCTATCAGCAGCGCAAGGCGTGAGAGCCGCGGGGCCAGCCAGTGGGACCGGAGGAGGGGACCTACGAGCTGGTCGTCATGCGAGGACAGCAGCACTGACCCTGCGCCACGCAAGCAAGAGGCCACCTCCCGCGTAAGGAGATGGCCTCTGACCTGGGTCGGGGTGACAGGATTTGAACCTGCGGCCTCTTCGTCCCGAACGAAGCGCGCTACCAAGCTGCGCCACACCCCGCTGACTGCCCGAGAAGTCTAGCTGATCCCGGAGACCAGCGTCAGCAGCGTCGCCTCCGGCCGGCAACAGAACCTTATCGGGGCCTTTGGCGAGGTGCCGAGCCCGGCCGAGACATGCAGCCACGGGTCAGCGTCGCCCTGTCCGGCCGGGTAACGATGCAGGCCGCTCGCCATCGACCGGGGGATGCCGCAGTTAGTGACGAGTGCGCCGGAGCCGGGGAGGCGCAACTGGCCGCCGTGGGTGTGCCCGGCGAGCAGGAGGTTGTAGCCGTCATCGGCGAACTGGTCGAGCACCGATGGCTCCGGCGAGTGCAGTACTCCGAGCCGGAGGTCGGCCGTCGGATCGGTCGGGCCAGCGATCTGCTCGTAGCGATCGCGCGCGACGTGCGAGTCGTGCACGCCGCCGACCTCGATGTCGTGCTCGCCGACCTTGATCCGGCCGCGCCGGTTGTTAGCGTCGAGCCAGCCAGCGCTCTCCATGCCTTCGCCAAGCTCGGTCCATGGCAGGTCCGGGCTGTGCCGTCTGTGCTCGTCCGCGCTGGTACGCCACAAGTAGCGCGTCGGATTCTTGGTTATCGGCGAGTACAGGTCGTTGGAGCCATAGACGAACACGCCGGGCCGGTCCAGCAGCGGCCCGAGGGCCGTGAGGAACGGCTCCACAGACTGCGGGTGCGCGATCGAGTCCCCGGTGTTGACGACCAGGTCCGGCTCGAGTGCGTCCAGCGTCCGGATCCACGACATCAGACGGTGACGTCCCGGTGTCAGGTGAACGTCGGAAATATGCAAAATGCGAAGCGGGCCTGACCCGGCCGGCAGGACCGGGACCTCGAGGCGGCGCAAAGCGAACCAGTTCCGCTCAATTACCGACGCATAGCCAACGCCGGCGGCGCCGGCAAGGACGGTGGCCTTAAGGAGGGTTCTCGCTCGCATCCAATCATGGTGCCACGTCCAGCGCACTGCGCTGGACGCCCGAGGGCCAGGCCGACCGGGCGGAGCGGCAGGATATAGCTCATGCCGACACTCAAGGATCAGCTCAGGTCCGACCTTACGACCGCGATGAAGGCGCGGGACGAGACCCGCACTCGTACGCTTCGCATGGCCCTTACCTCAATAAGTAACGAGGAAGTCGCCGGCTCGGCGGCCCGCAACCTCACCGACGACGAGGTCATCAGGATTCTTACCAGGGAAGCCAAGCGCCGGCGCGAGGCCGCTGCCGCGTTCGCGGATGCGGGGCGAGGCGATCAGGCAGCCGCGGAGCGTGCCGAGGAGCAAGTGCTAGCTGGCTACCTGCCGGCGCAGCTCGATGACGACGAGCTCGCTGCCATGGTGACAGCCGCCATTACCGAGACTGGCGCCGCTGGCCCGGCCGGGATCGGCCAGGTCATGAAGGTCGTCACGCCGCGAGTCGCGGGGCGGGCCGACGGCAGCCGGGTGGCCGCACTGGTGCGCAGCCAGCTGACCGGCTAGCGACCGGCCCGACTACTGGTGGCGAATCAGGGCTAGCTCAGTGCGTCGGCGGCGTCGGGCCGCCGCCGCCGCCACCGCCACCGCCACCGCCACCGCCACCACCGCCGTTGCCATTCTTCGGCTTCTTGCCACCAATGGTCTTCGGTGCGCCGAGCCCGTTGCCGCCGCTAAAGAAGGAACCCGGCGGATTGACAAACTGGACATCGGGGCCGAGGTCCGCGCGCAGGAACGAGTACTCCCACGTCGCCCCCGGTGCGTTGTCGCCGAACATCTGGCCGGGGCAGTCCTCGTAGCCCAGGTCGCGATAACAAGCGTTGGAGCCCACCATCGCGCCGCCGGTGGTCGGATCCCTCGGGTTGAAGACCGATACGTACGCGGCCAGCGTGGGGGTGTAGCCGGCGAAGGCTGCGTAGTACCCGCCGTTAGCAGTGCCGGTCTTGGCCGCCGCCTCGTGGCCGGGAATGCCCCGCCCCGCGGCAGTCGCACCGCCCACCGTCAGCACGCCCTGCAGGATGTAGTTAGCGGCGTCGGCCACGCCCTGGGGCATGTCCCGGTGGCACTGGGCCGCCTGCACCGGCAGCTGCTGGCCCGACAAGATGACCTGGATCTTTACGATGGCCTGCGGGGCGCAGTACCAGCCGCGGGCCGCGACCGAGGCGTAAGCCGCAGCCATGCTCATTGGCGATACATCAACCGCGCCGAGGGTGAAGCTGGGGATGTCGTCGGCTGGCAGACCATTCTTGCCAAGCGCGGGGTCAGGCTTCAGCAGCGAGGTGCCGTCGGCCCTCGTCATGCCCATGTCGACGGCGGTCTTGACCACGTTGCAGAGGCCGACCTGCTTCTCGAGATTCGCGTAGTACAAGTTGATGGAGTCGACCGTGGCCTGGTTGAGCATCCAGACCTGGGTGCCTTTGGTCGGCCCCTCGGAGTTGTTGAACTGCGCGGGCGCAACGTACCCGCCCTGGCAGTTGTAGTACGGGCCGACAGTCGCCGGGGCCGTGATCTTGATCGGATAGCTGAACGGCTTGCCTTGCTCCAGCGCGGTGATCAGGGTGAACAGCTTGGACGACGAACCAGTCTGCACGCCAGCTCCACCGCCGTACTCGGTGTTGACCGCGTAGTCGAGCTCGTCAGCGTTCGTGCTGTACGGCCTGTTAACGGCGATGGCCCGCACGTCGCCAGTGCCTGGCTGGATCATCACCTCAGTGTCGGCATTGTGGCCAGGGTTCGCCCCCGAGTTAAACGGCGGCTGGACGTAGTTAACGGCGGCGTCGGCCGCGTTCTGATCCCTGGTGTTCAGCGTCGTGTAGATCGCGAGCCCGCCGGTGGTGTTGAGCTCTTTCCAGACCGACGGGTAGTTGATCTCGAGGACGTGCTGCACGTAGTCGCAGAAGAATGCCGACGACGAGGCCTGAGGGCTGGCACAGCCGGACGCGACCGGAGCGTACGACCGGTTGAGCCCAAGCGGTGATTTGATTGCGGCCAGCTCCGTTGCCTTGGAGATGTAGTGCAGCTGCCACATGCGCACCAGGACCTCGGATCGTCGCTGCAGGGCGTTGGCCGGGTCCGTAAACGGGTCGTATGTCGTCGGTGACTGCACAAGGCCCGCGAGCAGCGCCGCTTGCGACAGCGTCAGCTGCGAGGCGGAGACGCTGAAGTAGACCTCGGACGCGACCTGGATGCCATAAGCGCTGTTGTCGAAGAAAGCGACATTGAGGTAGGCGGCCAGCAGCTGATCCGGCGTCATCTCATGCTCGACATCTGCCGCCAGCCGCAACTGCTGAATCTTCCGCTGCAGGTTTGGGTACGTCGCGGCCTGTACTTCCGCAGGAGTCTGTGCCTGCAGCACGCGCACGTTCTTCACGTACTGCTGCGCCAGCGTGGAGGCGCCCTGGAGCCCGTTGCCGCCGCTGTTGTGGAGCAAGGCCCGCAGCGTGCCACGCGGGTCGAGAGCACCTTGCTGGAAGAAGCTGCTGTCCTCGATCGAGACGATCGCGTCACGCATGACCGGAGCGATCTGCGAGTAAGTCACAGGTATCCGGTAGATGTGGTTCGGATACAGGTAGGTGATCACATTGCCATCGGAGGTGTAGATCACCGAGCGTGATGGCGGGGTACCGACCGTGCCGACCGGCAGCGTGTCAAAGGTATTCGCGACGTCGCGAGCGGCAATGCCAGCGAGGCCAAAGACCGGGACCGCCGCTCCCGCGAGGAGCAACGCGGCCACGACGGACATGACCACGATCCGACCGAGCGTGCCAGACAGCGCGCCGGCGCGGCGCCAGGGGATTTGCACCTGCACAGGCTACGCTGCATCGTCAACCGCCAGCCACAGACAAGCCGATCGCGTTACGTGCTATCCGCAGCGCTTCCTCGAGGTCACTGCCAGTCACCGAAGTAATGCCGACGACGTCGTCGGCACAGCGGCCCGTACACGAGAGGCGACAGTGTAGCTACTCGTCGCTTCCGTCTGTATAGCTCAACTGGGCTATTCGCGAAATGGGCCGGCTGGGGTCTAGCGCTGCGCGCCGGACTTCCGTAAGTTACTCTTCCGCGACCATCACTTGCCGGAGTCGGTCGCCCCGAGTCGGCTCCGGACCGCAACTGAACGCCACCCGGGCGTGACCACCCCCGCGGGCGTGACGATCAGAGGAGCTGGGCCAGATGTGGATCACGGACTGGACTGCGCGTGCCGCGTGCAAGGGAACTGACCCGGACGAGCTATTCGTCCAGGGCGCGGCGCAGAACCGGGCCAAGCTGATCTGCCGGGGCTGCCCCGTGCGCACCGAGTGCCTGGCAGATGCGCTGGACAACAGGATCGAGTTCGGCGTCTGGGGCGGGATGACCGAGCGTGAGCGGCGCGCGCTGCTCCGCCGCCGGCCCGACGTGATGTCCTGGCGCGAGCTGCTGGAGCACGCGCGCAATCATTACGAGCGCACCGGGGACGACGAGCTCGTCGCGAGCTGAGCTCGCCCGCTGCGCTTACCTCGCGCGACATTTACGTCACGCTGCGGTGACCTCCGCTAACCGGCGTTGGCCGGACTAAGCGGAGCCGAAGGCCTGCCCGATCCGCCGCAGTCCATCAAGATCATGAACGTCTTCGGCCTGAGCGGGAATCTCGGCTACGGGCACCAGCGGGTGCGCCCCGGTGAACTGCTCTGCCGTCCGGCGCTGGGCTGCCGCCTGTTCCATCCGGTCCGCGTGCAGGTGCAGCGCCGCGATCGTTAGCAGCCGGGCTGCCTCCTCCGGCTGCTCGCCGTCGGCCGGCTCCTCGCTGCCGGCGTGCTCACTCGGCCCCGCCGCCTGGAGCGTCTCGGCGGCGGCCTGGCTTCGGGCCGCCGACAGGTGCGCCGCTGGCAGCAGCTGAACTCGGTTGATGATCAGCCCGGCTAGCGGCATCCGCTCGTGGTCAAGGCGCTCCACGAAATACGACGCCTCCCGCAGCGCATCATCCTCGGGCGCCGCCACGACCAGGAACGAGGTGCCGGGCGCTCGCAGTAGCTGATACGTATAGTCAGCCCGCTCGCGGAAGCCGCCGAACATCGTGTCCAGCGCGGAGACGAACGTCTGCACGTCTTTCAGCACGGCGGTGCCCAGGATCTTCGTCAGCATGCCGGTCACGACACCAAAGCCGGCGTTCAGCACCCGGAGGTAGGCCCGGCCGCCGACCTTGGCTGGCGCGGTGAGTAGCCGGAGCAGCTTGCCGTCGAGGAATCTGGACAGGCGCTGGGGCGCGTCGAGGAAGTCCAGGGCGGACCGGCTCGGCGGGGTGTCCACGACGATCAGGTCCCACTCGTCGGCGCGCCGCAACTGGCCGAGCTTCTCCATGGCCATGTACTCCTGCGTCCCCGCAAAGCTGGACGACAGCGACTGGTAGAAGGGGTTGGCCAGGATCTGCGCAGCGCGGTCCGGGTCAGCGTGCGCCTCGACAATCTCGTCGAAGGTCCGCTTCATATCCAGCATCATGGCGTGCAGGCTGCCTGCCGACTCGGCCCCGTTCCCAGCATGCGCAGCTGGCCGCACCCCAGGTACCACCCGCGGGGTGTTATCCAGCGACGTCAGGCCCATCGACTGCGCGAGCCGGCGGGCCGGGTCGACCGTCAGCACCACCACGTGCCGGCCTCGCTCGGCGGCGCGCAGGCCGATCGCGGCGGCCAGCGTCGTCTTGCCGACGCCGCCGGAGCCGCAGCAGACGATGATCCGCGTCCGGCGGTCATCGATCAGCCGGTCGACGTCGAGCTCGGGCGGGCGGCTCTCGGCCATTACGCCGCCTTCTGCTCGCGCAGTGCCGACGCCAGCCGGTACAAGCCCGAGAGGCCAATGCCCCCGGTGAGCCAGGGCAGCTGATAGCACGGCTGCCCGGCAGTGTCGAGACGCTGCTGCTGCAACTCCTGGCCCAGGGCGGTCTTCGCCTGCGCGCACAGCTCCGCGCTCAGGGCGGCAGCGAGCGCTGCGGCGTCGTCGAGGCCAGCCGACTTCAGGCCAAGCGCCAGTTGTGCCTGGTCGATGTCGCCGTCCGCCGCCGCCTGCAGCTGGCCCGCCGCGAGCTCCAGCGGCCTGGTCATGTTCACGATGATCCCGCCGGCCCTGATCCCGCCAAGCGCTCGCAGCTCAGCGATGCCGTCCAGGGTCTCCTGGACTGGCATCTCCTCGAGGACGGTCACGAAGTGCACGACGGTCTCGGGCGACCGGATGACCTTCAGTACCGTGTCTGCGTGGCCGCGAATCGGACCAACCCTGGCCAGGTCCGAAACCTCACTGGTGACGTTCAGGAAACGGCCGATCCGGCCGGTCGGCGGCGCATCCATCACGACGGCGTCGTAGACCCGGCTGCGCTTGTCGTCCTTACGCCGGACGGCTTCGGCCGCCTTGCCGGTGAGCAGCACGTCGCGCAGGCCCGGCGCGATCGTGGTGGCAAAATCCATGACGCCGAGCTTGGCCAGCGCGCTCCCCGCGTGCCGGAGGCTGTAGAACATCTCGAGATACTCGAGTAGGGCCGATTCTGGGTCGGCTACCAGCGCGAAGACGTCGCCGCCTTGGTGCGCCCTGGTGCCGAGGCCGACAGCGATCCGCCGCTCGGCGTACGGCAGCGGCGGAACGTCGAAGAGCTGCGCGATGCCCTGGCGGCCCTCGACCTCCATGAGCAGCACATTCTTGCCGTTGGCGGCGAGGGCCAGGGCCAGCGCGCCGGCCACTGTGGTCTTGCCCGTACCGCCCTTGCCGGTGACCACGTGCAGTCGCACGCCGTCCCAGTCGGTGTCACGCGTCGCCACGATTGGAGGTTATCCGGGCGGGCGCACTAGGCGACGCAGGTGCCCGGCGCAATGCGATGCGTGGCTCGCGCGGCATGTCCGTTATCGTCCCGCGCTTGGAGTTGGCGAAAATCTCACTAGGCTGGGAAATGCAAAGTCCGCCCGTCCGCGGGCTCAGGGAAGAGGTGTCGGCACATGGACGCGCTGTACGCCATTATCGCGCTCATAGTCGTAGTCGGATTTATCGTCGCAAGCAAGTCCATCAAGACCGTCCAGCAGTACGAGGACGGCATCATTTTCAGGTTCGGGAAGGTCCTGCCGGGCGTGCGTGGCCCCGGGCTGACGATCATCCGCCCCATCGGCGACAAAATAGTGAAGGTCAATAAGCAGATCATCGCGATGGGCGTGCCCGCGCAGGAGGGCATCACCAGGGACAACGTGAGCGTCCGGGTGGACGCCGTTATCTACTTCCGGGTAGTCGACCCGATCAAGGCGTCGATCAACGTCTTCAATTACCAGAACGCAATCTCCCAGCGGGCCCAGACCTCGCTGCGCTCGATTATCGGCCAGTCCGAGATGGACGAGCTGCTGGCCGAGCGGGACATGGTGAACCGCAGGCTGTCCGCGATCATCGACGAGGGGACCGAGGGCCCGTGGGGCGTGAAGGTCGAGAGCGTCGAGATCAAGGACGTGTCGCTACCTGAAGGCATGAAGCGCTCCATGTCCCGCCAGGCCGAGGCTGAGCGGGAACGGCGGGCACGGATCATCACCGCCGACGGTGAGTTCCAGGCATCGAAGCGCCTAGCTGCTGCTGCCAACGTGATGGCTCGCGACCCGGCCGCACTGCAGCTCCGGCTGCTGCAGACCGTCGTCGAGGTAGCGGCCGAGAAGAACAGCACCCTGGTGATGCCGGTTCCGGTGGAGCTGCTCAGGTTCTTCGACAAGTTCACCCCAACCTCCACCGGCTCGCAGGGGCCGCAAGACAAGGCCGACTCGGAGTCGCTGGGCGATTTCAGCGACGCCGTCATCGACAACGCGGAGGCGCCCGCCGCTATCAGCGCACCGCCCGAGGTACCGCTGGACATTCCTGACGTCCCGGCGATTCCCGAGCTGTCGCCGGAGGAGAAGGGTGAGGTCGGCACCGCGCACCACGTCGCGGCGCGCAAGCCAGCCGAGCCCGAGCAGAACGGCGCCACGTCAGCCGGAGCGGACACCGCGGCGGCTCCGAACGAGTAAGGCGGCAGGAGTAACGCGGCAGGAGCGAGGCGGCGGCAGGCAATGCCTGTGCGCCGCCGTCTCCGCCTCGCTGCCGCCGCCCGGCTGGTGTGCACTAGGGTTCGGCTATGTCCAAATGGGAGTACGCGACTGTCCCGCTGCTGGTGCATGCAACCAAGCAGATCCTGGATAACTGGGGCGATGACGGCTGGGAGCTCGTCGCGGTTGTGCCGGGCCCGAACCCGGAACAGCTCGTTGCCTATCTCAAGCGAGCCAAGGAATGAGCAGCGAAGACGCCCCTGACGAGGGCGCGGCGCCACAGGGCTCGGGACCGCAGGAGCGGCTCACCGCGCTGGGCCTGACGCTGCCTCCGGTCGTGACCCCGCTCGCAGCCTACGTGCCCGCCGTCCGCTCGGGCTCGATGGTCTATACGTCGGGCCAGCTGCCCATGGTCGACGGTCAGCTGCTCTCCGCCGGGAAGGTGGGCGCTGAGGTCGGCGCTGCCGAGGCCGCGGCCCTGGCCAGGACCTGCGCGCTGAATGCGCTGGCCGCCGCGGCCGACGCGGCGGGCGGCCTGTCGTCGATCAGGCGCATCGTCAAGCTGACCGGATTCGTGGCCAGCGCGCCCGACTTCACCGGGCAGCCGCAGGTTGTGAACGGGGCCAGCGAGTTGCTGCTGGAGATCTTCGGGGACGCGGGCCGGCACGCGCGCAGCGCAGTCGGCACCGCCGTCCTGCCGCTGAACGCTCCGGTCGAGGTCGAGCTGATCGTCGAAGTCAAGGACTAGCCCGCCGGGCAGGAGGCAACGTGGCAGAGGACGCAGTGAAGGCTGCCTCCATCCGGATCCCTGGCGAGCTTGGTGAGTCCGCCAGGGCGGTCTTGTCCGGGGCGCAGGCTCCGGCGCAGCCGCGCGACGCGGCGACGGTGATGCTGCTCCGGTCGGGCAGCGACGGCCTTGAGGTCTACATGCTGCGCCGCAAGGCGTCGATGGCATTCGCGCCAGGAGCCTTCGTCTTTCCCGGCGGATCGGTCGACGCCAGGGACGCTGACGAGCAGGTGGCCTGGGCCGGTCCCGACGCGGCCGAATGGGGCCGGATTTTCGACGCGCCGCCCGCCCAGGCCAGGGCGCTGGTCTGCGCCGCGGTCCGGGAGACCTTCGAGGAGTCCGGTGTACTGCTCGCGGGTCAGTCGGCCGAATCGGTCGTCGCCGACACCACCAGCGACGCCTACGAGGCGGACCGTCAGGCCCTGCTGGACAGGTCGGTCTCCCTGGCCGAGCTGCTCAGCCGGCGCAACCTTGTCCTGCGCGCCGATCTGCTGCGGCCATGGTCACGGTGGATCACGCCGGTCGTCGAGCCGCGTCGGTTCGACACCCGGTTCTTCGCGGCCGCGCTGCCGGCCGGCCAGCGCACCAGGGATGTGGGCGGTGAGGCGTCGGAGGTTGCGTGGGTCACCCCGGCAAAAGCCCTGCAAGACTGGGAACGGGGTGAGATCAGGCTCTTCCCGCCCACCGCCGTGACGCTGTCGGAGCTAGCTGCCTGCGGCGACGTGGAGACGGCACTGGCCGGGCCGCGTGCGGTCGCCCCGATCATCCCGGAGATTCACCTGCGACAGGGGGCGGTGTGGCTGACGGTGCCTGGCCTCAGCGAGTTCCCGGCGGCCCCCGGCGGGGCGCGGTCATGACGGAGCCCGGCACCCCCGCCGCGAATCCGATCGACGGATCCGGCAGCGACAGGGCCAGGTGCGTGCTGGCGCCGAACCCGTCGCTGATGACGCTCGACGGGACGAACACCTGGCTGATCGCCGAGCCGGGCTCGGCGACGGCCATCGTGATCGATCCGGGGCCGGCTGACGAAGGGCACCTTCAGCGCGTCTGCGCGATCGCCGCGGAGCGCGGCCAGCGGATCGCCGACATCGTGCTCACGCACCGGCACGTCGATCACTCGGCAGGCGCGCCGCGGCTGGCCGAGCTGACTGGGGCGCCGGTCCGCGCGGTCGACCCGGCGCACCGGCTGGGGAGCGAGGGCCTGGCCGCCGGAGACGTCCTCGACAGCGCCGGATGCGAGCTGCGGGTCATCGTCACGCCGGGGCACACGTCCGACTCGGTCAGCCTGGAGATCCCGGCCGACGGGGTCGTGCTGACCGGAGACACCGTGCTCGGCCGTGGCACGGCGGTCATCTCCGACGACGGCAGCCTCGGTGACTACCTCGACTCGCTCGAGCGGCTACGGGCCCTGGCGGAGTCGACGGACCTGCGCCAGCTGCTGCCCGGCCACGGCCCGCTGCTGGCCGACCCGGCTGCGGTCCTGGATTTCTACCTCGCGCACCGGGCCGAGCGGCTGGACGAAATCCGGGCGGCGCTCGCGGCCGGGGATACTGCTCCGGCTGCGATCGTGGCCAGGGTCTATGCGGCCGTCGACCACCGGCTCTGGCGGTTCGCCGAGTCCTCGGTCCGGGCGCAGCTGCGGTACCTGGCGGACCTGGGCGAGCTGCCGGCCGGCGTCCGCTGGTAGCTGCCCTAGCCGGGCTACCTGGCTCGCTTGCGTAGCCGGTCGGTGTCGGTCACCAGGACCGACTTGGCCGCCAGCTGGATCCAGCCACGCGCGGCGAAGTCGGCGAGTGCCTTGTTCACCGTCTCCCGTGAGGCGCCGACCAGCTGGGCGAGCTCCTCCTGCGTGAGGTCGTGGTTGACCTGGACGCCGTCGGGCGTAGGCACGCCGAAGCGGTCGGAGAGGTCGAGCAGCGCCTTGGCTACCCGGCCCGGCACGTCGGTGAAGACTAGGTCGGCCTTGACCTCGTTGATCCTGCGCAGCCGCTGGGCGAGCGCCTGGAGCATGTGCATCGCCACTTGAGGCCGGGCGCATAGCCAGGTACGCAGGTCATCGTGCGCCAGCGCGGCCAGCCGGGCGTTCGTGACCGCGGTGGCACTCGACGTCCTCGGGATCGGGTCAAATAGCGACAGCTCACCAAACATCTCGCCTGGCCCGTGCACGCTCAGCAGGTTCTCCCGGCCGTCTGGTGCCGCCTTGGTCAGCTTGATCTTGCCGGTCAGGATGATGTAGAGCTTGTCGCCGGCATCTCCCTCGGAGAACAGCCGCTCGCCCCGGTCGAGGTGCACGTCGATGATGTCGCCTCGCAGCGCGCGTGCGTCCTCCTCGTTCAGCGCCTCGAACAGCGGCGCCTCAGCGAGCACGTCGTCGGCATGAGACACGGCACCTCCTCGGCCGGATCAGCTACCGCGGTAGCAACTACGCGTGGCGCCTGTTGAGTGGTGCCCCTAGTGTGGTGCCCACCTGGCGGGCTCGTCACGCTGACGGGTGGCCAGGGGAGTTTGCCAGCCGCTCCCGGCAGGCCTCGATCTCCGCCTCGGCGGCGCCGACGCCTACCCACGCCGCCGCCTCGACTTGCTTGCCTGGCTCTAGCGCCTTATATACCTCGAAGAAATGCTGGATCTCAAGCTGATCGAATGCCGGGACGTCCGTGATGTCGCGCAGGTGCGCCATCCGCGGGTCGGTTGCGGGCACGCACAGCACCTTGTCGTCCGAGCCCATCTCGTCGCGCATGCGGAACATGCCGATGGCCCGGCAGCGGATCAGGCAGCCGGGAAACGTCGGCTCATCCAGCAGCACGAGCGCGTCCAGCGGGTCGCCGTCGTCGGCTAGCGTGTCTTCGATAAATCCGTAATCTGCCGGATAGCGCGTCGAAGTGAAGAGCATCCGGTCTAGCCTGATCCGACCCGTCTCGTGATCCATCTCGTACTTGTTACGCTGCCCCTTGGGGATTTCGATTACTGCGTCGAACTCCACGTCTGCCCACTCCTGGCGCCTCGGAGGCCCGCCTGGCGGTGCCTGGCTGATGTCTACCCGCTTGTCCTCGGCTAGTCCCCTCGGAGTACCGCATCGTGCACCGGGAACCTAACGCGGGGTACCACATCTCCCGAAGGGAATCTATAGTTGCGTCGCCGCAGTCGCCTGGCGCCGGCCGCAATCGCCGTGTTGTGCGTCTTCACCATCGCCGCTGGCGTGACCGTGTCCGGGATGCTGCCGCGCCGGCTAGGGCTCTGGCAGCCGCCTGGTATCGCGGCGAGTGCGCTGGCCAGGCCCGCTCCGGTGCTTGGCGCGCCAGCCCCGGTGCCAGGCCCGGCGCGTGCGACGGCGGCCGGCGTGGCCGCGGCGATCGCGCCGGTCATCAGCTCGCCAGTCTTCGGCAGCAGCCTCGGCGTCCTCGTCACTGACCTCGCATCCGGCCGGGTGCTGTACGCCAGCAACGCGAGCACCGGATTTGCCCCCGCGTCCACGACCAAGCTGGCGACATCCATTGCGGCCATCACGGCACTCGGGCCGACGGCCCGGTTCACGACCAGCGTCGTGGCCGGCCCAGGCGCCCGGTCGATCGTCCTCGTCGGCGGCGGTGACCCCACGCTAGGCGCCGGGCCGCCGCCCGCCAGCGACTACCCGCAGCCAGCCACGCTGGCGGAGCTGGCCCGGCGCACGGCGCAGGCGCTGACGGCCCGTGGCCGCCACAGCGTGCGACTTGGCTACGACACCTCGCTGTATACGGGCCCGGCGCTCGCCCCCGGCTGGCCGGCTAGTTACATCACTACCGGGAACGTATCGGTGATCACTCCGCTCGAGGCCGACCAGGGCCGAGTGACGGCGAGCGGCGCGCCAGCCGACAACGACTACTCAAACGGGACGCGGGCCGCTGATCCGGCGGCACTAGCCGCCGAGTCGTTCGCCCGGTTCCTGGCTGCCGACGGGATCGCCGTCCGCGGCGGCCCGACTGCGGCGAGCGTGCCGTCGAGCGCGAGCACGCTCGCCAGCGTCCAGTCGCCGCCGCTGACCCAGATCGTGCAGTGGATGCTCGAGGAGAGCAACAACGTCATTGCCGAGAACCTCGCCCGCCACGTGGCGATCGCGACCGGCAGGCAGCCCTCGTTCAGCGGCGGCGCCGCCGCGGAAACCGCGGTGCTGCGCAAGCTCGGCATCACCGGGGAGCTCAGTCTGGTTGACGGCAGCGGCCTGTCCCCTGACGACAGGATCGCGCCAGCCACCCTGGTGCAGCTGATCAGGCTCGCGGCCAGCCGGCCTGACCTGCGTCCGGTCCTGACCGGCCTGCCGGTCGAGGGCTTTTCTGGCACGCTCGCGATGGGTGGCAGCGTCTTCGGGCTCGGCCGGGCACCGGGATTCGGGGTGGTCAGGGCGAAGACCGGCAACTTGTCCACCGTCGCCGCCCTCGCCGGCACGGCCTACGCAAAGAACGGTCAGCTGTTCGCGTTCGCCGTGATGGCGGATCGGATCCCTACTGCGCCCGGCGCCCTCGAGCTCGCCGCGACGGCCATGGTGAATATGGCAAGCGCGCTGGCGGGCTGCGGCTGTCGCTGATCGCACACCACTAATGGCCCGACGGCGCGTAATGGCGCGAGTCCACGTACGGTGGAGGGGTGAGCAGCTCTCAGATGATCGACTGGCAGGTAGCCACGTCCACCGGGGTCCGCTGGGTGAGACCGGGACCGCAGGTCAGCATGGCCGAGGCCAGGAAGGTCGTGGCGGAGCTGCGCGAGCTCGCCGCCGCCGTGGCCGACCCCGTGCGCGAGCTCACCGGGCTGCCCGGCGCGCCTGACGACGGCCAGGTCGCTGTCGTGGACCGGCCAGGCTGGATCCGGGCGAACGTCGACGGATTCCGGGTCGTGCTGGACCCGCTAGTGCAGCGCATGGCCGAGAGCGGCAATGTGCCGCAGCCTGGCTCCGTCATGAATGCCGTCGGCAGCCGCGTGACCGGTATGCAGGCCGGACTTATCCTCGCCTACCTGGCAGGCCGCGTACTTGGCCAGTACGAGCTGTTCCTGCCGCCTGACCCCGATGCGCCCGGCCGGGGTGCCCCAGCTGGTCGGCTGACCCTGGTCGCGCCCAACATCGTCATGGTGGAGCGCGAGCTTGAAGTCAACCCGCATGACTTCCGCCGGTGGGTGTGCCTGCACGAGGAGACCCACCGGACGCAGTTCACCTCGGTCCCCTGGCTCCGCCCGTATGTGCAGGAGCAGATGTCGGAGTTCCTCCTCGCTTCCGATCTCGACCCGGCCTCGATCCTGGACCGGCTCCGCGCGGCGGCCGACGCTGTCGCCGGGGCGGTGCGCGGAGGTGAGGGCGAGAGCCTGATCGAGGCCATCCAGAGCCCCCGGCAACGGGAGATCCTGGACCGGATGACATCGGTCATGACGCTGGTCGAAGGTCACGGCGATTACGTCATGGACGCGGTAGGTCCGGCTGTGGTCCCGTCGGTGGCCGAGATCAGGGCCAAGTTCAGCGCTCGCCGCGGCTCGGCAGGCCGGATGGAGCAGGCCATCCGCCGTGTCCTTGGCATCGACCTGAAGATGAAGCAATACGAGCAGGGCTCACGGTTCGTCAAGGCCGTCGTCGACGAGGCCGGGATGGCCGCGTTTAACCGGGTATGGACCTCGCCGGACACGCTGCCGACCAGGGAAGAGCTGCAGGACCCGCATGCGTGGCTAGAGCGCGTCGACCGCGGCACCCCGGCAGTAAGCCCGGCGGACTCGCGTCCGGCTGACTCGAGCCCAGTGGACTGACGGCGGGTGGGCCCGCTCCCGGCCGTCGCTGCGATCCGGCACGCCGTCCGGGTCAGCTTGTCCGCGCTCGCGCCGGGCGACCTGGTGCTCGTGGCCTGCTCGGGCGGCGCTGACTCGCTGGCGCTGGCGGCCGCTGTCGCCTTCGAGGCCCCGAAGGCGGGCATCCTGGCCGGCGGCATCACTATCGACCATGGCCTCCAGCCCGGCTCGGCGGAGCAGGCAGCGCGGGTCTGCCGCGTGCTGACCGAACTTGGGCTCAGCCCGGCACTCGCGGTCAGAGTCGACGTGCCCGCACCCGGCGGCAGTGATCCTTACCAGGGGCCCGAAGCGGCCGCGCGAACCGCACGGTACGGCGCGCTGGCGGCCGCCGCCGACGCGACCGGGACGGCGGGTAGCGCCTGGATCATGCTCGGCCACACGCTGGACGATCAGGCGGAGACCGTGCTCCTTGGCCTTGCCCGCGGATCTGGCGCACGCTCACTGGCCGGGATGGCACCAGCCTCGGGCCGTTACCTGCGGCCTTTGCTGCCCATCCGGCGCGCGCAGACAGTGGCGGCGTGCACCGCGCTTGGCCTGACGGCCTGGGACGATCCGCAGAACTGCGATCCGGCCTTCACCCGGGCCAGGGTGCGGCGCGAGCTCATGCCGGCCCTCGCGGCCGTCCTCGGGCCTGGCGTCGCCGAGGCGCTGGCCAGAACCGCTGACCTGCTGCGGGCCGACGCTGACGCGCTTGACGCCATCGCGGCGACCGAGGCGGTCAGGCTCGGCGGCCCGAGCGCCGGCCTGGCGGACGGCTGGCCAGCCGATGCTATTGGCGGGCTGCCTGAGGCGATCAGGCACCGCGTCCTGCGCCAGGCGGCCCTGGCCGCCGGCTGCCCGGCCGGTGCCTTGTCCTCGCGCCACATCACCAGCCTGGATGCGCTCGTCACCGAGTGGCACGGGCAGCGGTGGGCTGACCTGCCGGGTGGCGTCCGCGGCCAGCGCCGATATGGCAGGCTGCTCTTCACCAGAGCCGGGGGCCCGGGGGTCGCTCCCCGGGCGCGAACCGCGGTGGGATCGGAGGACCCGGGTGGACGCGAATGACATGGGCGCAGACCTCAAGGACGTCCTGATCACCCCGGAGCAACTGCATCAGCGGGTCGGCGAGCTCGCGGCCCAGATCGACGCTGATTACGCTGGCCGCGAACTGCTGCTGGTGGGCGTGCTCAAGGGCGCGGTGATGGTGATGGCCGACCTGGCCAGGGCCATGCACATGCCCGTGGAGATGGACTGGATGGCAATCTCGTCCTACGGCTCCGGTACTAAGTCCTCAGGCGTAGTGCGGATCCTCAAGGACCTCGACACCGACATCAGCGGCAGACATGTGCTCGTGGTTGAGGACATCGTCGATTCCGGGCTCACTTTGTCGTGGCTAATTGGGAACCTCCGATCGCGGGGCCCAGCATCGGTGCAGGTCTGCGTCTTGCTGCGCAAGCCCATGGCCGTTCGGATGAACGTGGACATCGCCTACACCGGCTTCGAGATCGACGATTCGTTCGTCATCGGCTACGGGCTTGACTACGCCGAGAAGTACCGGAACCTGCCCTTCATCGGCACGCTGGCCGAGCATGTTTACCGGCCGGACGGCGGCTGAGGCCGCACCGGCATTCCGGCGGGAACTGAGTGGGCGATGAATTTCGTTAACGTGGGTAAGAGGCGTAAGACGGCCGCCATTGCCCCTGTGCGGCCTGCCGCGTACCGGTGACGGTCGGCGCGGTGTACCGTCGAGTATTCCTGTGCCTAACGCCCGGGAAGAATTAGCCGCGCATCCGCGCTGGAACGCAAGGTAGCCCCGCCGCGTCGGCGAGGCACGAGGCTCGTCAGGAGGGACCGGCCGGACCCGTGGGCCGTTCATCGATGGATCTGAAGCGCATTTTCCGCGGCTGGGTGCTCGCCATCCTCTTTGTCGCCATCATCCTGGTGATCCTGTACAAACTGGTCAACACCGGGCCTGAATACAAGCTCGTGCCGACATCGCAGGCCGTCGCGGCGATCGATAGCGGGCAGGTGAAGTCGGTCACGCTGACCGATGTTGACCAGACCATCCAGCTCACCACGAAGTCGGGTGCGAACTGGGAGTCCTCCTGGGTTGGCACACAGGGCATCCAGCTGGCCGACACGCTGCAAAAGCAGGTCGCTGACCACAAGCTGCCAGCTGGCGCCTACAACGTGAAGGTGCCCAAGAGCAGCTCGTTCTGGACGCTTATTTTCAGCTACCTGCCAATCCTGGTGATCTTCCTGCTGTTCATGGTGTTCCTGAACCAGATGCAGGGCGGCGGCTCCAGGGTCATGAACTTCGGTAAGTCGAAGGCCAAGCTCATCACCAAGGACACGCCGAAGACCACCTTCGCGGATGTGCCGGCGCTGACGAGGCGATCGAGGAGCTCCAGGAGATCAAGGAATTCCTGCAGACCCCCGGTAAGTTCCAGGCCATTGGCGCCAAGATTCCCAAGGGCGTGCTGCTCTATGGCCCGCCTGGCACCGGTAAGACTCTGCTGGCCAGGGCCGTGGCCGGCGAGGCCGGGGTGCCCTTCTACTCGATCTCCGGCTCCGACTTCGTCGAGATGTTCGTCGGCGTCGGCGCGTCCCGTGTCCGCGACCTGTTCGAGCAGGCGAAGGCCAACGCGCCCGCCATCGTGTTCGTGGACGAGATCGACGCAGTCGGCCGCCACCGTGGCGCCGGCTTTGGCGGTGGCCACGACGAGCGCGAGCAGACGCTGAACCAGCTGCTGGTCGAGCTCGACGGCTTCGACACCAAGGGCGGCGTGATCGTGATCGCGGCCACCAACCGGCCTGACATCCTGGACCCGGCGCTGCTGCGGCCTGGCCGGTTCGACCGGCAGATCGTGGTCGCTCAGCCTGACCTGGCCGGCCGCAAGGGCATCCTGCGGGTGCACGCGCGCGGCAAGCCGTTTGCCCCGGACGTGGACCTCGACATCATTGCCCGGCGGACGCCCGGCTTTACTGGCGCCGATCTGGCCAACGTAATCAACGAGGGCGCGCTGCTCACGGCCAGGGGCAACCAGACTCAAGTCTCGATGGCCATGCTCGAGGAAGCGATTGACCGGGTCACCGCCGGGCCCAAGCGCAAGAGCGTGCTGCTGTCGGAGAAGGAACGCAAGATCATCGCTTACCACGAGGGCGGCCATGCCCTGGTGGGACACGCGCTACCCAACGCCGATCCCGTTCACAAGATCACGATCATTCCGCGCGGTCGCGCGCTCGGCTACACCGCCGCCGCGCCGGCCGAGGAGAAGTTCCTGGTCAGCCGGGCCGAGATGATGGATCAGCTGGCGATGCTGCTGGGCGGTCGCACGGCCGAGGAGATGGTCTTCCACGAGCCGACGACTGGTGCCGCCAACGACATCGAGAAGGCAAGCTCGATCGCCCGTGCCATGATCGTCGAATACGGCATGAGTGAGCGCCTGGGTGCGCGCAAGTTCGGCACCGGCGACGGCGAGCCGTTCCTGGGCCGGGATATGTCGCACTCGCGCGACTACTCGGAAGAGATCGCCTCGGCCATCGACGATGAGGTACGCAGGCTGATCGAGTCGTCGCATGACGAGGCCTGGGAGATCCTCGTTCAGTACCGCGACGTCCTCGACCACCTCGTGCTCCAGCTGCTCGAGCACGAGACGTTGTCACGCCAGCAGGTGCTCGAGATCTTCGCGCCTGTCCACAAGCGGCCCATTCGCGGGTCGTACACGGGCTACGGCAAGCGCCTGCCCTCCGACCGGCCACCGGTCCTGACCCCCAAGGAGCTCGCGCTCACCGCGGCATCCGACGGCAGCATTGCTCCGTCGCTTGGCAACGGCCAGGCATCCAGTGCGGCTGGGCTGCCCGCTGGCTCGCCGCCAGCAGGACCGTCAGGGTTCGGCAACCCGCTCGGCGGCGGTAACCCGCTGGGTGGTGGTAACCCGCTGGGCGGCGGCAATCCGCTGGGCGGCGGACACCCGCTAGGCGGCGACAGCCAGCACGGTCAAGGCCGACCGGGCGAGGATGGCCCTGCCGACGGCGAGGGTCATTGAGCGACGGCGGCTTCGATCTCCCGCGGATCGAGCGCGCAGTCAGGGAGATACTTCTCGCGGTCGGCGAGGATCCTGATCGCGATGGCCTGCGGGACACTCCGGCGCGGGTCGCGCGCGCGATGGACGAGCAGTTCGGCGGCCTTCGGCTCACGCCGGCTGACGTGCTCACGACGGTATTCGACGCCGACCACGAGGAGATGGTCCTCGTTCGCGATATCGAGCTGTATTCGACCTGCGAGCATCACCTGGTGCCATTCTTCGGCCGCGCGAACGTTGGCTACATTCCCAACGAGAAGGGCCAGATCACCGGTCTGTCGAAGCTGGCCCGCCTCGTCGACCTGTACGCGCGGCGGCCCCAGGTGCAGGAGCGGATGACCAGCCAGATTGCTGACGCCATGATGGCTACTTTGGAGCCGCGCGGGGTTATCGTCATAATTGAGGCGGAGCATTTGTGCATGTCTATGCGAGGCGTGCGCAAGCCGGGGGCCAAGACTGTGACATCTGCTGTCCGGGGTATTTTCCTGAACTCGGAGAGCACCAGGGCGGAGGCGATGAGCCTGCTAACGGATCGCCGCTGACGACGACTAGTTATTGCCGGGTTTGGTCTCGGTATAAGTCGCCAAAGACTACGCTGAAGCCCCGTGAGCCGGGGCCTGACCTTCGTGTCCGAGATGCCAAATCACAGTGGGCCAGGGCCGGCCGAGCCCGTAATCGCCGGTGAGGACGAACGGCAGGCCGAGTCGGCCGCCGTGCGGGGCACAGACCTGCGCCAGCAACTGCGCTGGGTTCCTCTCACTGCCGGCCTGACGACGCTGATCATTGGCCTCGGCTATATCGCCGAGGGCCTGCTGCCCGGCCTCTACCATCGGCGGCTGCGCGGCCTCTCCGACCTCGCCCCTGGCACGCTGGCGAACCTGACCCGCACCAGCGACGTGATCATCGGGCTGCTCTTGCTGATGCTGTCGCACGGACTGCGGCGCCGCAAGCGGCGAGCCTGGGCCGCCGTCATGGCTTTGCTCGCGGTCGGCCTGGTCATTCATGGTGGCCTCGGTATCTTCCTGCATCACCTGGCGCCCGGCATCCCGGTGCCACGGGTTCACCCGCTCCAGGTGGCGATCTCGGCCGCCCTGCTGGTCGCCCTGTATGCCTACCGGCGGCAGTTCTACGCCGTCGGGGACCGGCGCTCGCGCTGGCGAGCGCTGCGGATCCTGAGCGCTCTGGTCGTAACCGACGTGGTCCTCGGCTTCATCGCGCTGACGGTGATCGGCGGTCTGAGCGCGAACTACTCGTTCGGGCAGCGGCTGTACTCGGTGGTCGCAAACCTGGTCGGATTCTCCGGACCGGTCCAGTTCATCAGCGAGGACCGGACAGACCATTTCGGGTTCGTGCTCGGCGGTCTCGGCCTGTTCACCCTTATTGCCGCCTTGTTCATGTTCCTGCGCCCGGCCGAATCGGGCCGCCGGTGCACGCCCGCGGACAGCAACCGCATCAGGGAACTGCTCGAGCGCCATGGCGACAACGACTCGCTCGGCTATTTCACGCTACGAGACGACAAAAGCATCGTCTGGTCGCCGACCGGCAAGGCGTGCATCGGCTACCGCGTTCTGTCCGGCGTGATGCTGGCCAGCGGCGACCCGATCGGAGACGCGGAAGCGTGGCCTGGCGCCATCCATACCTTCCTGGACGAGGCGGCCCGCCATGCCTGGGTCCCGGCGGTCATCGGCTGCAGTGAGCTCGGTGCCGAGGTGTGGTGCCGGGAAGGCGACCTCAACGCCCTCGAACTCGGCGACGAAGCCGTCGTTACGGTGGCCGACTTCACCCTCGAGGGCCGCGCCATGCGCAACGTCCGGCAGATGGTCAGCCGGGTCTGCCGTCAGGGGTACAAGGCTGAAATCCGCAGGGTGGCGGACATACCGCAAGCCGATCTCGCCCGGATGGTCCGCCAGGCGGATAGCTGGCGTGGCAGCCACACCGAGCGCGGATTCTCGATGGCGCTCGGCCGCGTCGGCGGCTACGACGACGGCCAGTGCGTGATCGCGACCGCGACGCAGGACGGTGTCCTGCGGGCCATGCTGCACTTCGTGCCGTGGGGCAGTGCCGGATTGTCTCTCGACCTCATGCGCAGGGACAGGTCGGCGGCGCCCGGCCTGAACGACTTCATGATCGTCGAGGCGATCAAGGCCGCCAACGGCCTCGGGGTGAAGCGGATCTCGCTCAACTTCGCGGTATTCAGGGCCGCGCTGGAACGCGGCGAGCGCATTGGGGCCGGGCCGGTGCTGCGCGCGTGGCGCGGATTCCTGCTGTTCCTGTCGCGGTGGTTCCAGATTGAGTCGCTGTACAAGTTCAACGCCAAGTTCAGCCCGGAGTGGGTACCGCGCTTCCTGGTGTTCCCGAGTACCAAGGACACGCCCCGCATCGGCTTTGCCGCGCTGGAGGCCGAGGCCTTCCTGGTCTGGCCGACCATCGGGATCGGCAGGCTGGCGCGCAAGCTCGGCCTTGGCCGGCTTCGGCGGCGAGTGCTGAGCGCGGTGGGGCAACCGCCAGCCCGCTAGCCGGCCAGCGTCAGGGTCTCGGCCGGATCCCTGCCCGGACGAACGTAGATTGGCTGCTATGACTGCAGAGTCAGCTGGCAGCGAGGGGCGGCCGCACTTGAGCGGCCTCCCCGCTGCGCAGCGCTGCCTGGTGATGGGCGTCGTTAATGTCACGCCTGATTCCTTTTCTGACGGGGGTCACTGGCTGGAGCCGGACAAGGCGATCGCGCACGGCCTCGAGCTCGCCAGTCAGGGCGCCGACATCGTCGACGTCGGCGGAGAGTCGACCAGGCCTGGCGCGCAGCGCGTGCCCATGGCTGAGGAGCTCGGCCGGGTGCTGCCGGTGGTCACGGCCCTCGCGCAGGCGGGCTGTCGCGTCAGTATCGACACCATGCGGGCGGAGGTCGCGACGAGCGCGCTCGCGGCGGGTGCGGTCATGGTCAACGACGTCAGCGGCGGCCTGGCGGACCCCGACATGGCCAGCGTTGTTGCCGCCGCCGGTGTCCCGTACGTCGTCATGCACTGGCGCGGGCATAGCGCCGACATGTACGGGCCGGCCGTGTACGCGGACGTCGTCGCCGAGGTCCAGGCCGAGCTTGAGCATCGGGT
>DATHPF010000443.1:0-2410 GCA_035484155.1 Streptosporangiaceae bacterium
GGTCACTAGCGGACAGCCAGCTTCGCAGCTCAGGGCACGTGAGAGCCCCGGAAGGCCCCGATTCCCAAGCTGATAGTGCGGGTTCGATTCCCGTCACCCGCTCGAAGGAGCGAAGGTCCAGGTCAGGACGGCAGTCTCCGATCCTAGGCCTTGCTGCTTCACCGTCGTTACCGCCTTCCGTGCAATTAGCGTGCAATTAGCCAGCGGGGACGAGCGCCCCAGCCGATCCGTCGTCGGCATCGTCGCCCTGGTCGTCGCGCTCGGCCTGGACGTGAGAATCGATCGCATCCGTGATCCTCTGGTCAGCGCCGCGTGCTTCATGCTGGTAGATCAGCGCGGCGCGTTCGCTGTCGTGCCCCATCCGCGTCATCAGGTCTTTAAGCGCCGCGCCGCTGCTCGCGGCGAACTGGTTACCCGTGTGCCGGAGATCGTGAACATGGAGGCCAGGAGCCCCGATCGATTCGACCGCATGCGGCCAGCCCGACATCTTGTTGAAGTTACTGCGCCGCAGCGGCATCCCCTTCTGGCCAGCGAATACAAGCGCGCCAGGCTCGTCCTTGACGAAGGTCGCAAGATGCTCGCGCAGGGCTGGAACGATCACGCCAGGGATGCCGATCACACGTCGCCCCGCCCTGGACTTCGGTGGGCCGATCAGCATTTCTCCGGTCGAGCGCTCCACGTAGGCGGCGCGTACACGCACGGTGCGCCTCTCTAGATCGAGGTCACAACGGCGCAGTGCGATCACCTCACCCCAGCGCAGGCTGGCGAACGTCGCCAGCAGTACCAGCGCCCGGTACCGGCCACCGTAGTAGCAGTCCGCACGGCCATCCGCTGCCATCTTCCACAACGCCTGGATAGCCTCAGCCCTGCTGCTGTAGACCTCGGGCGACCTGCGCATCTCGCCGTGTCTCCCGAAACGGAGCCGGTACCGGTTTCCCGGCACCTGACGAACGTTGCCGATTGGACGACGCCCCACGCGCTCAGCCAGCTCGAAGACCTGCGCTGGAGTGAGTACCGGTCGCTCAGGAGCTTGCTCATCTCCAGCGCCCCGAATGCGGCATGGGTTACTGGGCAGAATCTTGTCCTCATCTACCGCAGTCATCAGAACGGCACGCAGCAGGCGATACGCCTTTGCCGCCGTCGAGACCGACACGCCCTGATCAAGACGGCGCCGCTGCGCGGCGCCGCGCCCGGCGTCAGCGCCGCCGCTCAGCCCTGGGGGGCCGCGCGGCGCACGCCGGGCACATGCCAGCAGAAACACACAAATCAAGGCCGCTGTTCGTCACGCTCACTGGTTCGGCGCTTAGTACTCCAGCGACACTTCGTGACCATGCCGGTGGGTGCTCGTGGTCGGCTGTGCAGAGGTAGGCGGGTTGGCTGCTGCCCGGGATCTTTCGCGGCCCGGCCGCGATAATGCGCTGATGGATAGCGCTGAGCCGGCTCGGGTGACCTTGGATGTCGAACGGTATGTGCGCCGGTCCCAGGAGGGCCCGTGTTTCGTCTGCTCGATCCTGGCCGGGCATCCGGATTACAGCCACCATGACGTCTATGAGGACGCGGACACCATCGCGTTCTTGGCTCGCTGGCCGGTGCTGCTGGGTCACTGCCTGGTGGCACCCAAGCGGCACGTCGAGAGCTGGGTCCACGACCTGGACGGACCGCAGTTCCTGGCTCTGCAGGCGGTGGTGCACCGGGTGGCCAGGGCGGTGGCCGCGGCTGTGCCTAGCGAGCGGATGTACGCGCTGAGCCTGGGCAGCCAGCAGGGCAACGCCCACCTGCACTGGCACATCGCGCCGCTGCCGCCGGGAGTGCCCTACCACCTGCAGCAGCTCCGTGCTCTGTCCGCCGAGCACGGGGTACTGGATGTCGATGACGACAGCCAGGCGGCACTGGCGCGGGCCATCAGGAGCCACCTGTAATCGCCGCGCCCGGCACGAGCGGCCTTTAGCGGTGTCCTGGCCGCTGGTGACCGGGCGGGAGGGCTCGTCGCCGGTAGTGGCAGGCGCGGGCGGTGGCCTGGTGCCGGCGGCGCCATCGTGACCAGTGCAGCTGCAGCCGGGGTGCAGGCGGCCGCTGGCACAATCCGGTGAACAGCCGGCGGATCTCATTGCGGGTCAGCGGGATCAGCTGGCCGTGCGTGCAGCTGCCATCAGGCTGGGTCGCGGCCAGGACGGACAGGAAAGCGCAGGCGAGCAGGGCCAAGATGGTCCAGCGGTGCCAGGAGGTCCAGCTGCGGACCTGATGCTCGTCCAAGGCGGCGAGTTCCTTTCCGGCGGCGAACCCGTCCTCCACCTTCCACCGGGACCCAGCCACCCGCACCAGCTGGGCCAACGGCACCGGGCCGGGGGCGTGGGCGCGATAGAAGGCATACTCGCCATCGCTGATCCGGCGGCGGATCAGCAGCCAGTGC
>DATHPF010000444.1:0-6311 GCA_035484155.1 Streptosporangiaceae bacterium
GTGCTGTCTTGCCTAACGTGCTGTCAGGCTCCGGCCGACGGGCCGGACTGCCCCACGAGACCGTCGGCGCTGTGGCCGCCGTAGTCGTCGTCCCAGTCCTCGTCCTCGTCGTCCTCATCCGGTGAGTTATCGGAGTCGTCGTCCCCGGTGTAGCGATCGCCCAGGTCCGCGTAAGCGGAATCCCCGTTGCCGCCATGCTGGTCCGAGTCGACGCCCAGCTCAGCCCGCAGCCGGTCAAGGTCGGTCCCGCCACCGCTGTACTTCAGCTGGCGTGCCACCTTGACCTGCTTGGCCTTGGCTCGGCCGCGCCCCATTGGCTCGACCCCCTCTAAACGCACGGAACCCGACGGGTCCCTGGTCACCGCACTCTTAGTTGCCTATTACAACGTAGTTGCCCGTTACTACGCCAATGCTCGCCGTTTCGTGCGCACAGGGCACACCCGCCGCAGCTCCGGCTGCCGGAGTGCGGTGCGCTCGCCCTGACGTACAGGTACAACCGTACCTGCTTTGGGCGCCGGGCGCCTCCGATGATTCCGCGGAACCAGCGGAGGCGTGCCCTGGATGAGCAACTGGCGGCCGAATCACTGTCAGCGACCCAGGTAAATGCCCCGGAGCCGGCCCACCTCGGCGATTCGCCGCTCGGCCAGCCGGTCCGCGGCTACCGCCGGCGGAATCCCGTCGGCGTCGGCCATGGCCAGGATCTGCCGGGTCGTCCCGAGGATCTGCTCTGCCCTGGCCTTCGCCCGCTCGAAGCTGAAGCCGTGCAGCTCATCGGCGACCTGGATGACGCCACCCGCATTCACCAGGTAGTCGGGGGCGTAGACGATGCCGAGGTCGGCGAGCATCTTTTCCACGCCGGGATGCGCGAGCTGGTTGTTCGCTCCGCCACAGATGATCTTGGCCTTAAGCGTCTCGACCACATGATCGTCGATCGCGCCGCCGAGGGCGCACGGGGAGTACACGTCCAGCTGGCTGCCTAGCAGCTCCGCCCGGCTGGCGGCGACGGTCACCTCGGGATGCTCGGCCCGGACCCGCTCGGTAGCGGCATGGCTGGTGTCGAAGATCACCACGTGGGCGCCGTCGGACACGAGGTGGTCCACAAGGCGGTGGCCAACCTTGCCCACACCTTCCACGCCGACCGTCTTGCCGTCCAGGCTGGTGCTTCCCCAGACGTGCTCGGCCGCGGCCCGCATCCCCTGGAACACGCCAAAGGCCGTGAGTACCGACGAGTCCCCGGCACCGCCGTTCGGGACGGTCCGCCCGGTCACGAACCTGCACTCACGCGCGACGATGTCCATATCTTCGCTGTAGGTGCCGATATCGCAGGCGGTGATGTAGCGGCCGTTGAGCGATTCGACGAACCGGCCATACGCACGCAGCAGTGCCTCGGACTTCACCTTGTCCGGATCGCCGATGATCACCGCCTTGCCGCCGCCGAGGTCCAGCCCGGCCAGGGCGTTCTTGTAGGCCATGGCCCTGGACAGGTTCAGGACGTCGGCAAGAGCCGCATCCTCGTCCGCGTACGGGTAGAACCGTGTCCCGCCGAGCCCGGGCCCGAGCGCGGTGGAATAGATCGCGATGATGGCTCGCAGCCCGGACGGTTCGTCCTGGCAGTACACGACTTGCTCGTGTCCGGGCTGGCTATCTGCGTGGCCGGCCCCAAAGACAGTGCTCACGTTCGGTGGGCTCCCGGTATCAGCCCGCGTCGCCGTTGACACGGGGTCGGTGACCAGCTTATCGCCGGGACGGAGGTTGGATGGGAGACGCGTGATCACTACCGACGCGTAACCCTTTGCCCAGACGGGTACGGCATGTCACGATTAGTCATGCTGCCTGATGCGCGACAAGTGCCAGCTTTTCGGCCAGTTTCAGCGCTGCCGTCCGATGGCTCGTGTCGATCCAGCTACCGAGTGCCAGGACACCGGGCTGCTCTGCGGTCAAAAGGCCTCGAAACTGATTATCTGGCAGCAGTTCGGGGATTAATAGCGGACTCGGTCCTGTTGCACCGAAACAGCGCAGCAGGGATGGTACCGGCCATCCGGCCCACCGAGTGGACTGGCCGGCCAGCCATCGGGTCGAGCGATTCGTCGCACGACCGGGAGGGAGGACAGCGGGCACTCACCGCCCGTGAGCCGATGTCGGCTCAATGCCTGACCTGGGCTTCCCTAGCGGTGCCGACCTGGAGGAGATCGGCAGCTATGCGGGGTGCACAGGACATGGCGGCAATCGAGCTAAGTATCTGATGAGAGGCGCGGATGACTTTTCCGAATCTGCCCGTTGCGACGGTGCGTGTCGCTAGAATCACGCAGCGTGATAGTTCGCAGCGGGGGCATCGCGGCGACTCGCTAAAGAATCTTTGCTCCCGGTTGTCGACTTGTCACCGCTGGTGATGGCAATATGGTCTCAGTGGACTATATGGGACATCCGAGGCAGGCTTCACTAGAAGCCGCGAACAGCAGGAGAAGTAAGTAAGGATCGCAGTACCGGTCCAGGAGGAGAGGCCGTCAACATGTCAGCACGCACACCAGAGGCTGAGCCGCTGCTTACGCCGGCAGAAGTCGCAACGATGTTCAGGGTTGACCCGAAGACAGTTACCAGATGGGCAAAGGCAGGAAAACTCACGTCAATCCGGACACTCGGCGGCCACCGCCGCTACCGGGAGACTGAGGTCCGCGCCCTTCTGGCGGGTATCCCGCAGCAGCGCTCGGAATGAGGCATGGCCGCGGTCCGGCGTTGCGGCGCCGGGAAGGCTGGCGCTCAGAGTTGCGCCGTCAGCCAGCGGCCACTTGTCTAGCAGTTGGGGGGGTCGACCCCGGTGGCCAGCACACCGCATCGGGGGGCGCGCTTCGCGTTCGATGCGACGATGGGCATCGGTCCGTGGAAGTTGCCGGGGTCGATCCGGCCTCCTGGAACTAGCAGGAGACCGTGGCGCTGCCGCCCAGGCAGCGCTTAGTTCAAGACCATTGAGAAACAAGGAACGGGCTCGTTCTCCCGAGCCCGCCGCCGGTTCGAGGCCGGCCAGGTGCGCCAGATCCCGACCCGTGGCGATCGGCGCGGAATCTGCATCAGCGCAATCTCCATCAGCGCGCCCATGTCTCGCGTGCCGGGCGGGTACCTCCCGGCGTTTCCGGCTCTTCACAGCACGGTCCGGGCGTGCTGCGCGTCGGTAACTCTTTGTAGTTGCATGGCAACTTTTCGTAATCCCGCCTGCTGAGGAACGCTCGCGGAGATACTGAGTGGAGCGTGCCGCCGTAGCCTGGCGCCCCGGCGGCGAGATTGGCGTCGTGCGTCACCGTGGCTGGCAGACCGTGCCCGGTGAAGCACACGCAAGCGTCCCGGGGGGGACCCGCCTGTGCAGGCGGAGGCGTGCGGCGCCTTGGAGGGGAGGTACGCACAATGCGTGATCCGGACTTGGTACAGCGCGCGGAGCGAGCTGCTTTCGCCTTGGAACGGGCGTGGGATCGCTGGCGCACCATGCACGGCTATGGCTCAGATCCGTTACCGCCAGTGTCGAGCTATGTGGGTTACTCGCTCGAGGAGCCGTGGGGACAGCCCCGCGTAGTCTTCGGCGTCGACGCGGAGGAAGCCGAGCTGCTCGCGGCCCTGCTGGATGGACACGACTGCGTCGGGCCGGTCCATGCTGAGCTAACGGCCAGCTCGGAGTGGCGACGGGCGGCGGCCAACGGCATGGGAACGGCGCCGTGGCCGCCGGCTGACCAGCTGAGCATCCCGGCGCAGGCACCGCAGCCTGGCTCCGAAATGTTGCCGACTGCCAGCCAGACCGACGTGGACGGCGGCCCGGCCGAGTCTGCAACCAGCACGTTGCCGGGACCCGACGTCCGGGCGCCAGGCGGCACCGATGGTGCAGCGAGTGGTGCCGCAGCGACGGACGTCGGAGCGGAGGCCAAGGCGAGCGACGGAGTCCAATCGGACAGCGGCCCGTTGGACCGCGGCCCGTCGGACAGCGGCCCGTCGGACAGCGGCCCGTCGGGGCACGGCTCGTCGGATGGCGGCCTGCCTGGCGGTGGCTCGTCGGAGGGTGGCCCGTCAGGTGGCGGTCCGTCACGTCGTGGTCCGTCAGGTGGCGGCCTCGACCCTGCTACTGCGGCCGACGCGAACGGCACAAACGGGCGGCCCCAGTCCACCGCATCGCGGCCCAAGCCGCGCAAGCTTCCCGCAGCCTCGCCGGCCAATGGTCACTCTGGTGGCACCGGTGCGCCGGCGGTCGGCCCGCAGGCAGCGCCGCCCGCCCCTGGGCAGCTGCCTTCGCCGCCCCAGCCTGGGACCCAGGCCCTCCGGCCGCTGCCGACTCCGCTCGGTGCATCGCCGCAGGCCGAGCCGCCCGCGCCGATGACGAGCAGCGACGACTTGTTGCCTGACCAGGGTCGCGGTCACCTAGGCCCGAGGTATCAGGGCTACCCGCCGCAGTATCAAGACGGCCCGCGTCCGGGCCAGCTGCGAACGGCGTACGCCGCCGCCCCGGTTGCCGACAGCGACGTGCGGGCCTCGGCCAGCCAGCCGGAGCGCGGCAAGTCGCGTCAGCTACCGAGGCTCGGCCGGACTCGTCGGCAAGGGCCGGGCGCCCACGAGGCCTGGGGATCGGCGGGCGACCAGTCAGCCGCTGACCACGCGGTCTAGTACGGTGCGCTCAAGTACGGTGCGCCCGGCATGACAGCGCGGTAGGGACCGCAGTCATCGCACGCAGCCTCGCGCCCACCCGCTTGTCGGCACCATGCAGCACAATCTGGGTGTGCGGATAGCGGTCGTGCCAGGACCCGGCGGCAGCGGGTTTCTGCGCGGGCTGGGTGATGATGACAGCCCAGCCGGTGAGCCGGCGCTCGCTGCGGATCTAGCGGCTGCTGTGGCCGAGCACGAGCGGGCTGGCGCCGTCCGCTGGGTGTGGCTGGCGACCCAGTCGCTGTACCCCGACCTCCTGCGGGCGGGAGTCCGCGTCACGCGATGTCATGACGTCGGGCTCACCGCGGCGCTGCTCGCCGCACGCGATGGCGCTGGCGGGCGCCTGGCGCAGGTGCGAGGTGCGGGCGAGCCCGTCGGTGGTGCGCAGGCTGCGGCCACGCTAGAGAGCACGCCCCAGGCTGATATCCGGCGCGTCGATGCACCGGCGCCGTCGGTTGCGGGGCCCCCCGCGCTCGCAAGCCGCGCCGCGGCTGGCGAGGCTGCGGGCCAGCTTCCGTTCGATTCCGACGACTCCGCGCGCCAGGATCCCCGCGAGGACCTGGCCACCTTGATTGCCATCCACGCCGAGCAGCAGGCCCTGATCCGGGCCGATGCCGACCCAGCGAAGTTCGCGCTGCTGGCGGCTGCGGAGTCAGCCGGCGGGCTCGTGGCCGCGGAAATGACGGCGGCCGGCCTGCCCTGGCGGGCGGACGTGCATGACCGGCTCCTCACTCAAGTGCTCGGTCCGCGTCCGCCTGCGACAAGCGGGCCTGCGCTTCGGCCGGCCAGGCTCAGCACGCTTGCGGCGCAGATATCCGCTGCGCTCGGCGCAGTCCGTCCGGTCAACCCCGATTCGCCGGCTCAGCTCCTCAGGGCCCTGGCCGCAAGCGGTATCCGTGTCCCGTCGACCAGGTCCGCCGTGCTCCGCGAGATTGATCACCCGGTGATCCCGCTGCTGCTCGAGTACAAGGAACTCGCGCGGCTGCATGCGGCCAACGGCTGGTCCTGGCTGGACACCTGGGTGTCGGACGGCCGGTTCCGGCCCGAGTACGTAGTCGGTGGTGTGGTGTCGGGCCGGTGGGCATCGCGAGGCGGCGGCGCGCTCCAGATTCCCAAGCTGCTGCGCCAGGCCGTCGTCGCTGATCCCGGCTGGACGCTGGTCGTCGCCGATGCCGCGCAACTTGAACCGCGAGTCCTCGCTGCGCTGGCGGGTGACCGCGCGTTTGCCCAGGCGGCAACCGCCGGTGATTTGTACGACGCGGTCGCCGCCGCGATTGGCGGTGATCGCGCGACAGCGAAGGTCGCGCTGCTGTCGGCGATGTACGGAGGTACCGGCGGTGACCGCGGGCAGTCGCTGGCGCTGCTCCGGCGCCGGTTCCCGCAGGCGTCGGCGTTCGTCGAGAATGCGGCCAGAGCCGGCGAGGAGGGCCGGGTCGTCAGGTCAGTGCTCGGCCGGACCTGCCCGCCGCCGTCCGCGGCCTGGCTGTCGGTAACCAGTGAGTCAGGCGACCCCGACCAGGAACGCGATCCGGGTGCGGGGGCGGCCGCGCGTGCCAGAGGTCGCTTCACCCGGAACTTCGTCGTGCAGGCGAGCGCCGCCGACTGGGCGATCGTGTTGCTCGCGCTGCTGCGTT
>DATHPF010000445.1:0-35105 GCA_035484155.1 Streptosporangiaceae bacterium
GCCCTTATCCGTAGCTAAAAGTGGAGCCGGTGAGCGGGATCGAACCGCTGACCTGCCGTTTACAAGACGGCCGCTCTGCCAACTGAGCTACACCGGCGGGGACTTCGAGCATGGTAGCCGAACCGGGCCCTGACGTGCGCATCTCCCCGCTGACCTGCGGTCTTAGCGGCTTCTCCAGCGCCCGGCAGGCGTCGCGGCCGGCAGGACGATGTCCGGGCCGGCGCCGGATGAGAGCCCGCTGACGTGAGCTTGAGAGCTTCAGCGGAGAGCGTTCAGCGCCCGCGGCTCCCCCCAGTATGCGAACGCCTGGGCGGTGCCGCGAGCCTTGCGTGCTCAGCAGGAAGAACGATCACTGATCAGGTGATGAAGATCCCGCCACTGGACAAGGCGATTGGCGAGGTGCTAGGCAGAGCGGGTTGTCCGGATGTCGGCGTGTAGGCAATGTCGATGCCGAAGCTGGCAGATGTTGTCTTCGACGCGGCATTAGCAGTGGCGTTGCAGGTGACGCCCGTCTTCACGAGCTGGCAACCGCCGTGACCTCGGTCCAGCGTCGAGTTCCAGGAGTACAGGCTGCCCGTCCCGGCAAGCAGGCCATGGCCACTGCCCGTCTTGCCGTAGCTGGTCACGTTCCCCTGGAACCACCATTTGCCGGGAGTGATCACGTTCAGCTGGCCCACGTAGGTGCTTGGGGAATGCGGGGCCAGTGCGACAGCGAAACTGAAGCTCGCCGTGCCCGCGCTCGGCACGGCGTACGAGCCCGCGCCGAATGCGAGGTCCTTCGCGATTGTGCGGCATGCCAAGCCGTCAGCGCATCGGGCATTTGCCTGGGGTAGGGGGCACTTCCTGACGGGGCGGCCAGCTCAGCTACTGCGCTGTGGAGCGCCTGAGAACTTGCGCGACAAAACCTCAAATTCGCTGAGATTACAGCCCGTGATGTGGTGAACTGATGCAGTTAAGACCGTGTCGTGCCTTGGTGCGCGGTCTTAGGGGGTGGGCCGGTTGACCAGCAACTGCCGTCCATCGCCGCCACCGCCGTCGTGGCCGCAGGTGATCGCGACGACGCTGCGGCTGTGGGTCCAGCGGCATGTGCTGCCAGCGCGCCCGAAGGCGCCCACCGGCGGTCACTCCTACCGTGTCACCACAGCGATCGTGGCAGTCGTCGTCGTGGCCGCGTCCGTGGCGGCGTTCGCCGTCGCCAGGGCCGGCGGCGCGCGGCCGGCGGCGCGCGCGAGCGGTAGCGCTGACCCGGTCAGGCCCAGCTCAAACCTGGGGCAAAGCTCGCGCGCTCTCGCCGCCGCCGCCACTAGCCGCGAGCAGGCGGCGACGTGGGTGGCGACACAGGTCAGTCACGGCGTTATCGTCGGCTGCGACCCGCTGATGTGCGCCGCGCTGCTGCAGCACGGCTTCCCGTCAGGTGACGTTACTGCCCTCGGGCCCGCGACCGGCGACGCGCTGGGGACGGGCATTGTCATCGCGACGATGGCAGTCCGCAGCCTGCTCGGGCCTGGCCTAGCCAAAACGTACGCGCCGGACGTCATCGCCAGCTTCGGGGCCGGCCCGAGCCTGGTCCAGGTCCGGGTCGTTGCTCCCGGCGGCGCCGCTGCCTACGTGTCGGCCGCCCAGGCTGACCTGCAAGCGCGTCTTTCCGCAGGACGCCAGCTAGCGGTCAACAGCAACGTCCAGACGACAAGCGCGGCCAAGGCGGAGCTTGAGTCCGGCCGGGTGGACTCTCGCCTGCTCATCACCCTGGCCGCGCTGGCGGCCAGATTCCGCGTTCAGATACAAGGCTTCGCCGACGGCGGGCCCGGTGACGGCGACACTGCCCCGCTACGTCAGCTGACGGTGATATCGGCATCGACAACGTACCTGCATCAGCTGCTGGCGTTCCTGACCGCGCAACGACCGCCGCTGCTCTCGATCGCCTCGGCGCGCCGCCAGGGCCGCGCGACCCTCGTCCAGATCCAGTTTTCCGCACCTAGCCCTACCGGACTGCTCCTAGCCAGCGTGACGCAATGACTTGTGCTGCGCGCGGGCCGCATTCGACCGCATCCGGCTCCTGAAAGGGAACCTCATGAAATCAGCAACACTGGCAGGACGAATCGCCGGCGTGGCGACCGCCGCTGCGCTCACGATGCTCGGACTCGCCGTGACCCAGGTCGCGGTGGCAGCACCGGCTGCCTCAGCGTCGAGCCAGGTCGGCTGGATCCGGCTGGCACACTTCTCGCCGAATACTCCGGCGGTTGATGTCTACCTGTACTCGTTCGGCAACCCGAAGGCCGAAATCGTGCTGCACCACGTCACTTACGGCACGGTGTCGCCGTTCGAGCAGGTTGCGGCCGGCGACTATACCGTCGCGATGCGTGCAGCGGGAGCGTCCGCTAAGGCAAAGCCAGTGCTATCGACCGCAGTCGACATCGCGGCTGGGCACGCCTACACCGTGGCCGGGATGGGCCCGCTGTCTGCGGTGCGGCTTGAGGTGATCGGGGACAGGCTGCGGACGCCCCGAGGCAAGGCTCTCGTGCGCATCATCCAGGCGTCGTTGCAGCAAGACACGGTAACGGTCACGGCCGGAACGACCAAGCTCGCGTCAAACCTCAAATTCGCGAGCGTGACCGGCTTCATCGCTGTTAACCCGGGGACATGGTCGATCCACGCGGCCGGGAGCAGCGAGTCAGCCACCGCCTCGATCTCTCTCGCGGCCGGCAGCATCCACACGATCGTCGTCCTCGACGAGCCCGGCAAGCTGACTCTCGACGACCTGCTCGACGCGGCCGGCAGTAAGGTCATCCCGGCCGGAGCCCCGCCGACTGGCTTCGGCGGTACCGCTGCCCGGCCCGGCGCCGCGCTACTGCCCTGGGCTGCCGCTGCTGGGGCCGGTCTCGCCATCGCCCTGACCGGCGCTGGCATGCTCGGCCGCCGCCGTCGGCCCGCGTTGCATGCCCGCTAACGTCCCCGGTCAGCAAGGCGAGGGCGACCGCCCCGCGCTCCGCAACCAGCCGCCGTGGCACTACGACGACGACAGCCAAGGCGCTTGGGGAGGCGACGCGTACCGCCCGAGCTCCTGGGAACGGGACGCGTACCGCCCGAGCGCCTGGGAGCGCGACCCATACCGCCCGAGCACGTTGGGACGTAACGCAGACGGCCTCGGCGGCGGGGAACGTAACACAGGCGGCCAGGGCAAACTGCAGCGCGGCGCGGACGACGCGGACGACGCGGACGGCCATGACACCGGGCAGCGCCGCGCCCGGCACGTGTCGCCCATTCGCGTCATCCGGCGGCCGTGGGCAGCTGTTGCTGCTCTCGCGGGTCTCATCGTCGTCTGTGCTGGCGCCGGAGGCCTGGTGTGGGCGAGCCACACCGCGCGGCCAGCAACTCCACTTGGCCGGGCACCGTTCGTGCCGATCCCGGCGGGCCACTACGCGGCGGCGCCGGCCGCCGTAGCTGCGGCCGTGCCGGCGCCGACGGCGCTGGAGATCCCCGCGATAGGCGTCCGGACCAGGCTGATCCGACTGGGCGTCACTGCTACCGGAGCGCTGCAGGTACCCACGAGCATTGCCGTGGCCGGGTGGTACACCGGAAGCTCGCGGCCGGGCGCCACCGGGTCGGCCGTCATCGCCGGCCATATCGACTCGGTCAGCGGGCCCGGCGTGTTTTTCCGGCTGCGCGAATTGCATCCAGGCGACCTTGTCTACGTTCGGCGCGGCCACGCGAGCATGGCGGTGTTCACGGTCACCGCGGTGCGCCTGGTCCCGAAGTCGAGTTTCCCGACCAACGAGGTGTACGGGCCGGTGCCCAACGCGCAGCTCAGGCTCATCACCTGCGGCGGTACCTTCGACCCGGCCACTGGCCATTATCTGTCCAACGTCATCGTCTTCGCGGTACTGCAATAACGCCATCGCACCCGGCGCCGCCGAGGCGCCGCCGGCGCCACGCAGGCGCCTCACGCCGCCAGCAAGCGGGCTGCCCGCGCAAGGTCGGGCAGCCTGGCGAGGATCTCCATCGCCTCGGCATCGCTGCGATCCTGGATCTTCGCGCTGACCCGCTTGCCGGCCACGTCAAGGTCGACGGTGGCAAGCCGGAGCCGGCGCTGGAGCGGCCCCTGCACCCAGCGGATGCTCTGTACCTTGTCCAGTGGCACCCACGTCGTCTCCCGGCACACGCGCCCGCGCGAAGCCACGACGTACCGGTCGTCGCGATTCCAGCCCAGGAAGTGATAAGTCAGCGGCGCCTTCCAGCGGGCGGGCGGCGGTGGCGCAAGACCGGGCAGCACCGGCTGGCTCCCGATTAGCTCGGCGAGCAGCCGGCCGGCCTCGGCCCGCGATCCGACCGGAATGACGGCGCGGAGCCGCCGGCCTTCGCCCTGGTCCTCGCGCCGCTGCCGGGCGCCGGCGACATCGACTTCGAGGCGGCACCAGCCCAGGGCGCGCCAGATCAGCGGCTCGGCCAGCCGCACTGCCTGGATGCGGCCCGGCCGGATCGTCTCGGCGGTCGTCTGAATCAGGCCAGACCTCAGCCGCAGACCATCCGGCGCAGCGGCGATCGTCGTGGCGTACTCGCCGTTCAGCTGTCGCCACAGGTTCACCATGACGCCGAGCACGAAGGGCAGGAACGGCGCGATCGTGCTGGTCCGGCCGCTAATTGCTATCGTCAGGCCAGCCGCGCCAGCGACAGCCACCGCGATCGCGCCGCTCCGGCTGAGCAGGATGGCGACTGGCAGCCGGGCCGAATTCACCCGGAACAGCACCCGCTCAGGCACCACCGCCTTGTCGGCGCGCCCGGATTCGCGCACGGAACCGGCCGCCACGGCGGCAGACAGCGCCAGCAGATCCCGGCGCAACTGCTCGGCATCGCCCCGCCGCAGGCACGCCAGCCTGCCGCCGTGGGCAGCATCTCCGCCTGCCATCCGCAGCCGGAGCTCGGCCAGCCCGAGGACCCTGGCCAGGCCCGTCTGGACGACGTCGACGGCCTGGATCTGGGACAGCGGGAAACGCCGTGAGTCGCGGCGGATCAGGCCGGTATCCACGCGCAGTACGCCGTCAGCGATCTGCCAGCGCGTGACCAGCCAGCTCACGAAACCGCCCGTCAGCGCGATCGCGATGATCACCAGGTCCGTCACCAGATCGCCGCCCACCCGGTGGTGGTTGGCAACGACGATGCCGGCCAGCAGCACGACCAGGCTCATCAGCTGACGCCCGGCGCGCACCAGCGGAGACAGCGGGTGGAGCCGGTGCCAGGGCTGGTCGGTGGCGGCGGCCACCGGGTGCAGCGGCAGCTCATCCGGCAGCGGCGCCGTCACAGTCCGGCTGCCTGGGCTTCGCCGAGCGCCGTCAGCTGGTCGCGGAGCGCCGCCGCCACCGCCTGCTCCAGGCCAGGGATTCGGGCGTCACTGGCGGCGGCCGCCGTGTGCATGCGCAGCGTCGCCAGGCCCACGCTTCGCTCCAGCGGACCAGCGGTCACATCGATGAACTGCATCCGCCCATAGGGGATCACCGACTGGTGGCGGACCAGGACGCCGCGACGGACCATCAGGTCGTCCTGGCGCTCGGCATAGCCCCAGCCCGCCACGCGGCGCGCGAGGAAGCGCTCGGCGACCACGCCCGCCGCCACCACCGCAACGGCGATCCCGATCGCCAGGCCGGTCGACACGAACGCGCCGGCCACGCCGCCCGCGATCGCGACCGGCACCGTGACCAGCGCCACCTCGATGCGCCTGACGCGCAGCAAGAGCGGCGACGGCAGGCGCCAGGTGATCGTCGCGTCGCCCGGGCCGGCGTCTGCGACCGGCACCGGCTCCGTCCGGACCGGAACGGGGTGATCGCCTGGATCGCTCATCGCACCTTCCACGTCGTATGTCCGGAGCCCGCAAGACGCCAGGCTACTGGCAGTTCCCGGCGTGGCCGCCGACGCTGAGATCACCGGGTCGACCTGCCATCATGGCCGGATGCCACTATTCGCCTTCGAGGGCAAAGAGCCCACCATCAGCCCGACCGCCTGGATTGCGCCGACTGCCACTCTGGTCGGCGATGTGCGCGTCGAAGCCGAGGCCTCGATCTGGTATGGCGCGGTCCTGCGCGCTGACTTCGGGCCGATTGTCGTCCGCCAGGGTGCCAACGTCCAGGACGGCTCCGTGCTGCACGGCGGACTGGACCCGATCACCGAGGTTGGCGAGGGCGCGACGATCGGGCACTTGTGCGTCGTGCATGGCGCGGTCATCGGCACTGATGCGCTTATCGGTAACGGCGCGACGGTGCTCGACGGCGCCGTGGTCGGCAGCCGGGCGCTGGTCGCCGCCGGGAGCACGGTGCCGCCGGGCATGCGCATCCCCGACGGCATGCTCGCCGTGGGCACTCCGGCCCGGGTCGCGCGCGAGGTCAGCGGCTCGGCCAGGGAGTGGATCGAAACCAATCCGCAGATTTACCGCGAGCTTGCGCGCCGCCACGCGGCGAGCGTGCGGCTTATCTAGCCGCGCTGCGCCGCTAGCCGCCCCGGTAGGCCCTGGCCACCTCGCGCAGATGGTCATGCATGCCGCCCATGAGCTGGCCCGCTGCCGCCGCGCCTGGCAGCCAGTCTTTGCGCAGCTTGGCGACCGACGTGTAGTTCGTGTCGACCACGTTGGCCAGCGGCGCCTCGACAGCCTGGCTGAGGTACTGGTAGGCATCCAGCGCCGACAGCCCGCAGTGCGCCGCTACCCACTGAACGAGGTCCAGCTGAGCGATCCGGAACGCGTCCTCCAGCGGCCGGACCGAGCCGGTCGACATGATGTGGGTGTCGGACTCCAGCCGCGGCCACGGCGTCGGCGTGCTCTTCAGCAGGTCCACCACCAGCACCGTATCCATCGCGCATTCCACAGCGACACCGCATGTCTCGCCCTCGCCCTGGCGGGCGTGGCCGTCACCGATCGACAGCAGCGCGCCTGGCACATTCACGCCGAGATAACAGGTCACGCCGGCCCGCATCTCCGGGGTGTCCATGTTGCCGCCGAAGGCGTCCGGGACCAGAGCCGACCGAACCTCGAGGTTCGCCGGGGCCACGCCGACCGTGCCGTGCATCGGATTCAGGGGCAGATCCGCGGTGAGGTCACTGTCGCGCGCGGAGAACCGGCACAGCCCGGCCGCCCGGTCAAGCTCCCAGATCCAGACCACCTCAGGCAGCGCGTCTTGTAGCGTCGCGGTCAGGTGCGTCGACGTCAGCGCGCCGAAGAGCGGCACTGTTGTCGACGCTGCCCAGTCCCTCGCCGGCATCATCGAGATGAAGTGCACCGCAATCGTGTCGCCGGGCTCCGCGCCGTCGACGTAGAAAGGACCGGTCTGCGGATTCAGGTACGGGAATTCGCACACGCGTGAGACCAGATCGCCAGGACCGCGGACGCGACCGGCAAAGCAGTCTTCAGTCCACAGCTCGAGGATGGTACCGGGGCTGATCCGCGCCACTGGCTCGGCGCCGCCAAATGTCCAGGCATACTGCTCGGTTGTCGGCCGAAAAGAAAGTACCCGCGGGTCAGTCAAGGCAGCCTCCGTTGCTGGCCAGCGGCCGCGCGCGCGTGGCGGCCCCGTTCCCTGCATATTTATTGATTTTCCCGAGCGTAGCCACATGCCGGCGCGGCCGGGCAAAGTCGATGAGCGCACATGAAGTTCATCGGTGCGCTACCTGCGACAAGTAATTGGCAGCTATGATCGCGCAAGCGGCCAATAGCTGACCTTTCCCCACAGCGTACGCGCCAGCACATAGAGCGGGCGATAGCGCTAGCGGGGCGGGAGGAGAACCTGATGACGGATCAATCCGCGACCGCACTCTCGGGTGCTACGACAAGCCCCGCCGCCCGGCTGGAACCCGACGCAATTGGTGTGGCACAGGACACCGTCATTGGCATGGCCTCATCGGCCCCGGCCGCGACGATTGGGCTGTCGCTGTTTGCTCTTGCGGCAGCGACCGGGTACGCCAGCGGGCCCATCCTGCTGCTGACGGCGATCCCGATGCTGATCATCGCCAACGCCTACCGGCGCTGCAACATGTGGAACGCGAACTGCGGCGCGTCGTTCGAGTGGGTCGGCCGCGCGATCAACCCGTACCTCGGCTTCCTTACCGGCTGGTTCATGGTCGTCGCTTACATCATCGGCACGGTGGCCGAGATCCTGCTGCTCGGGCCGTCGGTACTGGCGGTGTTCGGATCCACGTCCACGAATACCTGGGGCTGGATCGCGATCGGCACCGCAGTCGGCGCGGTGATGCTGATCATCTCCGTTGTCGGCATCCGCATCACGGCGCGCGCCCAGGTCAGCATGGCGCTGGTGGAGTACCTGATCCTGATCGGGCTGGCCATCGCCGGCTTGTTCTTCGTGCTCGGTCACCACCACGGGTCCTACCCGATCACCAAGGCGTGGTTCAGCCTCCACGGCATCGGCGGGAAAGGCAGCCTGGCCGCGGGCTTCCTGGTCGCGGTGTTCGTCTACGGCGGCTGGGACGGCACGCTGTATGTGAATGAGGAAGTCAAGCACCGGCGGGTGAACCCGGGCCGGGCGGCCATCATCGCCGTCGCGCTGCTGGCGATCATCTACACGCTGGCGCAGGTCGGCTTCCAGGGCGTCGTCTCGCCGGCCAAGCTGTCGGCCAACTCGGCAAACGCGCTGGTGTACGTAGCGCAAGCGCTCGGCGGCGGCTTCTGGGCCAAGATGATGGCCCTGTCGATCGCCCTGTCCGTCATCGCAACTACTGGCACCGGGATCGTGCTGAGTTCCCGCATCGCATACGGAATGGCCAGCTACCGCGCGCTGCCCGGCGTCCTCGGCAATGTGTCGCGCCGGTTCAAGACGCCCGCGGTCGCGAGCGTCGTGGTTGGTGTTCTGCTTATTGGCATCTTCTGGATCTACATGCTGGCGACCTCGGTCCAGAACGCGTTCTACGACGTCATCGACGTGACCGGGCTGCTGTTTGCGATCTTCTACGTGCTCACCGCGCTCGCTACGATCGTGTACTACCGGCGCCGGGTGATTAGTGGCGTGTGGGACTTCTTCATCCTCGGCGTCTTCCCGCTCGGCGCGGCCGGCTTCCTCGGCTGGGTATTCGTGCGGTCCCTGCAGACAGCATCGACCTCGTCGCGGTGGTCACTGATCGGCATCGTCGCGCTGGGCGTCGTCCTCATGTTCATAGCGCGGGTCTTCCTCCGCTCGCCGTTCTTCCAGATTCGCCGCGAGAGCGACACCGAAGGGGCGGCGGCCCGCAGCAAGCACAGCCGCTAGCAGTTCTGCCGGACAGTTCCGCCGGCATTTGCGCCGGGCAGTTGCGCCGGGTGGGCCCGCCAGCGGGTCCGCCCGGTGCTGCGTAGCGGGAGGTCAGCGCACGGTCCTCGTCAGCGTACGGCGCAGGCGGGTCTGGATTCCCAGGACGTCCACAGCGGCCGGTATCCCTGCCGGGACCAGAACGGCGCGGACAGCGGATTGGTCTGCTCGTAGTGCAGCAACGTGACCGGCACACGGGCCGCGCTGGCGGCGTCGTGGAAGCGTCCGACGAGGGCGGCGGCCCCGCCCGAGCCCCGGTCAGCGGGCGCCATGAACGTCAGCATGTTGTAGGCGACGGGTGCCGGGCCGACCAGCGGCGCGATCCACTGCGCAGCCTGCGGTGGCTCAGCTATCAGAACTCCGACAGCGTCCCCGTCCCGCTCAGCTAGCCACGTCCATGGCTCGGCCTCGGCCAGCATCGGAGCTACCTCGTCCCGCAGCGCCGTCGCCGTGCTCGGGCGCTCGATGACGCCGCCGAAGCGCGCGTCGTACCTGATGACCTCCAGGCCCAGGCGCACGACCGCGTCAAGGTCGGCGTGACCAGCTCGCCTGACGCTGAGGCCGGGCGGTGTATCGGCCGCTCCGCCCGCCGGGTAGGGGTTCGTCGGGGCGCCGCTTCCGCGGGTTCCCGCCGCGCGCGCGGCGACGACGCCGCGGGGCGCGAACCCGCGGCGCAGCAGGGTACGGACGCCGTCGACGTCGCGGCTGGGCCAGGTGACGATGGCGGCGCTGTCAGGCTCGTCCGCGCCGGGCACGCCCGCCAGGTGCACGCGCCACAAGCCGAGCAGCCCGTCGAGGGTCTCCGCAACATCCTGGCCGCCCGCTAGCACCACGAGGCGGAACCTGCGGGCCGCTCCCCAGGTGAGCTCGAGTGACTCGGCATCGCCATGCCAGTGCTCGCACGCGCCGACGGCCTGCGGCTCACCGTCGGCACCAGGCAGCGTGAAGACGGCGCCGCAGCCGGGGCCGGGACCGAGGGCCGCCGGTTCGGGGAGCAGCGGATCGGCTGCCCGCCACCGCTCGCCGATCTCGTCGAGCAGGGCCGAGCCTGGGCCGGTTTGCAGGCCTGCCACTGGTCGCTACTGGGCGCCCGCGCCGATGATGACCGCAAGACTCTCGCGCGCGGCCTTGGTCAGCGGATCGGCTGGCGCCAGCATGCGCTCGCCGCGCGCTACGGTATCGGTGAGCAGGGCGCCCGCGTCGGTCAGCCGCCCGACGGCGTAGTACACGCGGCCGAGATTCAGCGCTGCGGCCAGCGTGTCGGGATGATCGCTACCGAGCACCCTGACCAGCGACGCGTGCACCTGCTCGAACATCTGTACCGCTACCGCCATCCGGCCTGCCTGGTGATAAGCGGAGGCCAGCGCGCCGCGTGCGCGCAGCGTATCCGGATGATCAGCGCCCAGGCTGCGCTGGAGGTCCGCCACGGCCTTCTTGTACTGGGAGAAGGCCTCCTTGGTCCGCCCGTCCGCCAGGTAGGCCTCAGCCAGCAGCTGGCGCGTCTGCATAGTGTCGGAGTGCTGACTTCCCAGAGTGCGCTCACGCTCCCCCAGGATCAGCCGGTAGAGCCTGATCGCCTCGCTCAGCTCGCCCGCTGCCCGGTAGCCGGCCGCGACCTCGTCGCGGATAATCGCGCACTCCGGATGAGTGGGCCCATAGGCACGCTCGGCGTCATTCAGCGCCGCTGTCAGCACCGCGATTGCGTCACCATAGCGACCAGCAGTGACCAGGACCCGGCCCAGCCGGACCCGGGCGGCCAGCGTGCGCGGGTGATCGGGTCCGAAGGCTCGGCCCCAGTCGGCCATGATCCGCTGGAACCAGGCGACGGCCTCGGGGACCCGGCCCGCGGCCACGTAGGCACCCGCCAGGCGTTCGACAGCGATCATCGAGTCCGGGTGCCCCGTGCCGAAGACCTGGTCGCCGGTCGAGGTGAGCTGCATCCAGTAGTCGACGGCCGCACCGGTCAGGGACGCGTCGTCGAGGCTCTGCCCAGCGCGCAACAGGAGCGGATGCAAGCCGTTCGTCCAGAGCAGACCGCCGGTCGCGCGGCGCAAGCAGGCCGTGCTTGCGCGCAAGCTCTGACCCAGCCAGGTACCGCGCTCGCTCTCCGGCCACGACTCCAGCAGAGCGGCCGCGGCGGCCAGCGCCGACTGCTCCACCATGGTGGGTGACATGGCGACCCGCACGGCGCGCTGCAGGATCGGGCTCATCCGGACGATCGGCGGCTCGGTAGACCTGTCAATGCTGATCAGGCCCGCCTGCTCGAGCACGACTAGCGCCATCCGGCCGCGCTCGGCGGCCTGTCCGGCTGGAAGCGAGCTGCCGGCGATGTACGCACTCGCGGCCGAGGTCGAGAACACCGAGGCCGGCACGCCGTGACCATCGAGCATCGCGGCGATGGCCAGGCACGACTGGGCGAAGCCACCGGGCAGCAGCTGGTCCGCATGATCGACCGACAGCGTCCACGTCACGCCCGCCGCGGGCAGCGGCGCCCCTGGCGACGGCTTGAAAACAGCTAGCCGCTGGTGGAACTGCTCGCGGTACTCAACGCAGGTCATCCACGAGCTGCCGATCGTCGCTGTCGCCTGCGCCAGCGCCATGGGCTGGCAGTCCACATCCTCGATGAGATCGATCGCGCCGCGGCGCTGGTCGGGGTCCGACGACAGCCGGCCGACGAGGTAGCTCATCGCCTCGCGCCGACTGAACGGCCCGATCTCCACGACGAGCACGTCGTGCAGGCCCGTCATAGCCTGGGTGTTCGCGGTAGTAACGATGACCTGTCCGGACGGGCCGCCAGGCCAGAGGCCATGCAGGACCTCGATGTCGGGCAGGTCATCGAGAACGACGAGCCAGCTCCTGTCGGTCTGGCCCAGCCAGCCGAGGAAACTCGCAGCGACGGACTCGGCGGTCCCAGGCAGCCGGGTCCCGGTGATGATCCTGGCTGCTTCGACGTATCCGGCCATGATTGAGGCGGTGCTGCTTGCGTCTATCCAGACCAGCAGATCGATAGACCGGGCACGCCACTGAGATTCTGCGTAGTAGGCAGCCAGCTGCGTTTTGCCGTTGCACCGCAGCCAGTCCTGCGATGACCCCGCCCCGACGCGGCGGGACCGCGGCACCAGCGCGATCATCGGGCTGCGATCGAGCGCCATCGCCAGGTCCGGTCCGGTCTCCGGCCTGGTGCTGAATCGGTCTGCTAGCGGCGGCGGCAGCCCAGAGCGGACTGGCCAGTCCGCAGCCGCTACGAGGGGGCCAGTCGCCGGGGGTGGTGCGGGGCTATCCAGACCCGCTGTCACATTCATTTGCACCGCGAACCGCCTCGGCAACCGTTACCGGCTAGAAAGGCAAACATTACGGCCAACGGCCACGTATCGGCTGGTGATTGGCTGTTTAATGGCCGCCCGATGAACAGGTCGTCTCGGCCCGGCGGTTGCGGCGAGGCAGTGTCAGCTGCCGAACGGCACATCATGGCCACTGACCTGGCCGACAACGCCGCTCGGGGTCACGCTGACGCTGGAGATGGTGAGCCCGAGCGGCAGCTTCGGGATCTGCACGGTGAGATTCTGGATCGACCCAAGTAGCGACGTCGGCAACCCGCTGCTGCCAACCAAGACGATATGCAGCCGGTCACCGCTCAGCTCGGTCACCCGCCAGGTAGCCGACCCAGAGGTCACCAGCAGGTTCAGGCTGGCCCGCACCTCGCTCGGCCCCGCGGCGGTCAGCTTGAGGCCGGCGCCGTTGAGCAGTGAGCCGAGCGGGCCGAACTCCTGGGCCAGCGTGTTTCCCAGCGACGCGAAGCTGATCAGCGCGGTGCCGGTCAGGCCGGTGATCGTGCCGCTGGCGGAAGAGTAGGAATTCAGCCGGATCCCCGTCGCCGTCGCGTCGACCTTGGTAATCGTGACCGGGCCCTCGGCCAGGTTCGAGGCAACGATGGTGACCTGCCGGAAGTCCTTGCTCGCCACCTGCGTCAGGAACGGGAAGCCGCCGATGGTCACATCCGGCTTCTGCGACAGCCCCTGCTGCTGGATCTTGGTGGCCAGGATGTTCTGGGCCACGACCCTGGCGGCGAAGTCCAGTGCTACCAGCAGGGCGACGATGATGACTGCGACGATCAGGTACCTGCGGACGCGCCGGCCGCCGCGCGCCGGGCGGCGCATGCTGCGCGTCGCCGTCCGGGTCATCGCGGGTGCCTCATCAGGCCGATGCTACGGCATCTGACGGCATGCCCGGCGGGCCGCCGAGCCGCGGTTTGTGGCGCCGTTGTCGGGCGGACTGGCCTGGCAGTTGCAGTCACGGCAGGTCTCCTGCGTTGATGGCCTCAAGATCATGAGCGCCTTGGACGCTCACCAGTACCGTGCCGCGGCCGGGCACAACCGCGAACTCGCGGGGCACCGCGCCCGTCGGTATGTAGCCAAGTAGCGCTGGCTTGCCGCTCAGCGCTGCCGCGGTGCTCACGACCGCCACGTTGGACGGCACGCCGGCCAGCGCAGACAAGTTGGAGTCAGCGATGACGATCCTGGCCCCGTGGTCGATGAGCGCCTCGCCAAGCGGTACCTCGCCCACCATTACCTTGGCGATCAGCGCGTGCCCGGGATCGGTCCGCAGCCTCGTGGCGCTGAACCCGAGCAGCGCGTCGCTCCCCCGCGCGGTGACCCAGACGACCTGACGATCGGGCGACATCATGGCCCTCGCTGGCTGACAGCCAGCAGGCACTGTGGCTACGACCGCATGCGCCGGGTCAGTCTCGGCGCGGTTAAGGCTGAGGACGCTCAGATCCCCGGCCGACAAGTCGGTGACGTACAGCCAGGTCCCGTCCGTGGCCAGGCCGACAGGAGTCTTCCCGAGCGGCACATAACCGATGAAGTCGGCCGAGCTGACTCCCTGCGTCAGCGCCTGGTGCAGATTGAATACGGCCAGTTCGGCGTTGTTCTGGAGCGTGACGAAGACGAAGTGGCTGTCGGCAGTAATCAGCACCTGGACGGCACCCGAGCCTGCCGGGCTGGTGAGCGTGCCCACGACGGGGTATGAGTCGCCCTGCTCGGCCTCGGCCACGTTAACGACGACAGCTCCGCTGCCGGTCGCGGCGACCAGGTATTTCCCGTCGCTTGTCAGTTCCGCACCCCGGCCGGCTCCTGAGGCCGGGATGCTGCGGATCAGCGTGGGCGCCAGCGACGCCCCGTTCTGCAGCATGTCGATCGAATTGCCATCCGCGACAAACGAGTACCGGCCGTCGGGGGTGACGGCGACGCCAAACGGACCGCCGCCTATCGCCGCGAGCGCGGTCGCCACGCGTGACAGCGTGGCTGCCTTCGCCGTCGCCGTCGTGCACTTGGGCAGCGGCAGCGACGTCAGGGACGTGGTATGCGACGTGCCGCTCGTGCTCCTGCTCGTGTGGCCGCTACCCGACAGCACGTAGGCGCCGCCGCCGATGAGCAGCGCGACCACGCATGCGGCCGCGATCAGGAGCCGGGACCGCCGCCGGCCGCCCGCGCTGCCCCGGCCGCCTGCGCTGCCCCGGCCGGCCGCGCCGCCTCGGCCAGCCGCGCGGCCTTGGCCGGCGGATTGATCGGAGACCACGGTGCGTGGCCGCGATCGGTCCTGAGATGGCTGGGTCAAAGCCCGAGCGGGAACGTCTGCGGCCCGCTCACGCCCAGGCGTCGGGCCGCGCGGCGGCGCCGGATCAGGCGGGAAGAACGGGCCAGCGATCTGGGTCTCGGGATGGCCAGCCCGCGGGATGATCTGCCGGCTCACCCCGGTGCCGCTAGCGACCGCCCGGCGCAGCGCCGCCGCAAACTCGCGGCACGTCGGGTACCTGTCCGCGGGCGACTTCGCCATCCCTGTCGTTATCACCGGGTCGATATCCGGCGGGAGGTCCGGCCTGCGCTGCCGGGGAAGCGGCGCCGGCTCGGACAGGTGCGCGAACATGACGGACATGCCCTCGTGGCCCCGGAACGGCGGCTCGCCGGTGAGCATCTCGAAGGCCGAGCACGCGAGAGCATAGACGTCGGTCCTGCCGTCAAGCCGATGTCCTTCGATCTGCTCGGGCGCGACGTAGTCCAGAGTGCCGAGGAACTCGCCGGTGGCGGTCAGGCCGGAGACAGCGAGCGATGTCTTGCTGAGGCCGAAGTCGGACAGGTAGACGTGGTCCGGGCGGTCAGGGACCGGGCTGGCGTCGAGCAGCATGTTGGCCGGCTTGACGTCGCGGTGCACGAGACCGCGGGCGTGCGCGGCATCGAGCGCGGACGCCACTTGCGACACGATCTCGGCGACCTGATCGAGGGGCAGCACGCCAAGCCGGTCGATGAGCGACCTGACGTCGCCCCCGCGGACATAGCGCATCGCGATGAACAGCACCCCGTTGGCTTCGCCTGCCTCGAATACGGGGGTAATATGCGGATCGTCGACCGCGGCGGCCGCGCGGGACTCACGGATGAATCGCTCCCGGAACGCGGCGTCGTCGCTGAGGGCTGGCGCCAGGAGCTTGAGCGCGACCTGCCTGTCCAGCCGGGGGTCGTAGGCGCGGAAGACGACGGCCATTCCGCCATGGCCGATGCGCTCTTCAAGGCGGTAACCGGCGATCAGCGAGCCAACGCTGAATTCAGCAGCGCTTAGTTCAGCAGGGCCGTCAAACTCGCCGGGCGTGCCGGGCGTTTGCTCGCTCACCACTCCTCCTGCCCGGCGTGGCCCGCACACCAACTTTGGCGGTAAAAGGGCCCATTAACACGCTCGGCGATCCAGGCATCCAGTTTGCCGGATGAGAGCGGTCAATCGACGGCTTTGCCGAAGCATGGCGAATAGTCTGCTCGCCTATCCTTTCTGCCGGGCTATCGCTCTACAGTTGGCGCATGACTAATCGAGCCAATGGGCAACCGGACGATGACCACTGAGCCGATGAGCACGAGCCGATGAGCACGAGCCGATGAGCACTGAGCCAATGAGTGCTGAGCCCATGGGACCCGAGCAGGCTACGCAGCGGATCTCAGGCCAGCAGCTGCACATCAAGGGCGCCGGTGTCGACCAGTTGCTGCGGGCCGGCTCGGCCTATCGGATCGGCCGCGATCCGCAGGCGGACATCGTCGTGTCCGACGCACGGGTCTCCTGGCAGCACGCCATTGTCGAGCGACACGACAGCGGCTGGCAGCTGCAGGACAACGGGAGTACGAACGGCACTTTCGTGGATCGGCAGCGGGTCCGTCAGGTTGCCATTACCGGTACTTGCACGATTCGCCTTGGCCATCCCGAGGACGGGCCATTGCTCAGGTGCACGCTCATCGGCGCTCCGGCACGGGCGGACGTCTCGCCAGTTCAGGTGCAAGCCGCGACGGCCGTCTGGAAGCCAGACAGCCCGGCCGCAGCCAGCCCGCTCGCCGTCCCGGTCGCGCTCGCGGGCGCCGGCGCGCCCGCTGTCCCCGCCGCCCCTGCTGTCCCGGCAGCTCCCTTCGCAGCGTCCGCGCCGCCGGCTGCGGTGGCCCCGCCGCGGGCACCCGAGACCCCCGAGCGCAGTGGCATCGACCGCAGCCCAAGCGCGGTGCTCAGCCTGCCGACCCGGCAGCTGCGCATCGGCAGGGCGGCTGACAACGACGTGGTCGTCTCCGACCTCAGCGTCTCGCGATATCACGCCGAGCTTCGCCGGACCAGCCGCGGCGGTTACGAGATCGTCGACCTCGATAGCCACAATGGCACCTACCTCAACGGGCAGCGCGTGAGCGCTGCGCCCGTCGCCGAGACGGACCTGATCGGCGTCGGGCCGGCCACGTTCCGACGCGTTGGCGAGCAGCTCCAGGAGTTCCTCGACACCGGCGACATCTCGCTCACCGCCCGCGAGCTGACGGTCCGGCTGCCGAACGGCAAGGTCCTGCTCGACCACATGAGCTTCCCGCTCGGCCAGCGCTGCCTGCTCGGCGTGATCGGACCTAGTGGCGCGGGCAAATCCACGCTGCTAGGCGCGCTCACCGGCACTGCCCCAGCCACCGAGGGCCAGGTCCTGTATGACGGCCGCGACCTGTACAAGAGCTACGCCGAGCTGCGGCACCGCATCGGCCTCGTCCCGCAGGAAAATATCCTGCACACGCAGCTGACCGTCCGGCGTGCGCTCGAGTTCGCCGCGCAGCTGCGCTTCCCGCGCGACACCAGCAAGCAGGAGCGCAAGCGCCGGATCGACGAAGTCCTGGGCGAGCTGTCGCTGACTGCGCATGCGGACACCCGGACGTCCGCGCTGTCCGGCGGCCAGCAGAAGCGTGTCAACGTTGCGCTCGAGCTACTGACCAAGCCCTCGCTGCTGTTCCTCGACGAGCCAACCTCCGGTCTTGACCCCGGTCTTGACAAGTCCGTCATGGAGCAGATGGCCAGGCTCGCTCACGACGGCCGCACGGTCATCGTAGTGACGCACAGCGTCGCCAACCTCAATCTCTGCGACCGGCTGCTCGTCCTGGTGCCCGGCGGCAAGGTTGCGTTCTTTGGGCCGCCGGGCGACGGGCTCCGGCACTTCGGCAAGTCGGACTGGGCCGAGGTATTCCAGGCTTTCGAGACCGAGCCCAGCAGGGACTGGGCGGCGGAGTTCCGGGCCTCGCCGTACCACAGCCGGTACATCGCGTCGGAGATGAACAGCGCGGCCGTGCCGGGTGCGCCGGCCGCACCCGCGCCGCCACCGCCCGCGTCCCGCAACAAGGTCGCGCACATGCGCACCCTCTGCCGCCGGTACCTCGCCGTCATCGCATCGGACCGGCTGTACCTCGGCGTGCTGGCCGGCCTGCCAATTGCGCTGGGCCTGCTCGTGCGGGTAATCCCGTCCCCCATGGGGCTGGTCGGTCCCAACAACGTGGACGCGACCTCGCTGCTGCTGGTGCTGGCGGTCGGCGCGTGCCTGAGCGGGACGGCCAACGCCATCTGGGAGATCGTCAAGGAACGATCTATCTACAGCAGGGAACGCTCCGCTGGCCTGTCCGCCGGCGCGTACCTGATCTCCAAGCTGGTCGTCCTCGGCCTCATCAGCGGCCTCCAGGCCGTCGTGCTCGTGCTGGTGGGCCTGACCGGCCGGCCGCTGCCCAAGCAGGGCGCCATCCTGGCCGGCCTGCCGATGGTGGAGCTCGTGCTAGCGATGTTCGCACTCGGCGTCGCGTCGATGACACTAGGCCTGTTGCTGTCCTCGCTGGTCGATACCTCGGACAAGGCCATGCCGCTGCTGGTGGTCGTGGTCATGTTCGAGGTCGTGCTGAGCGGCGGCATCTTCCCGCTGCACGGCAAAGTCGGCCTGGAAGAGGTCTCCTGGTTCTCCCCTTCGCGGTGGGGTTACGCCGCGACCGCGTCGACGGTGAACCTCAACACGGTGATTCCGCCCACGGCGGCTGGTGGCCGCACTCCATCGGTGACCGCAGTGCCCTCGGTGACCGCACTGCCCTCGGTGACGGCACTGACGTCGGCAGCCCCGGTGACTGTGGCGAAGGTCACCGGCCGCAGCCTGGCCGCCGCGACGGCGAGCCCGAGCCCCACTCCGAGCTCAGGGCTACAGAAGCAGGTGCCGACCGCACCGGCCGCCGCTGGCACCGATCCGCTCTGGGACCACAACGCACGGACCTGGCTGACCGACATGCTCGTGCTGCTCCTGCTCGGGCTCGGCTTCGCCGTCATCACCTGGTGGCGGCTGATCACGATGGGCCCGGTCAAGCGACGCTAGCGCGCGCCGGTCACATCCGGCCCGCGTCCACGATGCGCCGCAGGAACCGGCGGGTTCGCTCGTCCTTGGGGTCGGTGAAGAGCTCGGACGGCGGAGCTTCCTCGATGATCACGCCTTCCTCAAGGAAGCAGACCCGGCTCGCGATGTCCCGGGCGAAGCCCATCTCGTGAGTCGCGATCAGCATGGTCATGCCGCCGTCCGCGAGCTCTCGGATCACGTCCAGCACCTCAGCGACGAGCTCGGGGTCGAGTGCGCTTGTCACCTCGTCCAGAAGCATGACCTGCGGCTGCATGGCCAGTGCCCGGACGATGGCCACGCGCTGCTGCTGGCCGCCAGACAACCGGTCGGGGTACTCGGCCTGCTTGTCCGCCAGCCCGAACCTGGCCAGCAGCTCGCTGGCCAGCTCGTCCGCCTGCGCTCTCGGCATGCCGAGGGCCTTCATCGGCGCTAGTGTCACGTTCCGCAGCACCGTCATGTGCGGGAACAGGTTGTAGGACTGGAACACGATGCCCACCTGGCGGCGAACCCGGTTAGCGTCGATGCCGGTCCCGGTCACTTGGTGGCCGAGCAGGCTGATCCGGCCCGAGTCGATCGGCTCCAGCAAGTTGATGCAGCGCAGCAGTGTCGACTTGCCCGATCCGGACGCCCCAATGAGACAGATGACCTCGTGGGCTGCCACGTCAAGGCTGATGCCGCTCAGGACCAGGTTGGGCCCGAAGGACTTGTAGACGTCCTCAAGCGCGATGGCGGTCATGTCACCGCTCCGGCGAGCCGGCGATTGCGGTCCCGGTCGATCAGCCGGTCGGTGAACCTGGCCAGGGGGATGGTCAGCACGAGGAACAAGATCGCGGCGACGGTCAGGCTCGAGTAATTGAAGACCGTGCTGCCGTAGATCTGGGCCGCCTGGTTAGCCTCGATCGCGCCGAGCACGCCGACTAGCGCGGTGTCCTTCTGCAGGCTGATGAAGTCGTTGAGCAGCGGCGGGACAATGTTGCGCAGCGCCTGCGGCAAGATCACGTAACGCATGGCGGTCCCGTGCGTCAGGCCCAGCGAGCGTGCCGCGGCGACCTGGCTGCGGTGGACTGAGTTCAGCCCGGCCCGGTAGACCTCGGACACGTAGGCCGAGTAGGACAGGGTGAGGGCCAGTACGCCGTAGACCGCGTAGGACTGGTTGGAGATGAACGACAGCCGCAGCGCCGGCAGGCCAAAGCCGATCGCATACACCACGAGCAGTAGCGGCACGCCACGGAAGAAGTCGACGTAGATCATGGCGAGCACGCGCAGCGGGAACAGCACGGGACCGGTGGACTGCCTGATCAGGGCGATCACCAAGGCCAGGATGAGGATCAGGACCTCGGCGGCGAGGAACATCCGGATGTTCAGCCAGATAGCCTCGCCGACCGAGTAGTACCCCTTCTTCGGGTTGCCGATGAAGGACTGCCACATGTCCTGCGGGTCGAAGAAGGTATGCCGGACCTGCTGGCTGCCGGGGGCCGCCAGAAAGATCGCGACGAGGGCGCCCAGCACGACGAGCGTACTCAGGGTTGACACGACCCCGGCGCGGCGGCCGCCACCGGACAGCAGCCGTGGCCCGCGACCGACAGCGCCGAAGCCGGCCGCCGGCGAGCCCGCGCTGAGCCCGGCCGACAGCATGGCTGAGCCGTCCTCCGGACCGTCGCGGTTGATACCACCGGCAGGCTGGTTGCCGCTCATCGCGAAGCTGCGGGAGTGCGGGTGGCCACTACGGCTTGATGGTGGGAACGGTCAGGTAGAGCTGAAGGTACTGCTTCTGCAGCGCAGCCAGCGTGCCATCGGACTTCAGCGTCGCGATCGCCTTGTTGACGCAGCCGACGAGCGGGTTGCCCTTGGTGAACAGGAGCCCGTAGTGCTCGCCGGTACTCGGGAACTGCGCCACCATCACCGAGTTCGGGATCTCGGAGGACGAGATGTACTGGGCGGTGGGCGTATCGGTGACGAGGGCAGCGATCTGATGGGTCTGCAGCGCCTGCTTGACGTCGTTCAGCGTGGAGAACACCTTCGGCTGGCTCGTCGGCTCGATGTTGCCGGTGATGAAGGCCAGGCTGGTGGTCCCGATCTGGTCGCCATACACGTAAGTCTTGAGCTGCGCCGGGGAGTGGCTGGTGGCGATCGGCGAGCCCTTAAGCGCAACAAGCGCCTGCTGGACGTCGTAGTAGCTACTGGAGAACGACACGGCCGTGGCCCGCTGAGCGGTATAGGAAATTTCGTTGACGTCGAAGTCGAACTTCTTCGGGCCCGGCGCATACGAGGCGTCAAACGGCTCGTAGGCCCAGTGCACCTGGGACGGCTTGAAGCCGAGCTGCTTGGCGATCGCGTAAGCGACGGCGCTCTCGTAGCCCTTGCCGTCGGCCGGGTTGTTGCCCGAGAACCACGGCGGATAGGCGGGCTTGTCGGTGGCGACCGTCAGCGCCCCGTGCTGATAGAGATGGGACTGGATGCCGGCGTACGTGCAGCTCAGGGTGGCACTGGTGGTACTGGTACCCCCGCTGCTGCCGCAGGCCGCGAGGCCTGCGGCGGCCGCAGCCGCGACCGCAGCAATGGCGATCCGACGCATCATGACGTGCTCCGATCCAGACGGCATTTCCAGGCTTTGGGTAGCTTATCCGGCCGTGACAATGAATCTGCCCGTCCCAGCCGGGTCACCGGCCAGAACGGGCAGATCAGGGAGCCCGTGAGCGTCCTAGGGTGCTGTGCCGAAGACGTAGATCTGCGTCACGCCGATGCGAACGTCGTTATGGAACCAGTTGACAGCGTCGTTGAAGATGCGGACACAGCCATGCGAGGCCGGATAAAACGGCACCGGATCGCCGCCGTGAATGGCGTAGGCACGACCAATGAAGAAGACCGGGTTCTCCATGAACCCGAGCGGGACCTGGATGTCGCCTTGAAGGTAGGACAACGCCTTGTAGTGGCCATCTGGGGTAATCCAGCCACATCCCTGGCCGGGCAGACAGCCAGCGCCCGTGGAGACATGCAGGATCAGGTACGGCGCGTTGTCCCGGTAGAGGACGAGCACCTCGATGTTCTGGTTGATCTCGATCCGATTCGGACCGCCATGGGGGTCCTGTGCATAGGGCTGCCTGGGGTTCACCAGAGCATTGAAGAAGGGGCGCGCCATGATCGAATCGGTCGCGTTGTTCAACGGCAGGCCCTGGACCTCCTTGAAGGCCCAGACGGCTTCTTCGAGGTCAGGTCCGTACTGCCCATCGACGGGCCCGGCGTAGTAGCCGAGCTGGTTCAGGCGCCGCTGCACGCTCCTGACCGCCGGCCCGTGCTCGCCCAGGCGAAGATTGGTCGCTGGCGGCACGTAGGAATCCGCCGGTGCAGCCTGCACGATCGGAGCACTGCGCGACGCCGGGGTGACGGGTGCCGCACTGGCCGGGCCTGCCTGCAGGCCCGCCGATGCCCCGACCGCCGCTACTGCCCCGGCGCAGAACAGCCACCGCTGAACTGAATGCCTCATGGTCACCTCTTGTTACTACCCGCGATGCCATAACCGCAAAAGGCGACCAAGGGCATGGCAGGAATGCCAGGGAAGACTTGTTCGCATTTCTAGACGTTTAAGGCTAACCGTTGGTTGCCTGCCCGAAGATCTCGACTTGGTCCCGATCCGGCTCCGTTACCCCCGGCTCGCCGCCGGACGGCTGGGTGTACGGCCATGGGGTGCGGGTATTTACGGCGTGTCGTTCGATACGGCATCCGCGCCAGCGGCTGCGGTCGCGGGAACGGGGGAGCGGTGAGTACGGTCGGGACGGGCGTTCTGGCTCGGACGCCTGCACGCTGGTGACAGCGCGGGCGAGCCGGTCAGCCTGCAGATCTGGCCATGGCCGGTAAGCATGCAGAGATGCGCACCAGGGATCTGCTGGACGACCTGGCCGCGCGGCTCGGGTACCGCATCCGGCGGGGCAAGGACCGCCCGGAGCTGGTTCAGCGCGACGGCAAAGTAGCCGAGACCTGGCGCCAGGATTACCCGTATGAGGAGCGCCTTGGGCGGTCTAAGTACGAGGAGGCCAAGCGCAGCCTGCAGATTGAGCTGCTCAAGCTCCAGCACCACGTCAAGGCCACTGGAGGCCGCCTGGTCATCGTCTTCGAGGGTCGCGACGCAGCCGGCAAGGGCGGCACGATCAGGCGCTTCACCGAGAACCTGAACCCGCGCGGGGCCCGGATCGTGGCCCTGGAGAAGCCCACCGACCGGGAGCAGACGGAGTGGTACCTCCAGCGGTACATCGCGCACCTGCCCGCCGCCGGCGAGATGGTGATGTTCGACCGGTCCTGGTACAACCGGGCCGGGGTGGAAAGCGTGATGGGCTTCTGCCGGCCCGATGAGTGCATGGAGTTCCTGCGGGAGGCGCCAGAGTTCGAGCGGATGCTCGCCAGGGACGGCATCAGCCTGACCAAGTTCTGGTTCTCCGTCTCCCGCGCCGAGCAGCTACGGCGATTCATCCACCGCCAGCATGACCCGGTCAAGCGCTGGAAGCTCAGCCCGATCGACCTGGCGTCGCTGGACAAGTGGGATGAGTACACCGATGCCAAGGAAATGATGTTCTTCTACACCGACCTCGCCGACGCCCCGTGGACCGTCGTTAAGAGCAACGACAAGAGACGCGCACGGCTGGAGGCGATGCGCTACGTGCTGTACCGGGCGTCGTACGCGGGTAAGGACGATCGGCTCGTCGGCCGGCCAGATCCCCTGATCGTAGGTCCTGCGCCGCTGCTGGCCGACGGCGAGGAGGCGAGACCGGCTTAGCCCGGCGGCCAGCCGACCTCGATCGTCACGCTCGGCCGACGCAGTACGAGACTGCCCGGCGCGTCCGCCCCCGCTGGCGGTTCGGCCGTGGCCGGCCAGACGGTCAGCCGCATATCCCGCGCGCCGGGACGCCCGAGAGCCGCCCACTGCCCGGTCTGCTCTGCCAGCCGGGCCGCCACGGCCGGGCCGCCTGGCCCGAACCCGGAGAAGACGGCCCCCGGCAGGCCCGGCCGGGGCGCGCCGCCGCTGGCGAGCTCAGCTGGCAATAGCAACCCGACACCGAGCTGGTCAGGGTCCGTCGCGTGCGTCACGAGCCCGCCCACGGGTAGCAGCGGTGCCAGCCGCAGCCAGCCGCCGGGCGCGGCAAGGATGATGAGCCGAACCAGGTCAGTGCTCATGACAGAGAGCCACAGATCGAGATCGGGGAGGTCGGCCAGGCCGACAAGCGGGCCGTTGACCGGTACGTCCGTCGCGGATCCGCCGAGCGCGCGCTGGAGCCCCGGCCCGTCCACCTGACTGCCGTCTGACATCTGCAGGAGCAGCGCCCGCGGCTCGTCCAGCGCCAGCACCCGCTCTGGGCCGGCGAAGGCGCCCATCATCCGCACGAACCCGCACCGCCAGGCCGACGTGCTGCGCCAGGCTTCGCCGACCCGCTCGAGCCCTACCGACAGCTGAATAGCTCGCACCGAGAGCGGCAGGACCAGGCGTCCGCCAGGCCCAAGCTGATCAAGCCAGGCAGGCGCGATGTCCCAGGCACCCGCCGTCACGATGATCCGGTCAAATGGCGCCCCCGCCGGGTCACCGAAGCCGCCGTCGGCGCATCGCACCGTCACCTCGCCGTACCCGGCCGCAGCCAGGCTCGATTGCGCGCGCGCTACGAGGTCCGCGTCAATATCAACGCTGACGACTTCGCCCGAGGGGCCGACCACGGCCGCCATCACGGCCGCGTTATAGCCGCTGCCGGTCCCGATCTCCAGCACTCGGTGGCCCGGGCGGAGGCCGAGCTGGTCCAGCATGATCGCCATCATCGCGGGCTGCGACGACGAGCTCACCGGCATGCCGTCCGGTCCGTACTTGATGACGAAGGCCTCGTCGCGATAAGCGGCGGCCGCGCCCACCTCGGGCACGAAGACGTGCCGCGGCACCCGAGCGAACGCGTCCTGCACCGACCTGCTGAGGCCGCTGCCGCGGTGGCGCAGCTCGGTCACCAGCCGGGCGCGCGCGGCCGCCGCCGCAGGTTCCGGCGGATCGGGCTGGCTCGTCCAGGCGGGATCGCGAGGGTCCATGGCACGACTCCCTCCCCCGCTCCACCTTAGGCGTGCGCCAATCCAGACGCAGGGGCAGCGCGCCTCAGCCCGGACCGGCGGCCCTCAGACCGGGCGTGCGCGGCGCTGCGAGACCGCGTACAGCGCGATGCTCGCCGCGATGCCGGCGTTGAGCGACTCGGCGGGCCCAGTGATCGGGATCCGCGCCACGACATCGCAGCGCTGCGCGACCAGCCGGGACAGTCCCTTGCCTTCAGAGCCCACAACGAGGACGAGCGGCGAGTCGGCAAGCTCGAGCTCGCCGACATCCACCGACCCGCTGGCATCCAGGCCGGCGACGAACAAGCCGTCCTCCTGGTAAGCGGTAAGCGCCCTGGTCAGGTTCGCGGTCTGCGCGACTGGCACCCTGGCGAGCGCGCCTGCGGAAGCCTTCCAGGACCCGGCGGAAACGCCCGCTGACCGCCGGGACGGCACCAGGATGCCGTGCCCGCTGAATGCGGCCACCGACCGCGCGACCGCACCGAGATTTCGCGGGTCGGTGACGCCATCCAGCGCGACGATGAGCGGCTGCTGGCCCGCCGCCCTGGCAACCTGCACCAGGTCGGCCGGGTCAGCGTAGGAGTAGCGCTTGATCCGCAGGGCCAGGCCCTGGTGGATTGCGCCGCCGGTCAGCCGGTCCAGCTCGGCGCGGCCTGCCTCCACCACCGGGATGCCCGCGTCGGCGGCCAGCATCACGGCCTGTCCGATGCGCTCGTCACTGTCGAGTCGCGGTCCGACGTGCAGCGCAGTCGCCGGGACGCGCGCTCGCAGCGCCTCAAGAACCGAGTTGCGGCCGGCCACTAGCTCAGCCACGGACGCGCCAGCGCCCCGTGCCTGCCCAGCGCGGCCATCGCTCCGGCGGCCGGAGACTGCCATCCCGGCGGGCGCGTCGCGGTATCGCGCGCCGCCGCTCTGCGGTGCACCGGACCGGCTCTGCGGCGAACCGGACCGGCTCTGCGGGGAGGCGGACCGGCCGGTCGGCTTGTCTAGCGCCGCCTTTTTTGCCTGCGCTGTCGCGCGGCGCTGCGCCGGGTGACCGGTCCGCATCTCGGCGGGCGGCGTCGGGCCCTTGCCTTCGAGCTTGCGCTTGCCGTACCCGCCGGTGCCCGGCCGCGGCTTGCCTGACTTGGTCCGGCCGCCGCCGCTGCCCGCTCGCCCGGTCATGACCGCAGCTCCCAGCGCGGACCACGCGGGGTGTCCTCGACTACCACGCCCGCCTCGAGCAGCTGATCCCTGATGGCGTCGGCGGCGCCGAAGTCCTTGCGCGCCCGCGCCGCCTGGCGCTGCTCGAGCGCGACGCCGATCAGCGCGTCGACCACCGGGCGCAGGTCACCGCCCGCCTGCCCGGCGACCCAGGGCGGCCCGAGCGGATCGAGCCCGAGCACCGCCAGCATGGCCCTGACCTCGGCAAGGCGCTTCGCCGTTCCCGCCGCGTCGCCGGCCGCCAGCGCCGCGTTCCCGTCCCGGACAGATTCGTGCACGATCGCGAGCGCCTGCGGCACGGCCAGGTCATCGTCCATGGCCGCGCCGAACGCCGCCGGCAGCGACGAGCTACTGACCTTGACCAGGTCAGGCACCGCGCCCTCGCTGCCGACAAGCTCGGTGGCCCTGATGACGAAGCCCTCCAGCCGCCGGTAGGCGGTCACGGCTTCGGCGAGGGCTTCGGGCGAGTAGTCGAGCTCTGAGCGATAGTGCGCCTGGCCCAGGTAGTAACGCAGCTCTACCGGCCGGACCCGGTTGATCATGGCATCGACCAGCAGGGAGTTGCCGAGCGACTTGCTCATCTTCTCGCCGCCGATCCGGACCAGGCCGTTGTGCACCCAGTAGCGCGCGAATCCGTCCCCGGCCGCGTGTGACTGCGCCAGCTCGTTCTCATGGTGCGGAAAGATCAGGTCCAGGCCACCGCCGTGGATGTCGAATGTCGGGCCGAGGTACTTGGTCGACATCGCCGAGCACTCCAGGTGCCAGCCAGGCCGGCCGGGACCCCACGGCGTCGGCCACGTGGGCTCCCCCGGCTTGGCGCCCTTCCACAGCGCGAAGTCGCGCGGGTCGCGCTTGGCGCTGTCGTCGTCGGTGTCATCGGCCGCGCGCATGTGATCGAGCCGCTGGCCCGACAGCGCACCGTACTCAGGGAGCGACGTGACATCGAAGTACACGTCACCCTGCGACGCGTACGCGTGGCCAGCATCAATCAGCCTCTGCATGAGGATGATCATCTCGGGAACGTGGCCGGTCGCACGCGGCTCCACGTCCGGAGGCTCGCAGCCGAGGGCGTCGTAGGCGCGCGTGAAGGCGCGCTGGTTGCGCTCGGCAACTGCCCACCACTGAACCCCTTCCTGCGCGGCGGTGCGCAGGATCTTGTCGTCGATGTCGGTGACGTTCCGGCAGTAGGTCACGTCGTAACCGGACGCCCGCAGCCATCGGATCAGGATGTCGAAGTTGACGCCGGACCGGATATGACCGATATGTGGTGGCGCCTGCACCGTAGCGCCGCACAGGTACAGCGAGACCTTCCCTGGCTGGAGCGGGGAGAACTCGCGCACCGAGCGCGTAGCAGTGTCATGCAGGCGAAGCGTCACGGCCCAAGGTTACGGGATGCGCGCGGCCAAGCCCGTGCTGGCTAGTGCAGGGCGGGCCGGCTCGGGCGGGCGCGGGCCGGCCGGTGCGTCCCGCTCAGCCGCCGATGACGACGTGTGACGGGCTCACCCGGACGATCACCCGCTGATTCCCCGGCGCATCCTGGAATGCCTCGCCGGTGTACTTGCGGGCCAGCTCCTCGATCAGCAACCCATCCGGGTCCTCGGTGACCGTCACGGTGCCGCGGATCTCGAGGTACTCGTACGGGTTGGCGGCCTCGTAGATCACCAGGCTGGTGCGAGGATCGGCCAGCAGGTTCAGGTACTTTCGCCGGTGCTTGACCGTCGAGTACAGCACGTCGTCGCCGTCGCGCTTGATCCAGACGACGCTCGCCTGCGGCGCACCGTCAGGCTGGATCGTCGAGACGGTCGCAAAGTTAGGGCCGTCGATGAGCTCCCGTGCGCGCTCCGGCAGGCCTGTCATGAGGTCCTCTCCTCTCGTCGGTTCACCCGGCCGGAACTGGCTCGGGGCTTGGCTCGCGTCCTCATCTTTGCGGTACCCAGCTGCCCGCGCCAGCACGCGGGCTGGCAGCTGGCTCCGTCCAGTCCCTTACGGTGGGTGCATGGGCAGGCCTGGCGAGCGACTGCGCAGCAGCCTCGGCCCCTGGTTTGCCGCCCTGTCCGGGCGCCGCCGCTTCGTCGTCACCACTGTCGGCCTCGTGGTGGTCATCGCCGCAGCCGCCGCTGGGATCGTGGCGGCATCCGGGATTGCCACTTCGCCGGCCCGGCGCTTGCATGCCGCGCAGGCGGCCAGGCCGGCCAGGTCCGCGCGGCCAGCGGGACCGGCCCAGGACCGGCCAGGCCCAGTCTTGCTCGTGCCTGGGTATGGCGGCGACACCGGCTCACTGAACGTGCTGGCCAGCCGGATCCGCGTCAGCGGCCGGCCAGCCACCGTCCTAAAGCTGCCAGGAACCGGCACCGGGAGCCTCATCGCGGACGCGGCCGTGCTCAATGCCGCCGTCGACCGTGCCCTGCGTCGCGGCGCGCCGTCCGTCGATGTGATCGGCTACTCCGCTGGGGGCGTTGTGGCGCTGCTGTGGGCACGGCATGACGACGGCGCTGCCAGGGCCAGGCGAATCATCACGCTCGGCTCGCCGTTCCACGGCACGCAGCTAGCCGCGATCGCGCAGGAACTGCTGCCGGGCGAGTGCCCGGCTGCCTGCCGGCAGCTCGTGCCTGGCAGCTCGCTGCTGGCCAGCCTCGATGTCGCGAGTCCGGCCGGGCTGCCACCGTGGCTGTCGCTCTGGAGCACCGACGACATCGTCGTGACGCCGCCTGACTCAGCGCGGCTGCCTGGTGCGATCGACGTGGCCGTCCAGACCGTCTGCCCCGCGCTGAAGCTGAGCCACACCCAGCTCCCTAGCAGCCCGGCGGTGATCGCCATGGTGCTGGCGGCGATCGGCCGCACCCCGCTTACTCGACCGCTCCCGGCCGCCTGCGGCTAAAGCGGCTCCGCCGCGCGCCGACTCGCCGGGTCCAGACCGCGCCGGCGCAGCGCAGCCGGTCACCCTCGTGCCCATTATTTGACGTCTAACGTTTAGCTATCTAAGCTTTGGAGCGGCCATGCGAAAGGATGCGAGATGAACGACACCAGCCAGCCAGCGCCCGCACTTGCCACGGTCGGCAGCTATCCGGATCTCGCTGGCAAAGTCGCCGTCGTCACCGGCGGCTCGCGCGGGATCGGGGCGGCGACGGCCGCCGCGTTCGCAGCGAACGGGGCCGCTGTGGCTGTGATCGGCCGGGACGAGGCGGCACTTGCGACCGTCACAGCCGACATCGCCGCCCGCGGCGGACGCGCGATCTGGGCCGCAGCAGACTGCACAATGCCTGCCGACCTAGCGCGCATGGCGGCTACCGTGGCCGCCGAGCTTGGCCCCGCCGACATCCTGGCCGCGTTCGCTGGTGGCAGCGGCATGCCCGTGCCCACCGAGACCGAGCAGCCGGAGCACTGGCGTGAGGTCATCGAGACGGACCTGAACTCGGTCTTCTACACGGTGCACGCCGTGCTGCCGGTGATGCTGGCGCGCGGCCGCGGCGCGATCGTCACGATGTCGTCCGCCGCTGCCCGACAGGCGGCTCAGTCGGCGGCCGCGTATGCCGCGGCGAAAGCGGGCGTCATCGCGTTCACCCGCCATCTGGCCGGCGAACTGGCGCCACGCGGCATCCGCGTCAACTGCGTCGCTCCATCCGCGACCGAGAACGACAAGATGCGTGCCTGGATGTCAGCCGAGCAGCGGGCCGCGCTCGGCGCCAGCTTCCCGCTTCGCCGCATCGGTCAGCCCGCCGACGTCGCGGCAGCAACCTTGTTCCTCGCCGCCGATGCGTCCTCCTGGATCACGGGCTGCACACTTGACGTCGCTGGCGGCAAGATCATGGTCTAGCCGCCAGCACCGGCCGGCGGCGGCCAAACTGCGGAAAGTCAGAAGCCCGGGCCCTGATCGGCACGCTGCGGACTGACATTGCCGCGAGCCGCGCCGGCCCAGCTCCAGGCGTACTCGGGATCCTCGGCCGCCCGAGCGGCGCCGGCTAGGTACAGCGGCCGGAACGTGTCGATCATGACCGCGGTCTCGTCAGTCGACGTCTTGCCCGCGGCGAGGCCAGCGATGACGGCCTCGACCGCGCCCGGCTGCGGCCCGTGGGTAAACCCGGACGGATGAAGCGTGATCGAGCCGAGGCCGACGCCAGAGCCCTTGCGGGCCGAGTAGTCGCCGGCCACGTAGTACATCATCTCGTCGGAGTCGACGTTGTGGTGGTTGTACGGGATCGGCACGGCCTCGGGGTCGAAGTCCAGCGGCCGCGGACAGAACGAGCAGATGACGAAGTTCGGTCCCTCGAACGTCTGGTGGACAGGTGGCGGGGCGTGGGTCCGCTTCACTATGGGCTCGAAGTCAGCGATGTTGAACGCGTACGGATACAGGTAACCGTCCCAGCCGACCACGTCGAACGGGTGATAGGCGTAGGTGAGCCTGGTCAGGCCGGCCGCTGTCCGGACAATCACCGGCACGTCCTCGCCCGCGGCGGTCAGCGGGCCGTCCGCCCCCCGCAGATCGCGCTCGCTATACGGGGCGTGCTCCAGGAACTGGCCGAACTGCGACAGGTACCGGCGGGGCGGCCTGATGTGCCCCCGCGCCTCGATGACCAGCGCGTGCACACCGTCGCTCGCCGGCCGCCAGCGATGGATGGTGCCGCGCGGCACGATCACGTAGTCCCCGGCGCCCGCGTGGATCGTGCCGTAGACCGACTCGAACGTCGCCGATCCCGACCGCAGGTAGACGGCCTCGTCTCCGGAGGAGTTCCGGTACAGATCAGAATCAGCGGCGGCGGCCGCGAAGGAAATCCGCACGTCGTCGTTGGCCATCATCAGCTGCCGGCCGAGCACCAGATCTCCGCCGGCGGGCAGGTCCTGCGTGCGGAAATGGCGCGGCAGCAGCGGGTGGTTAGGTACCAGCGGCGCCTCGCTGGCCGCGTCGGCCAGCGCCTCGCTCTTCACGATCGCCGTCGGCGGGTGCTCGTGGTAAAGCAGCGAGGAGTCGGAGACGAAGCCCTCCTCGCCCATGAGCTCCTCGGCGTATAGGTTCCCCGCCGGACCCCGGAAGCGGGTGTGACGCTTCCGCGGTATCTCGCCGGCCACCCGGTAGTACGGCATGCTCGTCTCCTTTGACGCCGCCATCGCGGGCCAGGCGCCCTCGCTCGCGAGGCGGCGCGGTCCCGCACCCTGTGGTGCCACTCCGATGCCATTCTCCCGCGACTCGCCCACAGGCTCGATACCCGCCTGCTTGCTAACGGCACGTCTGTTTCGTGACTATTAGGTTGCACGGTCCGAACCGGCACCGTATGGAAGGATCCAGCAAGCCGATGAGCGTGCAGACTGCAGGGACAGACGAGATGCTGACCGGCGCTGCCCAAGTCGGCCCGGCACCGCCGGACAAGGCACCGCGGGCATTGCGGATCCTGGCCCTGGCGGCCGTCTGGCTGGGCCTCGCCGCGCTGGCGGCTGCCACCTTCGTGCTGTCGTATTCGGCTATCCGCGCGGTCGCCTTGGAGGCCGGCATCACGCCACGGCTCGCCAGGGGCTACCCGCTGCTACTCGACGCGATGCTGGTCATCGTTCTTGCCGCCGTCCTCGCGCTGCGGGGGGCGGGACTGCCCAGCAGACTGCTCGCCTGGCTGACGCTGCTGGTCGTCCTGGCCGCCGCGGCGGGTGCCGACGCACTGCACGCGGCTGGTCGGCGGCTGCCGCACCAGGCCACCGCGATTACCGCGGCCGTGCTGCCCTGGGTACTGGTACTCATCGCATTCGTGCTGCTACTCGCCATGCTCCGGCACGCCAGGCTCCGGCGTGCGGTCAGCACGGTGCAGCCGGCTCCGGTCCAGTTCTCTCCAGTACAGCCCGCTCCGGTGCCCACCGCACCGCCCGGGCCGGGTCCGGCCGTGGCCGCTGACACCGGCATCGACACCGACACCGGCCTTGACACCGACATGATCGCGCCCGATGAGCTGGCCTACGAGTCCGACCTTGCACCCGACGACCCGAGCACCGACGAAGGTGTCAGCGAGCCAGCCGAAGGCAGCACGCCGTATCCCGCCGACCCATCGCCAGCTGCGGATTACGGCGATGCTGGGCCCGACGACCCGGACATGCCGGTGTTCCACCGGTTGTGGAGTTCGCCGACGCCGCCCGCCGGCTAGCCGCCCGAGCCGAGCAGCGCCGTGGCGATGGCGGCGATGCCCTCGCCGCGGCCAGTAAGACCGAGGCCATCCGAGGTGGTCGCCGCCAGGCTCACCGAAGCGCCGCCGAGCGCGGCCGAGAGCGCTTGCTCGCCCTCGGCGCGGCGGGCCGAGATTCGCGGACGATTACAGATGACCTGAATGGCCACGTTCCCGATACAGAAACCGGCAGCAGCCGTCAGCCTGGCCGTCTCGGCCAGCAGCGCAGCCCCCGAAGCGCCCGCCCATTGCGGGCGGTCGGTCCCGAACTGGCTGCCCAGATCGCCGAGGCCGGCGGCGGACAGCAACGCGCTGCACGCGGCATGCGCTGCGACATCGCCGTCAGAATGGCCGGTCAGGCCGTCCTCGCCTGGCCACAGGAGGCCAGCAAGATACAGCGGGCGGCCTGCACTGACCGGATGAACATCGACGCCGACGCCGACTCGCGGCAGCAGGCCGACGGTCTGGGGCATGCTGGTCAGGAGGCGCAGTGGTTATGAGGCCAGTGCACAGCGGTCAGGAGGCGAGAATCTCGTCGAGCAGGGCCTCAGCCTTGTCCTCGTTCGTCTTCTCGGCGAGGGCAAGCTCGCTGACGAGGATCTGCCTGGCCTTGGCCAGCATCCGCTTCTCGCCAGCCGACAGGCCGCGCTCACGGTCGCGGCGCCACAGATCACGCACGACCTCCGCGACCTTGTTGACATCGCCAGAAGCGAGCTTCTCCAGGTTGGCCTTGTACCGCCGGGACCAGTTGGTCGGCTCTTCGGTATACGGGGCGCGCAGTACTTCGAATACGCGCTCCAGCCCTTCCTGCCCGACCACGTCCCGGACGCCGACTAGCTCAGCGTTATCTGCGGGAACACGCACAGTCAGGTCGCCCTTGTCGACCTTGAGCACGAGGTAGGTCCTATCTTCACCCTTGATGACACGGGTTTCGATTTCCTCGATCCGAGCAGCCCCATGATGGGGGTAGACGACGGTGTCGCCGACCTTGAATGACATGTGGCATGTACCCCTTCCGCTGAACCCAAGCTTACCACGTGTAGCACGGGCGATTAGCCGTCGTTAGCGGCAAAGGTGCAGGTCAATGGCGCAGTTGCAGGCATCCAATTTTGCCCGGCGAGCTGCCCGGCGGCGTGGCGTAGCGCGCCGAGTGCGCTGAGTGGCCATCCGGGGCATACGAGGGAGGACGGGGCTTCGTCGCGACGCCGGCCCCTGGCCCATACTGAGATTAGACGTTCGCTCCTGTCGGAGAGGTAAGCGTGAACCCAGGCGGCGAACCGGAACGGGACGATACTGGCCTGCCACCGGTCGACCTCGAGGTCCCCGACGACGCGCGGGACCTCGACCGTGACGTGCAGGCCTACTACCGGGAGCAGCGGGCCTGGCGACGGCAGCAGCGCGGTCGCCGGCTACGCGGTTCGCTTGCCAGGGACGGCATCCTCTTGCCGCTGCTGGCCTGCTGCCTCATCCTGGCCCTGATCACCGGGACCCTGCTGACCGTGTTCACCGCCACCTCGGACCAGATCCTGCCGGGCCCGGCTGGCGGGAAAGCAGCGGCGCGGCCATCGGCCGCCAGCAGCGGCGCTGCGAGCGGTGCCGCAACGAGCGGAGCAGCGTCGGGGGCGGGCAGCGCAGGGGCGTCGGGCGCCGCGCAGGCCGCGGGAGCGCCGAAGCCGGACGTCGTGCCCGGCGTGTTGCCAGACGCCACGATGGTGGTCGCCGCGCAGCTTCCCAGGCAGGTACAGGATCTGAGGCGAGCGGCCCTGGTACTCATTCCGGCGAACTGCAATTGCACGCCAGCCGTGTCCTGGATCATCCACGTCGCCACCGGGGCGCACGCACGCCCGTATCTCGTCTACACCGGCAGCACGGAGGCCGCCGTCGATGGGCTGTACCGAACTCTGCCCAGCAGCCAGCGCGCGCAGGCCACCCTGGCCCTTGATGCCGACGGCCTGCTGCGCGACTCCGTCGAGGAGAGCCTGCCGGCCGACGGACTTGCAGCCATCGTGATCGGCACTAGCAAGGTCGGCTACGCCACCATGCTCCGCTCAGACGACGACCCGACCACCCTGATCCGCTATCTCACGCACTGACACCGCCGGCCTGGCAGAATCGTCGGCGTCGCGGGCCGTGGCCGTCCCGCAGCGTGCGCCAGCACCGACGTGGCCCAGGTCTTACGGCCGGGCCGGCGGCAGCCTGAGCCCGCGCTATGGCTACGCTTTGCGACGTCTTAGGGACGTCCTCACGACGAGGGGAGCACGCGGTGATCGGGAGCGGCTGGGGTAGGACTGTGCCGCGGCGGCTCGCGCTCGTAGCGGTCGCCGCGCTTATTCCGGTCCTGGCCGGCTGCGAGGCTGGCAACAACGCGCCGACGCTCGACTTTCACTACCCGACAGACGCCTCCGGTACCGCGGTCGGCAACCTCGCCATCAGGAACGTGTTCGTCCTCGGCGCGCCGCTTGGCCGCGACATCGCCAAGGGTCAGTCGGCCAGCCTGTTCCTGGCGCTGGTGAACAACGGCACGCCGGACACGCTGACCAGCATCAGCGCGCCCGGCACCGCCACGTCGGTGACGCTGCCAGCCAGCGTGCCGGTGGACATCGGCCACCCGGTCTTCTTCACCGGCCCGCGGCCGCAGGTCGTCCTCACGCACCTGACCCGGCCGCTGGTGAGCGGCACGACCATCAAGCTGGTGCTGACGTTCCAGAAAGCGGGCCCGATCAC